>NZ_JAOWDG010000063.1:0-152933 GCF_030334745.1 Citrobacter sp. Cb080 | reverse complement strand
CCATGCCGAACTCAGAAGTGAAACGCCGTAGCGCCGATGGTAGTGTGGGGTCTCCCCATGCGAGAGTAGGGAACTGCCAGACATCAAATAAAAACAAAAGGCCCAGTCGAAAGACTGGGTCTTTTGTTTTATCTGTTAAACGCCGGGCTGTATCCGGCGCATGACTTTAATGAATAACCTGCGATAAAAACGCACGAGTGCGTTCAGATTTGGGGTGAGCAAAAAACTCATCCGGTGCTGCCTGTTCAACAATCTCGCCAAGATCCATAAAGATCACCCGGTCGGCCACTGTGCGGGCAAAGCCCATTTCATGGGTAACACACAGCATGGTCATACCTGATTGCGCCAGACCTATCATGGTATCAAGTACTTCTTTTACCATTTCAGGATCCAACGCTGATGTAGGTTCATCGAATAACATAATTTTAGGTTTCATGCACAGTGAGCGTGCAATGGCTACGCGCTGTTGCTGCCCACCAGAGATTTGCCCGGGATATTTATGCGCATGTTCAGCAATGCGAACTCGCTCAAGGTAGTGCATTGCCAGAGCTTCAGCCTCTTTTTTTGGCATCTTTTGCACCCAGATCGGTGCCAGCGTGCAGTTTTGCAGGACCGTCAAATGAGGAAAGAGATTAAAGTGCTGAAAAACCATGCCAACTTCTTGTCTGACGCGCTCAATATTGCGGATATCTTCATTGAGTTCGATCCCATCCACCACAATACGTCCTTGCTGATGCTCTTCAAGATGGTTGATACAGCGGATAGTTGTCGATTTACCCGAACCGGAAGGTCCGCATAATACGATGCGTTCTCCCTGCTTTACCTTCAGGTTGATGTTTTTCAGGACGTGAAACTGTCCGTACCATTTGTTGACGTTTTCCAGCGTAATCATCGCGTCGGTAGACGGCATTAATAATTGGCTCATAAATTCCTCAGTGCGGTGTACGCCCGGTGTTAAAACGTTTTTCCAGATGTTGGCTGTAACGCGACATGCTAAAACAGAAGATCCAGTAAATCAGTGCAGCGAAAACATATCCTTCCGTCGACATACCCAACCATGCAGGGTCCACAGTTGCCTGCTGCACGCTACTGAAGAGATCAAACAGGCCGATGATGATGACCAGACTGGTATCCTTAAACAGGGCGATAATCGTGTTAACCAGACCCGGAATAACCAGCTTGAGGGCTTGCGGAAGAATGACCAGCCCTTGCGTTTTCCAATACCCTAACGCCAGTGATTCAGCGGCTTCATACTGACCTTTTGGTAGGGCCTGTAACCCTCCGCGAACCACTTCTGCGACATACGCCGACTGGAAAAGAATCACGCCGACCAGCGCCCGGATAAGTTTGTCGATACTGGTCCCTTCGGACATAAACAGAGGAAGCATGACCGAGGACATAAAAAGGACGGTAATCAACGGCACACCGCGCCAGAACTCAATGAAAATGACGGATAAAATCCGCACGACTGGCATATGAGACCGACGTCCAAGCGCCAGTAAAATACCCCACGGAAGCGCGCCCGCAATCCCCACGGATGCAATGATAAGCGTCAGTGTTAATCCGCCCCACTGTCGGGTTTCTACGCGCTCAAGTCCGAAAAAACCACCGTACATCAACCACCAGACCACCACGGGATAAACGACGGCCCAGACGGCGATATAGCGGCCACGGTGGGGAATAGATTTCCAGAACATAGGGACGATAGAGGCCAGGCCAATGATCAGGGCCAGATTTACGCGCCAGCGCTGATCGTGGGGATAAAGTCCATACATGAATTGCCCAAAGCGTTCATGAATGAACACCCAGCAAGCCCCAGCTTTGGTGCAGTCTGCGCGGGTTGAACCGACCCAGTTGGCCTGAAAGAATACCCAGTTCAGCAGTGGCGGAAGAAATGACCAAATCAGCCAAACGCACAGCAGCGTGAGCAGGCTATTTGACCAACTGGAGAACAGGTTTTTACGCATCCAGAGTAGACTGCGGCTTGCCGGGTTACTATTCTGACGCGAGGGGTGAGACAGCAGTGCTTTTGTCATCATGGCTCCTTAGCGCTCAATCAGTGCAATACGGCGGTTATAAATATTCATCAGCAGAGAAATGCTCAGGCTGATGATCAGGTACACCGACATCGTGATAGCAATAGTTTCAATGGCTTGCCCTGTTTGATTGAGTACCGTGCCGGCAAACAGTGAAACCATATCCGGGTAGCCAATAGCGGCCGCAAGTGAGGAGTTTTTGACGATATTCAGATACTGGCTGGTTAATGGGGGAATGATGACGCGTAGCGCCTGTGGGATGATCACCTGGCGCAGTGTCACCGGATTTGGTAGACCCAACGAGCGTGCTGCTTCATGTTGCCCATAAGGAACGGCCTGGATTCCCGCTCGAATAATTTCTGCAATAAACGCCGAGGTATACACTGAAAGCGCCAGCGTCAGGGCAGCCAGTTCGGGAATAAGCACCATACCGCCACGGAAGTTAAAACCGCGAAGGGCGGGGATATCCCAGTGAAGCGCTGCGCCAAACAGCCACTGTGAGATCATCGGTAAAAGCACGATCAGCGCCAGAGCCGTGGGCCAGGTCCGGCGTAGCTGACCGGTTTTAGTCTGGTGCATTCTGTTGTAGCGAAATAGCCCGATAGTGACGACGATAGTGATAATTACAGCGCCGCAAAAGGCAAAAAATCCTTCTCCCATTTGCGGTGCCGGAATATAGAGTCCCCGGTTACTCAGAAACATCAAGTCCAGCGCGTTAACGGCCTGACGTGGGCCGGGCAGGTTACGTAATACGGCGAAATACCAAAAGAAGATCTGCAGCAGCGGCGGTATATTGCGGAACGTTTCGATGTAGATCGTCGAGAGCTTTCGTAATAACCAGTTATCTGACAGGCGTGCCAGTCCGAGAAAGAAACCGAGAATTGATGCAAAAACAATGCACAGTGCAGAAACCAATAGCGTATTGAGCAGGCCAACGATAAAAACACGGCCATACGTATCGCCTTGCTCGTAATCGATCAGATGCTGGACAATACCAAATCCGGCGCTGCGATCGAGAAAAGAGAATCCCGAGGTAATACCGCTATTATTCAGGTTATTTATCGTGTTATGGATGAGATAGACCGCAATGCTGATGACTGCAATGACGGCAAGTATTTGAAATAACCAGGCGCGGACCGCAGGGTTAGAAAAGGATAACGATCCTTTTACGATTGAGCGGCGATGGAACATAAGAAAACCTCGGTAACTATGACTCTGGACTGAGCGCCGCAGTCGCGGCGCCCGTTACATCACTACGTATTAGCGCACCGGTGGCGCATATTGAATGCCACCGTTATTCCAGAGGTTGTTCTGTCCACGTTTGATCTTCAGTGGGCTTTCCGATCCCACGTTACGCTCAAAGATCTCCGAGTAGTTACCTACCTGCTTGATAATGTTGTAAGCCCATTTGTTATCAAGCTTCAGATCCTTACCATAATCCCCTTCTTTGCCTAACAGGTGTGCCATATCCGGCGTTGCAGGATTAGCCGCTTTTTCATCGACGTTTTTCGAGTTAACGCCCATTTCTTCCGCATTCAGCATGGCGAACAGCGTCCAGCGAACAATGGAGAACCACTCATCGTCTCCACGACGTACAACAGGTCCCAGCGGTTCTTTAGAAATAACTTCTGGCAGGACAATCCATTCCGCAGGATTACTCAGCTTGATTCGCAGGGCGTACAATTGAGACTGGTCGGAAGCCAGCGTGTCGCAGCGTCCAGATTCCAGAGCTTTAGCTGATTCATCCGAGCGGTCAAAAGTGACAGGGGTGTACTTCATGTTGTTGGCTTTAAAGTAGTCAGCCACGTTCAGTTCGGTATCTGTTCCTGCCTGGATACAAACCGTTGCGCCATCCAGCTCTTTAGCACTCTTGAGACCCGCTTTATTGTGGGTAAGAAAACCAATGCCGTCGTAATACGTTACGCCAGTGAAAGACATTCCCATTCCTGCGTCACGAGAGGAGGTCCAGGTGGTATTACGAGAGAGCATGTCGACTTCACCTGATTGTAGTGCGGTAAAGCGTTCCTTGGCGGTGAGCGGGGTATATTTTACTTTGCTATCATCGCCAAATACGGCGGAGGCAACGCCACGACATACGTCGACATCAATACCTGAGAACTTACCGCTTGCATCGGCATAAGAAAAGCCAGGCAACCCGTCACTGATCCCACACTGCACAAAACCTTTTTTCTTTACGGCATCAAGTGTTGCGCCGGCATGTGCCTGATTTGCAACCGCAAGCAGCACGCCGGCCGCAGCCAGGCTGGCTATTATCATCTTTTTCATAGAGCATCCTGTGTGGAGGAATTATTGTTATGGAAACGTTCTGAAAACGTCTTTTACCTGTCTGTGGCTATGGCCATACTCTTTTAAGCAAAGGTAGTGCCAGGTTTTTGCGCACGATTATTCGACGCAATATCCAGAGTGTAGACAGGAAAAAATAAATGCAGCGCCCTGAAGTGGTGCAAAATTGAAACGTAAGCCACATTTCGGCGCAAAAAATTTAAAAATCAAACCGGACGCGTGATAACGATTTCGTACGTTAATATTGATGACGTGAGAATAATGAAAAGAAAGCGCGCTGTTACGAAGAACTGAAAAAATGCTAATTTCAAATCGTGGATATGTGAGGAAAATCTATAATAATTTTATTATACGTTGAGTGCTATATACCAACGTTTTGTCTTATATGAAGATTTAATTCTTATTGCAAAAAGCGCGGTACCCACCGCGCTTTTAAGAAGATTTATTTGGTCAGGGCGACTATCCCAAGCGTCAGCCCGGCAACGGCTGCTGCGCCACCGGCGATGGCACCGGCTGTTTCCCAGTTATCCTGCGTGGTGCCTTTCATACAGGTATTGGTATGAACCAGGCGCCCCTGATCGTCGTATACAGGTACGCAAGGAGAATCGTGTGCACAGCCGGCCAGGAATGCGGTAAGCAATGCAACGGATATTAATCTTTTCATGGTGTTACCTCAAAAATAAGCGTTTCGCTAATTGAGCAAAGACAAACGCTAAGCCATCTGCGAACTCGGCGATTATTTTACCACTTCTTAAAAAAATACTGACATGAGGAATAATCTCAATTCATGTGGATTGTAAAAATAATGGATAAAAAGAAAGGTGATTCGCGATTTTTTCAGGAAGGGTTTATTAGAAATAAATGGCTATCTTATTAATAAATAAAGAGGGGCATCTTAGGTGAAAAAGGCGTCCGAAGACGCCTTTATTTTACAAATTAAACGTTGCGTCGACTAAAACGCCGTCTGACGACAACGAAGAAGACGGGGACGAAGAAGATTGCTAACAATGTCGCGGTCAGCATGCCTCCCATTACGCCTGTACCGACCGCATTCTGCGCCCCGCTACCTGCTCCGTGGCTGATAACCAGAGGCATAACCCCCAGAATAAACGCCAGGGATGTCATCAGGATTGGACGAAGACGCATGCGTGACGCCTCCAGTGTGGCTTCAATCAACCCTTTACCTTCTTTATCCATCAGGTCTTTGGCAAACTCCACGATAAGGATAGCGTTTTTGGCGGAAAGACCGATGGTAGTCAGCAGACCTACCTGGAAGTAAACGTCGTTATTCAGACCGCGTATGGACGCCGCCAGAAGCGCACCGACCACGCCGAGCGGTACAACCAACATGACTGAAAATGGAATAGACCAGCTCTCATACAATGCGGCGAGACACAGGAAGACGACGATTAACGAAATAGCGTATAACGCAGGTGCCTGATTGCCGGAGAGCCGTTCCTGATATGACATCCCCGTCCAGTCATAGCCGATACCGGTTGGCAGCTGTGCTGCCAGGTTTTCCATGAGCGCCATGGCTTCACCGGTGCTTCGACCCGGCGCGGCCTCTCCCAGTATTTCCATTGATGGCATACCGTTGTAACGCTCCAGGCGGGGTGAACCATAAATCCAATGCGACGAACTGAACGCAGAGAATGGCACCATTTCACCATTCCCACTACGTACGTAGAGATTGTTGATGTCGTTGGGTAACATACGGAACGGCGCGTCAGCCTGAACGTATACCTTTTTCACTCGGCCATGATCGATAAAATCGTTCACATAGGTGCCGCCAAGGGCCGTGGAAATCGTTTGGTTTATATCCGACAGACTTACGCCTAACGCCTGGGCTTTTTCCTGATCAATATCCAGCTTAAATTGCGGGGTATCTTCCAGACCGTTAGGGCGCACGCGCACCAGTAAATCTGGATGCTCTCTCACCATACCCAGCAACTGGTTCCGGGCTTTAGTCAGTTCTGTATGACCGAGGTTAGCCTGATCAATTAACTGAAAATCAAAGCCGGTCGCGGTACCCAGTTCAAGAATGGCAGGCATGTTGAACGGGAACACCAGTCCATCTTTAATCTGGCTGAACGCCCTGGTCGCACGTTCGACGATAGCCGTCACGCCGTTTTCATCGCCCGAACGCTCTTCCCATGGTTTGAGGCTAATAAAGACGATACCGGAGTTCTGTCCCTGGCCGCTAAAGCTGAAGCCATTAACGGTGAACACCGATTTTACGTTCGCTTTTTCCTGGTTCAGGTAGTAATTCTGAATCTGATCCAGCACCTGCTGTGTGCGCGTCTGTGTCGCACCGGCAGGAAGTTGCACCATTGTCATAAAGACCCCCTGATCCTCATCGGGCAAGAAGGAGGTAGGGAGGCGTAAAAACAGAACAGCCATTCCGCCGACGATAAGAACATATAGCAACAAGTAGCGTCCGGTTTTGCGCAGAATACCGCTGATACTATTGCTGTAATGCCCGACGCTTTTATCGAACAGGGCGTTAAACCATCCGAAAAAACCGCCTTTCTTTTCAACATGTCCGGCGGAAACGGGTTTTAGCAGCGTTGCACAAAGCGCTGGCGTAAGAATGAGGGCGACCAGAACAGAAAGCGCCATCGCTGAAACAATGGTCAGAGAGAACTGGCGGTAAATGGCGCCGGTCGAGCCGCCAAAGAACGCCATGGGGATAAATACCGCCGAGAGCACCATCGCGATCCCGACCAGTGCGCCCTGGATCTGGACCATGGATTTCTGCGTCGCCTCTTTGGGCGGCAGTTTCTCTTCCGCCATGACGCGTTCGACGTTTTCTACTACCACGATGGCGTCATCGACCAGCAGGCCGATGGCCAGCACCATTCCGAACATCGTTAGCGTGTTGATGGAGAATCCGAATGCGGCGAGGATCGCGAATGTTCCCAACAGCACGACAGGCACTGCGATAGTTGGAATTAGCGTGGCGCGTAGATTTTGCAGGAACAGGTACATCACCAGGAAGACGAGGATGATGGCTTCAAACAGCGTTTTCACCACCTCGTTAATCGAGATTTTTACAAATGGTGTAGTGTCATAGGGGTAAACCACTTGCAAACCTTGCGGGAAGAAAGGTTGTAACTCAGCCAGCTTTGCTTTGACGCCTGCGGCAGTATCCAGCGCATTTGCACCGGTCGCCAGCTTAATGCCCAGACCTGTTGCGGGCTGACCATTAATTTTCGTCACCATGTTATAGTTTTCGCCGCCCAGTTCGATGCGGGCTACATCTCTGAGGTGAACCATTGAGCCATCCTGGCCCACCTTCAGCGTTATGCGACCAAACTCTTCCGGCGTTTTCAGGCGTGTCTGAGCAATAATGGAGGCATTAAGTTGTTGACCCTGGACGGATGGTGCGCCTCCCAGTTGGCCTGCGGCAATCTGATTGTTTTGCGTTCTCAGTTGATTGATAACGTCCAGCGGAGTCAACTGATATTTGTTCATTGCATTGCTGTCGAGCCAGATGCGCATTGCGTACTGTGCACCAAACATCTGGACATCGCCGACACCTGCTGTTCGGCTTATTGCGTCTTTAACGTTAGACGCCACATAGTCGGAAATATCATCCTGCGTCAGATTGTTATTATCGGAGACAAAACCCGCCACCATCAGGAAACCGCTACTGGATTTCTCGACGCTGATCCCCTGCTGCTGTACTTCCTGTGGCAGTAAGGGCATCGCTAACTGTAATTTGTTTTGCACCTGGACCTGTGCGATATCCGGGTCAGTACCCGACTCGAAAGTCAGAGTAATGGTGACGCTCCCGGAGGAATCGCTGGTGGAGGACATATACATCAGGTTATCGATACCGTTCATATTCTGTTCGATAACCTGCGTAACCGTGTCTTGTACTGTCTGCGCATCCGCACCTGGGTAGGTGGCAGAAATAGCGACCGCAGGAGGTGCAATGGTCGGATACTGTGCAACGGGCAGTTGCATGATTGCCAGAGCCCCTGCCATCATCAGAATGATGGCCAGAACCCAGGCAAAAATAGGGCGATTGATAAAAAAGTTAGCCATGTCCGGTTACCTTATTGCGCAGTTTTTGCGGCTGGAGTTTCGGTATCGGTGGTTGCTTTAACCTTTATGCCGGGACGCGCTTTCTGCAATCCGCTGACGATAACCTTATCGCCAGGCTGTAAGCCCTCGCTGATTAACCACTTATCACCTATCGCCTGAGTAGCAATGACGGTGCGAGCCTCGACCTGACTCTTGTCATTGACAACCATCACCGTTGCATCACCGCGTGGCGTACGCGTTACCCCTTGTTGGGGAACGAGAATGGCATTCGGCTGGACGCCTTCATCAATACGAGCACGCACAAACATGCCCGGCAGCAGCGTGTGCTGTGGGTTAGGGAATACGGCCCTGAGGGTGATGGATCCGGTACTTTCATCAACGGTGACATCAGAGAACTGCAACGCACCTTTCAGCGGGTACGACTGACCATTTTCCATCACCAGTTCGACGGTACTGCTGGCGCTGTCTTTATGCAGGCTCCCTTGCTCAACGGACTGTTTAAGGCGCATAAAGTCATTACTGGACTGTGTTACGTCGACGTAAATAGGATCAAGTTGTTGCACGGTAGCAAGCTCAGTTGCCTGGCCATTCGTGACTAATGCGCCTTCGGTGACGTTAGATTTACCGATACGTCCGCTAATGGGCGATGTCACTTTGGTGTAGGCCAGGTTGATACGAGCGCTTTCGACCGCCGCTTTTGCCGCGATAACGGAGGCATCGGCCTGGCGAGCATCAGCAATGGCCTGATCGTACTCTTGCTGGCTGATGTACTTAGTGCCAACCAGCGGGACATAACGTTTTACCGTTAAATGTGCGATAGCTGCTGCCGCTTCACTCTTTGCCAGTTCGCCTTTGGCGCTGTCGTAGTCGGCCTGGTAAGTCGCAGGATCGATCTGATAAAGCGACTGACCGGCTTCAACATCGCTTCCCTCGGTGAAATTCCGTTTAAGTACAATCCCGCTGACCTGAGGACGGACTTCAGCAATACGAAATGCTGTTGTGCGCCCAGGTAATTCGGTCGTCACGGCTAAAGGCGCCTTTTCGACGACATGGACAGTCACCTGCGGCTCTGCGGGGTGAGCTTGTGTTTCTCCCTGATCGTTACAACCGGCGAGTAATACAGCGGACATGATGATGAATGAGGGCAGGAGTGAAAACCTGGCATTTTTCGTCATTTCTATTCCTTAAAAAACCGAACGCTCGTTATTAACCGGGTAACGCAGAGGCGATAACGCGCACAAGTGAAAATAATGGTTGGCTATCCTACAAATTATTAGCTTGCGATGTAAGCAATACTTATTTATGGGCGCGATACACGGCACGTAAAAACAAAAAAGGATTTATCTTCGGTTGTTTCATTATGGTTTTAATAGTAATGCTATGATGCGCATAAACACATATTGAAATAAGTATTTGATTGGTGAATATATTGGTGGTTGTTATTTGTTTTGTTTATTCGTGTGCAATATCCATAATTAACTGTTTTAGAACTCGTCTAAATAAACGCTAAGTGATACATTTGTTCCGTTTAGCAAATATTACATAAGAAAGTTAATCATTCTCTACCTTACCTCAGACAGTCGAAACCATGGCCAGAAAAACGAAAGCTGATGCCCTCAAAACACGACAGCACCTGATAGAAACAGCGATTATGCAGTTTGCCGTGCGTGGTGTTAGCAATACGACGTTAAACGACATTGCGGATGCCGCCAGCGTGACGCGGGGGGCGCTCTATTGGCATTTTGAAAATAAGACGCAATTGTTCAATGCGCTATGGTTACAACAACCTTCATTACGCGATCTTATTCAGGATAAGCTTATTGGTCGTTGGGGGGATAATCCTTTACAGCGACTGCGTGAAAAGTTTGTAGTGGGATTGCAATATATTGCACAGAATCCTCGCCAGCAGGCATTAATGCAAATTTTATATCATAAATGTGAATTTCATAACGATATGATATCAGAACAGACCATTCGCGATAAAATAGGTCTCAGTCATCAAAGCATTCGTGATTCACTGCAAAAGTGCGTGGATGAAAATCTGATTGCTACCAGTCTGGATTTAGATGTCATCATCATTATTCTGCATGGTAGCTTTAGCGGGATAATAAAAAACTGGTTAATGAATCCAGTGAGTTATGATTTGTATGGGCAAGCGCCAGTATTAGTTGATAACGTATTAAAAATGTTAAGCCCAGACGGCTGTGTAATGCAATTAATGCAGAGTGAAAATCAGCCAGGGTAGTTTTAGCCGCCAGGGCCTGACGGCTGTCGACGTATTTTTCGTCGTGCTATTCGAGGTCGACGCAGTTGACCAGCTTGAGGGGGTTTACAGAATTCATATTCCGGCACTTATCGTGCTCCGTTGTCATCAGCTCTATCCACTGAATGAGCAGCGCATCAAAGAGAAAAACGAAGACCGCAAAAACAACCAGCCACCAATACTTGCGAATCATTACCAAACCCTGTGTATTCATGCCCAAGCGTGCAGGGAATATACACGAAATCTGCAAGCTGAAAAGCAGACTTACAATGCCTTTACTTTGCTGAAAGATCGCCGCTCTTTGCTGTTAATCGACTCTTTTTAGACAGATTTTTTGTCTTCCGCTTTTTCACCTTTGCAAGTTCATTCTCTGAAAAATGCGAACCAATGCTCATTCTTCTGAGCCCCATTTTTACGTACTCGGCATTGATTTCAATCCCGACAAACTTGCGACCTAATTCCACGGCAGTGGCACCGGTAGTGAAGCTACCGGCAAACGGATCCAGCACGCTGTCATCTGGACTGGAGGAAGCCAGAATGATGCGTTCAAGGAGGGCTTTGGGTTTTTGAGTCGGGTGATTTTCGTATTCGTCCATCAGATAACGAACGCGTGGAAACTCCCAGACATTGCCTGGTACTTTTTTCTGGTTGTAAGGTTGAGGCGGGTTCTTTCTGTAGTCTATCAGTGCACGTTTAGCGCCCGTTTTGGCTTCAACCAAAATATCATCACGATTAAACGTGTAGTTTTTCTGATCTTTTACCATCATCAGAAGCGGTTCATACATCGAACCAAAGTGATTTTTGGCCTGCACCCCGGAGCTATCGTATGACCACACGATACGGCTCTTGATGGTAAAGAGCTGGCGGCATTTGAGATCGATGTACGGCATGTTCTCCGTACTGTTCATGATGTACATGGTGCCGTGTGATTTGAGAATGCGATGGCACTCGTCAATGCACTCAAACAGCCATGCCAAAAATGCCTCTTCGTCCCAGGATTCCACCATCCCGTCAAAGTCTTTACCGATGTTATAAGGTGGGTCGGCGAAAATGAGATCGACGCTTTCTGACGGCAGCTTTTTCAGTTCGGTCAGAGCATCACCCAGGATTATCTTTTTAGATTCATCGCCAAAATAGACAGGTTCACATCTTGCGTTCATCGCCAAAGCCTCCCGTGTGACGTTAATAAAAAAGGCGCTTCCCCATGCCGAGTAGCGCCTTTTAAAACAAACATTTCGCTGATTAGTATCAGTTCATGCCGTATTTTCAAAACCTACGTTTTTTGCAGTTTATCATGGTTCGTTAATGTTCATTCAATGTATTGAATACAAAAGGGAAAGTTACATTTTCGGTTTGTCTTTGTTCATTGTCGTTCATAGAGTAACATCGAAATGTGCAGTCAGTGGTGCAGTCAGTCCTGCCCACTCTCAATAATGAACTGAGGTTTTTATGGCTGGTGGAACGAACAAACTGAGCGATACCGCGCTGCGTAAAATGAATGGCCGGGAGAGTCCCGGAGACAGCTTTTATGCTGATGGTGATGGGCTGAGTATCAAGGTTTCCAAGATTGGTGTCATGACATGGTATTTCACGTTTCGAACCGGCGGCCGTGAAACGACCTCCCAACGTATAAAGTTAGGCAACTATCCAGATCTTTCTCTGAAATCTGCAAGAGAAAAGCGTGAGCAATGCCGCGCTTGGCTGGCAGAAGGCAAGAACCCAAAACATCAACTGAGCTTCACCACTCAGGAAACCCTGAAGCCGGTGACGGTGAAAGATGCTATGGATTACTGGATCAGGGAGTACGCAACCCATAAGCGGGCTAATGTAGAAAAACACATCGAGCAGCTTAATAAGCACATCTACCCATATATTGGGGCGTTCCCGCTTTCAATGTGCGAAACCAGGCACTGGCTTGAGTGTTTCGCCCGGGTACGGGATGAAGCGCCAGTGGCCGCCGGCTATCTCCTGCAGATGTGTAAACAGGCGATGAAGTTCTGCCGGGTACATCGTTATGCCGTGAGCAACGTTCTCGACGACCTGACTATTGATGATGTCGGCCGCAAGCAGAATAAGCGGGACAGGGAGCATACACGGCAGGAGTTAGTAGATATCTGGCGGGAAAGTGCCGGGATGAAGTTTAAGCCGTACTATACCGCATTGCTTCATTTGCTGGTGGCGTTCGGTTGCCGTACTCAGGAACTGAGGCTATCTACTATCGGTGAATGGGATTTACATGACTGGATCTGGACGGTGCCGAAAGAGCACAGCAAGGGTGGTGAAAAGATACTGCGGCCAATTCCCTTTGCTATGAGGCCATTCGTCAAAAGCCTGGTCGCACGAAATAAGGATACTGGCCTGTTGTTGGGGGAGTTGAAGAAACCCGAAGCCGTCAGCCAGTGGGGAAGAGGTATCTATAAACGCCTGGGGCATTCTGAGCCCTGGACGCTTCACGATCTGCGCCGGACGTTCTCCACCACACTAAACAACATGGGGATTGCGCCGCACGTTGTTGAGCAACTGCTGGGCCACTCACTCGGCGGGGTGATGGCCGTCTACAACCGTAGCCAGTATTTACCTGAAAAGCTGGACGCACTGAATAAATGGATGGAGCGTTTAGAGGTTATTTCCTCTGATTATCCTAATGTTGCTATTTTGGAGATGGCTAAATGAGTAAAAGAATTAAAAGCACACTTGATCTGCCAAAAGAATTCAACTTAAAAAAATATGAATGTATTGAGTCAATGTCTGACAAAGATTTATTTAGGCAATTATATTGGCGAATGTCGATTTTTGATGAGTGCTCATGGGATGAGAGCTTGGCGACGTATTATTTAGAACATGGAGCTAATACGCCACTTGCCGAAAGTGATCCATTCAACGAAATGAAAGTGGAAACTCCTGATTGGGCAGCTGAACAGTTTAAAGGTGGAGAGGAGTTTGTTGATAAATATCGGTCGTTTACAAAAACGACAAACGCGCTTTCTACTGGCTACGGAATCGGATATTTGTCGAGGATGGAGGTTATGTTTCTGGCTCAAGGGCAGGACTCTAAAGGGCTAAGGGCGGGGATGCCTTTCACTATAAGCAAAGAAGAACAGCAGTCTCTCATGGCTGAAAGTGATGTTAATCATGGGTTGCTTATGGCGAGAGGCTCCGATTCAGTCAGTTTGGTTACAGATAGCAGCTTATACATCAGTGTTGATCTAAATGTTCCTGATGACATTTTGATTGATGATTTTAAAAAGCTATTGCCAATTTGGCGTGAAGAAATGGAAATGGAACCGATTGATGCACCTTTAAATAATTACTGGCAGGTCGTCAGGCGAAAAATAATAGAATATAAGGTGCTTCCTTACATAGATTTAATGCACTGGTCAAAAGTTAAGAGCGTTTCTATCCCAAGCAGCGTTCTCACTGTTGCATTATGGCCCTACGGCGAGAGAGGCGATTTTGGCATTTATCAAACCATTAAGCCATTTATAGAGAAAATCATGTCGTATGATTCTTTAGAAAAACTCAAGCGTGAAATATCTCAATAACGCAGTTTGAGTATCCGATTCTCAGTAGAAATTAAGGCTTTTTGGTATAGGTGTTTTCAATATTAATACAGTGAAAAATGCCCTCGAACATTAATGAACGAGGGCGTTTTTATATGAGTTATATCAAACAATCATCCCCGCAGGCAGAGCGAGTGATCCGAGAGGCTGAGTGCCGTCAGCTTACAGGGATTTGCCGCACTACCCGCTACATGATGGAAAAGGAAGGTCAATTCCCTGCCCGCCGTAAACTGGGTGGCCGCGCTGTTGGTTGGCTTCTTTCTGAAGTCTCTGAGTGGCAACAAAGCCGCTGTAAAGCAGCTTAGGGGGAGGTATGGCACAAAAAACAAAGGCGACCATGCCGGGCCGCCAGTGTAGTACCGAAAACAAAGAACAGAATCAGCATACCAGGCCTGTCGCTGGTGGTCAAAGGTCGAGCGATGCGAAAATAATCGCTTCATCTCCTGAAACTTCAGGAACTGCGGCAATGGCGCAGTTAATACGGAATAACCAATCTCCTGAGTTTTCGGTAGCGACCATCTCAAAGATAGTTGGTTACATTTTCAGAGTAGGGGGTACTGCATTGCAGCATACCCAATACTTCCCCCAATGGGGGGAGTGTGAGCCGGTAGAGGGTACAGTGATTTTGCGCACCTCATTTAGAGTTGCACAATTGCAACTCGGTACATCCCGCCAGAACTGGGGAAACCAAGATGTTGGGTGTGGGACCTACACAAAAAAGGTAAGTAACGGTAGACGCTTTCAGTACTACACAAAAAGTGCAAAACCCCGTTATCTGGATGGTGGGGACCGATGCGAAGAAAATCACAACGGTCAGCACCAAAGCTCAAAAAAGATATTTAGCCTATATTCTGCCGTTTTCTTTCAATTGGCGTTCAATGAACTCGAGGTGTTCTTTCAACCGGCTTTTATGATTGAAGTTTTTTTTGTCGATAGTGACAGCAAGTGGATTATGAGATTTAGTTTCGGGGAAACGTACAACAATTTCGTTCCCATGATCGTCAGTTTTAACAACGCAATCATAATTAGAGAAGTGCTCTTTTACTTGGTTCAAAGCTTTCTCTGCGTCTTGGTAGCTGGACGCGGATTCGTTATGAGCTATTGCCATCATGTTGCCTCATTCAAAGCGGGTTTAGTCTTCTTACGCTGTCGGCGTTTGATCTCGCCTTTAACTGCCGTGACAATGAATTGTGCTTTTGTCTCTCCATCTTCAAGGTTTTTTTCTAAGTCCGCGACAACATCATGTGGAAAGCGAGCATTAAGCTGCTGTGATTTATTATTAGTTGAACCCGTTGCCATTACTGAGTCTCCTTGCGATAGGTGCGATTCAGTATACGCAAAAAAAATGACAATAAAAGACTTGAAGTGCGATTCACTTAAATGTAGCTTTAAATGCAAAGGTGCGATTCACCTTGTAAGTGCGAAACCCGGCAGTGTACCACCACTAACCGGGTCTCTAACCAAACCGTTAATTGGAGTAACAGTTATGGCTGATCAACAGCATACCCAAACTCGCCCTGAATTTACATGGCTATTCTTGGCTACCCCGAAGCATTACCCAGAATGCGCCCCGGTAGTTCTCCGCTTTGATGCCGACACGGAAGCCAACGCCCGCGCCGCTTTTCCCGGTTGGGAGTTGGTCTTTGCAGCAAAGATCCGCGCACAGGCTCCATGCCGTGTTTCGTTCTTCGATTACTCCACTCGCCGTGGTTGGGAGTTTGATAGCGCCGCCTCTCAGGAGGTACGCCATGCATAACATGTCAAACCAACCTACCCTCTCTCTCGATTGTGAACTGGCGGCTTTGCTGATGGTTGTCGAAGAATGTGAAGTTGATTCCGTGGGGCGTGAGAACCTTATTAGTCTGGCAAGGCGTATCTCTGACAGTTTAGCAGCGAATATGCTCGAACATGGTTCGAAAGGTGGCGATCATGCGTGATATCTACCATCTGCTCACAAAGTCTTCCCCTGAGTTTAAGAACCATACCAATGAGCAACTATCAGAGGACATTGATTTGTACGCCGCTGGCGCATTCGCCATTAACAGCGCCCTTACGCTGATCGGCAACCTGGCGATGGATGCAGTCAATGCCGAAGACTATTCCGACGAAGATGCCCGCCGCGATTTATTGCTGGTTAGCGCGGCCCTTCGGCACCTGCCACGAATGGCTACGGCACTCAGTCAAAGTAGTGACACTGCGAGTTATGTACGTGGTGAGCGTAATAAGGGGAAACAGTCATGATCAGCAACTTCAATTTCAATGAGCTGGAAAAACGCTTCGATCTGCTGGTGGAGAAAGTCACCGTTCTTGAAGAAAAGGTAAGGGTTCTCACCGATACCCAGGGCGGTGAAATCCCTCCCGGCATGACTCCCGTCGCTACGCTGGCCGCAGAGTATGGCATTTCCACCAAAAAGGCCGAGGAACTGGCGAAAAATACAGGTGTGATGCTGGTCAAACTGAAATCTGGCGGCTTTGTCGCGCCTGATGAAAAATTCAGGGAAGCGGCCCGACTGGTGCTCCGCAGCGCCAAACGCAAATACGGTTCGGCGTACTGGTTCCATCCTTTGATCGGGAAGTTCCAGATGAGCGGGGGGATCCCAGAATGAAAAATGCACCTAACCTGAAACATCTGCCAAAAGAAAAATTTACAGAGGCGGTTATTTTTGCCGGTGCTGATGCCTACGCCCACGCTAAGGGATGGGAAGAGGGGCTGGGTAAGCAAATTGCCGAAGACACAACGCCGCCTATCTATCTGGGGCCAAAGCAACTGGCAGAGCTGGATAACCTGCAAATTATCGATAAAGGGCGCCGTAGTGCCCGTGTGTATCTGGCCGGAAACATTGAGCCGATACTGATTAACGTCATTGGTGAGAAGCTGGCGCGGGCCGGAGTGCAGGATGCCAAATTGTATAAGGGCATTCCGGATCGCCAGCCAGAGGACTGGCATGATTATCTGGAGAGGATCAGGGCGGATAGTGTTGTTGTCGATCTCCCGGTAACGAAACGCGAACCAGCCCATAGCGGAGTATCACCGGCATTAAATCAGATGGGGGCCAGCCAGCGCGGAGAAGTCTTACTGGCTCATTATGACGGAGATCTGGCAATCCATGCCGACTCGGACACGGTGCACCACTATAACGGCGTGGTGTGGAACCCGCTTCCGGACAAAGAGCTGCAGCGTGAAATGGCGCAGATTTACATTGATGCTGAGGTGGCCTATTCGCAGAACGCTGTCAAATCGGCAGTGGAAACTATGAAACTGAGCCTTCCGGTCATGGGAGTGACAGCGCGGAATCTGATTGGCTTTAGTAATGGGGTATTTGATACCCGTACGGGGCAATTCAGGCAGCACAGCAAAACAGACTGGTTGTTGATCGCCAGCGAACTACCGTTCAGCCCACCAGCCGAAGGGGAAACGCTGGCCAGCCACGCGCCGAACTTCTGGAAGTGGCTTCGCCGCTCTGTGGCCAGCAACGACCGCAAAACAGATCGTGTACTGGCTGCGTTATTTATGGTGCTGGCGAACAGGTACGACTGGCAATTGTTCCTTGAAGTAACGGGGCCGGGTGGTAGCGGTAAAAGCGTGATGGCGGAGATCTGTACCATGCTGGCGGGTAAGGCTAATACGGTATCAGCCAGTATGAAAGCGCTAGAGGATGCAAGGGACAGGGCGCTGGTGGTTGGTTACTCGTTGATCATTATGCCGGATATGACCCGGTACGCTGGTGATGGTGCAGGTATTAAGGCCATAACTGGTGGTGACAAGGTGTCTATCGATCCTAAACATAAAGCACCATATTCAACCCGTATTCCGGCGGTGGTGCTGGCGGTAAACAACAATGCTATGACATTCAGCGACCGTAGCGGGGGGATTTCGCGGCGCCGGGTTATTTTCAATTTCTCGGAGGTTGTACCAGAAAACGAGCGAGACTCGATGCTGGCAGAGAAAATAGAAGGGGAACTGGCTGTAGTTATCCGCCATCTGCTTACACGTTTTGCAGATCAGGACGAAGCCAGACGGTTATTGTATGAGCAGCAGAAATCAGAGGAGGCTCTGGCGATCAAGCGTGAAGGTGATTCGCTGGTGGACTTCTGCGGCTACCTGATGGCGTCGGTAGTGTGTGACGGGATGTTTATCGGTAATGCCGAGATGGTGCCATTCAGCCCGCGCAAGTACCTGTATCACGCCTATCTGGCATACATGAGAGCCAATGGCCTGAGTAAGCCTGTCTCACTGATGCGGTTCGGTACAGATATGCCTGGCGCAATGGCTGAGTATGGGAAGGAATACCAGAAGCGGAAAACCAAACATGGCATACGCTCTAACGTAACCCTGCATGATGATTCTGGCGACTGGATGCCATCATGTGCAATCACTACTGAGAATGAAGGGGTAGAGTAAAGTTATAGATAAAGTGTTCACCAGTATTCACCCTGTTTAAAATTCTATTAATAACAGAGTGTTAAGGGGTGAACACTTATTTATTAAGTATTCACCAAGTATTCACCTGTTCACCTTTTGATTGTTTTTTGCCCTAAAGGGTGAAGGGTATGGTGAACACTAGTGAATACCTGAAAGAGTAGTATTCACCATATAACTACATGAATTTAATTAAGAAATTCGCAAAGGTGAACGGGTGAACACTTAAAAGGATATTTTTTAATTTTAAAGCTGTGGGTAGGGTGATTTTCACCACTCATTTTGCCGAGCCATAATTTTGCGAAAGACGAAAAAAAAGCGGGCTGCAACCAGACCCGCTTGGGAAAACATGGATTTTTAACGAACGATGTTATTTGGAGGAAATAACAGTGAGAACGATAACAGATATTTAGTGGGCCATATCACTGGGAATTAACTTTATACATTATTGCACTCTATTGCACATGGCCGCATTCAATCATTATGCGTTTTTCAGTGATACCATTATTTCTGTGATGAACTTTGTATTCATTTTAATGAGGTAATATATGCCAGATTTATATTCACCTGCGGCGCTGGTTCGGGTTGTTAGCGCTGAGGACATTCAGAAACAACTAAAAACCCTGTTCACTGATTTATTCTTTACCCGTGCAGTTACTTTTGAAACGCGCGATATCATCCTGGACACTATCGACGATCCAAATATTCCGATCGCGGCGTTCTGTTCGCCAATGGTGGGCAGTAAGGTGGCGCGTGATGAGGGCTACGAGTCCAAGTCTATCCGTCCGGGTTACATGAAGCCAAAGAGCAGCATTGACCCGAACAAACTAGCTGTTCGTCCGGCGGGTGTTACTCCTGAGCAATACAGCACGCTTGATACCCGCAATATCAAGGTAAAACAGTCCATCCTCAAACAGTCTATTGCTATTCGTGCGCGTATTGAATGGCTGGCCGTTCAGGCTGTCACTACCGGGAAAAATATTATTGAGGGGGAGGGGATCGAGCGTTACGAGCTGGACTGGAATATTAAATCCCAGAATATAATCACTCAGGCTGGTGGCGCTGCCTGGTCAGGTAAAGATAAAACGACGTTTGATCCAAATGACGATATTGAAACCTATTCAGAGCTGAGTGAAGGCGTAACTAATATCATCATTATGGGCGGGAACGTCTGGAAAAAATATCGTTCTTTCAAAGCGATTAAAGATGCACTCGACACGCGCCGCGGCTCCAACGCACAGCTTGAAACAGCACTTAAAGACCTGGGCGATTCAGTGAGCTTTAAAGGCTATATGGGCGATGTGGCAATTGTGGTTTATAGCGGTCGCTATACCGACGAAGACGGCACCGAAAAACATTTTCTCGATCCTGATTTGATGGTGCTGGGAAACACTGCCTTGCAGGGCATTGTGGCCTACGGCGGCATTCAGGATCCAGAACTTATCCGCATGGGTATTACCAAAGCTGAGCTGGCACCGAAGAACTACATTGTTCCAGGCGACCCAGCTATTGAGTACGTTCAGACCCACTCCGCACCGCAGCCTATCCCGGCCCGTATCAACCGTTTTGTCACCGTTCGCGTGGCCTAAGGAGTAATCATGACGACGCATTACACTGAACTGGCGGCCGGTACTGAAGCGCTGGTGACAACTCTGGGTATCTTCGCTGGAGCAAAGGGCGTTATTCCCGCGCTGACTCCACTTATGCAGGATGCTACCAATGGGGCTTTGGTGGTCTGGGATGGGGCGCATGCCGGGCAGGTTGTCTATGTATCTTGCTTTGCTGTTGATACCGCAAGCCAGACACATGCTCAGGTCTACAAAGCTGGCGTGCTGAATGTTGATGCCCTTAACTGGCCTGATGATGTAACCACGCTTTCTGCAAAAGTAGCAGCGTTCGTTGGCTCTGGTATTTCTGTTCAGCCACTGGCACTGGTGTAAGGAGATTATGATGCAAGATAAAAATAACAGCCTGATGGCCACCGCCAATGCTCTCTATCCGGATCCAGTGGTGGGTGAACTGCTGGAGATGGCAGACAAAATGAACGTCAGTGAGCGCCTGGTTGATATGAATCAGGTCATAGAACTCACCACGCTGAGCCGCCGTACATTGCTGAATCTCGAAGCGCGAGGTGAGTTTCCAGTACGCGTCCAGGTCACTGAGGGGCGCAAGGCGTGGTATCTGAGTGAAGTTATTGAATGGATCAATAACATTCCCCGGACCTCTGAAACCTGCCATGTTCCTGTACCTGCTAAGCCTGAAGCATCTCTTTGCCTTAAGGCCGAGCGTGTGCGCCAGCAGGCTCGCGGCGGGAAAAGCACGTTGATTGGCTGACCGACAGGCCCGAATGACCCGGCGGATCGGCGCGGGTCCTTTCGGGCAATTCGGCCTGCTACGGGGCGGCGACCTCGCAGATTCTTGCTATTTATGAAAATTTTCTGCGATTTGCCGTTTCTGTTCTTCTTCGGTGTAACTATATGTTTTTAATGAAAACACCATCTAAAAAGAAAGGAAATGGTAAGCGCTATTTTGAGCTAAAAAAAGCCTAACCGTTTCCTTTCTCCAAAATTAACTGAGGCGGCTATGAATCCATGTGCAGAAGTCATGACAACTATCAAACTGAGTGGTCCTCTGATCAGATTATTTGGCCGGGAGCACCAGCGAGTGATTAGCACACCGCGAGAGGTATTTCGAGCGCTGTCAGTTACACTCCCCGGCTTTGAAAAATACATGAACACCAGTAAAGCCAGAGGACAGACATTCGCAATCTTCGTTGATAAGAAAAATATTACTGAAGACGATCTCGATTTCCCAAGCTGTGGCCGAACTATTCGAATTGTTCCGGTCATTATGGGGAGTAAGCGTGCTGGTGTTCTGCAAACCATTCTTGGCGCCGTCCTGGTGGTTGTTGGTGTTCTTGGGTCAACGATAGGGCAAGCATGGGGCGGTGGTGTATGGGGGCCGGCAGCATGGAAGATTGGGGCAGCAATGATGGTGGGTGGTGTTGCTCAGATGTTATCACCTCAACCGTCGGGGCTTGCCAGTAAGCAAAGTGCAGATAACCGCGCTTCATATGCTTTTGGTGGCGTAACGAACACAACCGCCCAGGGTAATCCCGTTCCGCTGGCTTATGGAAAACGCCGTATCGGTGGTGCCATCATTTCGGCGGGCATCTATGTGGAGGATCAGCTTTGACAAATCAGGTGCAACTCTGGCCAGAAGGTGAGGTATTTACCCGAGAGGTATTGATACCGACAAAATACGAGCCATTTCCGGTAGAGGTAACTTACATCGTTCCTCCTTTCGATAATGTTGTCGAGACATGGCAGAATAAAGACCCGGAGAAGGCTTACGCTCTGTTTAGACAGTTCATTGTTGACTGGGATAAGCAGGACAAACTCACCGACGAAATGCTAATGTGCTTTCTGACAGCTTACCCGGGTACAGATGAAGCTATTTTTGCAGGTTGGGGTGAGCATATGAAGTCGCTACTGGAGAAAAATCAAGAGTCATTTATCCATTCGCCAAACACTATCAATTAAGCCTGCAAACTCGTTATACGGTTGGATTCAAATATTAAGTAGGGGATGAAGTGAGAAAGATAATAACCTTGTTTGTTGCATCTATTTTGCTGGCTGGTTGTTCAGTCGAAACGATTACAAATAAACCACCAATTTTTACTGGAAAAAGTCAAAAAAAACCAGCTGAGGTGGTTCGCTGTTTAGCACCAAAGATGTCAGATTTGAACCCATCAGCTACAACGATGGAGACTGAAACGGGCTACAGAATAGTGGTAACCGTTTCTGATGTTGGAGCTTCAGTTGTTGCCCTTGTGAATGCTGATGGTGATGGTTCTGAGGTCAAAATGCACGCCTTTACTGCTGGGTATGGAAATCCATGGGGCAAGATGGCAATGGCCTGTTTGTGAAAAATGATAGGAATAGGAAAAATGAGCCTGGTTTATACCGGGCTTTTTTACTTCAAGATAGCCAGCCTTAGCATTTTACTTTTTGTCTCTTCCATAAATCCCTCAGTCAAAGCCTGTTATTGCATGATAGTGTTCATTGTTGTTCGTGCTTTGGTGCAGTCAGTGGTGCAGTCAGTTTAATAAAAAAGGCGCTTCCCCATGCCGAGTAGCGCCTTTTAAAACAAACATTTAACTGATTAGTATCAGTTCATGCCGTATTTTTTCAGTTTTTTACGCAGCGTACCACGGTTGATGCCCATCATCAGGGCAGCACGGGTCTGGTTACCGCGGGTGTATTGCATCACCATGTCCAACAGGGGCTGTTCTACTTCAGCCAGTACCAGCTCATAGAGATCGTTAACATCCTGACCATTCAATTGAGCAAAATAGTTCTTCAGTGCCTGTTTAACCGAGTCACGCAGGGGCTTTTGAGTTACCTGATCCTGAGAGTTAACGGTAGAAACGGTCAGTACGTCAGAATTTACGCGTTGTTCGAACATAGTTCTGTCAGCTCTTTATTTCTGTTTACGCAAAATTTTCGAAGTATGCCTCCAACGCCGCCAGCTGTTCGCTGGAATCTTCAATGGCGTTGAATGTGCGCCGAAACTGGTCATCCGGAGCGTGTTCCTGGAGATACCAGGATACGTGTTTACGCGCAATTCGGTACCCTTTTGCCTGACCATAAAAGTCGTGCAGTTCCCGAACGTGCGCACAAAGCAAGCGCTTCACCTCTGCCAGAGGCAGCGGGGGCAGCAGCTCCCCAGTGTCCAGATAATGCTGGATTTCCCGAAAGATCCAGGGTCTTCCCTGAGCTGCACGTCCTATCATCAGGGCATCCGCCCCCGTATAGTCGAGTACAGCTCTGGCTTTATGCGGGTCAGTAATGTCGCCATTCGCGATAATCGGAATGGAAACTTTCTGCTTAACTGCCCGAATACTGTCGTACTCAGCATCTCCATTGAACAAACAGGCGCGGGTGCGTCCATGAATGGTCAGAGCCTGAATGCCACAGTCTTCAGCCAGTTGGGCAATCTCTACGCAGTTACGGTGTTCCGGAGCCCAGCCGGTGCGAATCTTGAGTGTGACAGGAACGTCCACTGCATTGACGACCTCGGTTAGTATTGATTTCACTAGATCCGGGTACTGCAAGAGGGCTGAACCTGCGAGCTTGCGATTCACTTTTTTAGCCGGACACCCCATATTGATATCAATAATCTGGGCGCCGCTTTCCACGTTAATACGTGCGGCATCGGCCATCTCAACAGGGTCGCTACCGGCAATTTGCACCGTGCGAATTCCTGGCTCATCAACGTGCACCATCCGTAAACGAGACTTGTCACTTTCCCAAACCTGCGGGTTAGAAGACATCATCTCGGATACCGTCAATCCTGCTCCCATCTCATAGCACAGCGTCCTGAATGGTCTGTCAGTGATGCCAGCCATAGGTGCTGCGATCAGGCGATTTCTGAGCTGGTATTGTCCGATGCGCATGAGTTAAGAAATGACCATACTGTGACTGCAAGGCGGCGTATATTACGCATTTTTCGCACGAGATGAAAGGCCAAACTTTGACCAATCCACTGAGGTGGATCAATGAATTGCTGGTTAAGTACACAGTTTCAAATTAAAATCTTTAATAATCAGTTTGATACGTGGTTGTGCTAATTTTTCATCCGTTTATAAATTCCGAAAACTTCTCTTTTTTTATTACGGCCAGCCTCAGGTTATCAGGATAAAAAGCTGTTTTTGTGAGCAAATAGTGGCTTTGTAATGCGATCTCGCTCTCATTTCCGCAAATCCTTTTGCGAAAAAAAGAGCGATTATTGCGTTACCAACGGTAACGAGAGGGGATTATTTTTTCTGACCGGTAATGCGGCACCACTCTTCTTTCTCGATAACCGGATCGAGCGTAAAGAGTTCGGCATAGGCCTCACAGACGCTTTCCGCCTGGCTGGCAAGAATGCCAGAAAGCCCCAGTAAACCGCCCTCAACGGGCAGTACGCTGATTAACGGTGCCAGTTCACGTAATGGGCCTGCGAGGATGTTTGCGACCACCACGTCGGCTTTCATCGCCTCTGGCTGGTCTTTCGGCAGATAAAGCTCCAGACGCTCAGAAACGCCATTACGCTGGGCGTTATCACGGCTGGCCTGAATTGCTTGCGGATCGATGTCTACGCCGATGGCTTTTGCCGCACCCAGCTTCAGTGCCGCAATGGCAAGAATGCCGGAGCCGCAGCCAAAGTCGATAACCGTTTTGCCGTTAAGATCGAGACCGTCCAGCCATTGCAGACATAGGGAGGTGGTGGGGTGAGTGCCGGTACCAAACGCCAGACCCGGGTCCAGCATCACGTTGACGGCATTCTCATCCGGGACATCGCGCCAGCTTGGGCAAATCCACAAACGTTCACCAAAGCGCATCGGGTGGAAGTTATCCATCCATTCGCGTTCCCAGTCTTTGTCTTCGAGCTGTTCGATTTTATGCGCGAAGCCTGCACCCAGCAGCGGATGCTGCTCCAGGATGGCAACCACTTCTTTCATGTCGGTTTCTGCATCGAACAAGCCGATAACGTCGGTATCTCCCCACAGGCGAGTCTCGCCCGGCAGAGGCTCAAATACCGGCGTATCATGCGTGTCCTGGAAAGTAATGGAAACGGAGCCCGCTTCCATCAGCGCATCGCTCAACTCTTCAGCGTTGGCACCGGTCGTGTTCAGTTTCAGTTGGATCCATGGCATGGCAAAACTCTTTTATTTATCAGTAGTCAATATGGCGGCTTGCGGGACGGCAGAACCGAAACGGTTGCCGATCAGGAAAGCCAGCAAGCTTATCAGTAACGAGGGCACAATCGGGTGGAAACCCAGGTACTGAATGTTAAATGTAGCGAGTACGGCATAAAGAACGCCGCCGATAATCATCGCGCTCAAAGCGCCCGCCGCGTTTGCCCGCTCCCAGTACAGGCCCAGTACCAGCGGCCACAGGAAGACAGCTTCCAGCCCGCCAAACGCCAGCAGGTTAAGCCAGATAATCATTTCTGGCGGTTTCCAGGCGGCCAGTAGCAGTAACGCGCCGAGCAACAGGGTAATCACTGCCGACATGCGCTTCAGCCGGGTTTCGTTTTTCAGCTGTTCCGGACGCAGGTTCAGGTACAGATCCTTAATGATCGTAGCGGAACTTTGCAGCAATTGGGCATTGATCGTCGACATGATCGCGGCCATGGGGGCCGCGAGGAAGATCCCAGCAGCTACCGGCGGCAACACTTTGACCATTAGCGTAGGGATAACCAGATCCGGCACTGTCAGATCAGGGATCACCGCACGCCCCAACGCACCCGCCAGATGCATACCAAACATCAGGATTGCCACTACGATGGTGCCGATGATAATGCCGCGGTGTACAGCTTTGCTGTCTTTATAAGAGATGCAGCGTACTGCTGTATGCGGCAGCCCAATTACGCCAAAGCACACCAGTACCCAGAATGAGGTCATGAACGTGGGTGACAGAATGTCATCCGCGCCTTGCGGCGAGACCAGTTTAGGGTCGATAGTTTGCAGGGTTACCACCGCATTGCTGAGGCCACCGGCAGCATGAACGACGCCGACCAGCAGAACAATAGTACCAATCAGCATCACCATACCCTGCATGGTGTCGTTCAGTACGCTGGCGCGAAAACCGCCGAACGCCGTATACAATGCGATACTGACGCCAAAAATAAGCAGACCGGTTTCGTAAGGTATACCTGCAGCGGTTTCAAGCAAACGTGCGCCGCCAATAAACTGTACGGTCATTGCTCCGACAAACGCGACCAGCAGGCTAAGGCTTGCCAGCCACACAAGCAGGCGACTCTGGTAGCGGGCAAACAGCATATCGTTGAGGGTAACGGCATTATAACGGCGCGCCAGAATCGCGAATTTCTTACCAAGAATCCCCAGAGAAAGCCAAACGGCGGGCAACTGGATCATCGCCAGCAGCACCCATCCCAGCCCGTATTTGTAAGCGGCGCCAGGACCGCCAATAAACGAGCTGGCGCTAATGTAGGTTGCCGTTAGCGTCATGGCTAATACGACCCCGCCCATCGAGCGGCTGCCGAGGAAATATTCATTCAGGAAAGTGCCGGTCGATCTCTTACGCATGGCGTAAACGGAAAGACCGAAGACCACCAACAGATAGGCGACCAGCGGCAAAATAACTTCAAGCTGCATCGTCATCCTCCAACGGAATGTCGCGATAGATAAACTTCACCATCGCCCAGCACAGCACGATGAAAACCAGCGGCGTTAGCAGGCAGGCCATTTCGAACCAGTGTGGTAAGCCGGTAAAACCGAGCGTGGAATCTGGTAAGTAAGCGGCCACTAACCATGTGGCAAGATATAAAAGGGTCAGCCACAGCGCCCAGCGCGCCTCTTTATGGGCCTGAACAAAACGAGCGTCCATTTTTTGTCCCTTGTGGATAAAGAAAGCGGGGATTGTACCTTATGGCACGTGCGGGAGGGGAGAAAAACAAAAGGCCGGAATTTCCGGCCTTTTCAGTTAACGCACGCTTACTTTTCCTGAAGTCCGAGTTTTTTCTCCAGATAGTGGATATTGGTTCCACCGTGCTGGAAATGCTCGTCATTCATGATGCGGATCTGCAGATCAACGTTGGTTTTGATACCGTCGATGATCAGTTCCTGCAATGCGTTTTTCATACGGGCGATCGCTACGTCGCGGTTTTCGCCATAGCAGATCAGCTTACCGATCATTGAGTCATAGTACGGAGGTACGGTGTAGCCTGCGTAAATATGAGACTCCCAGCGCACACCAAAGCCACCCGGCGCGTGGAAACGCGTGATTTTACCCGGGCTTGGCAGGAAGGTGTTCGGGTCTTCGGCGTTGATACGGCATTCTACCGCATGGCCTTTAACCACAACTTCATCCTGCTTGATGGACAGCGGTTGTCCCGCAGCGATGCGCAGCTGCTCTTTGATCAGGTCAACGCCGGTGATCATTTCGGTTACCGGGTGTTCAACCTGAATACGGGTGTTCATTTCAATGAAGTAGAACTCGCCGTTTTCGAACAGGAACTCGAAAGTACCTGCCCCGCGATAGCCGATATCAACGCACGCTTTGGCGCAACGCTCGCCGATGTAGCGACGCAGTTCCGGAGTAATGCCCGGTGCTGGTGCTTCTTCGACGACTTTCTGGTGACGACGTTGCATGGAGCAGTCACGTTCTGCCAGATAAATCGCGTTACCCTGACCGTCCGCCAGCACCTGAATTTCGATGTGGCGTGGGTTTTCCAGGTACTTCTCCATGTAAACCATGTCGTTGTTGAAAGCCGCTTTCGCTTCCGCTTTGGTCATGGAGATGGATTGTGCCAGTTCGGCATCGCTGCGCACGACGCGCATACCGCGACCGCCGCCGCCGCCGGAGGCTTTGATAATAACTGGATAACCGATGCGCTTCGCATGAGCGCGGTTAGCGTCCATGTCGTCGCCCAGCGGGCCGTCAGAGCCTGGGACTGTTGGTACGCCAGCTTTCTTCATCGCGGTAATTGCGGACACTTTGTCGCCCATCAGGCGGATGGTGTCGGCTTTCGGGCCGATGAAGATAAAGCCGGAACGTTCTACCTGTTCAGCAAAGTTGGCATTCTCAGAGAGGAAGCCATAGCCCGGGTGAATTGCCACTGCGCCAGTGATTTCAGCAGCGCTAATGATAGCCGGGATGTTCAGATAGCTTTTTACGGACGGAGCCGGGCCAATACAGACCGTCTCATCCGCCAGCAATACGTGTTTTAAATCGCGATCCGCGCTTGAATGCACAGCGACAGTCTTGATGCCCAGCTCTTTACAGGCACGCAGAATACGCAGGGCGATCTCACCGCGGTTGGCGATAACAATTTTATCCAACATGTTCGCCTCGTTATTCGATGACGACCAGCGGCTCGTCAAATTCTACCGGTTGACCGCTTTCTACCAGAATCGCTTTCACTACGCCGGATTTGTCGGCTTCGATCTGGTTCATCATTTTCATGGCTTCAACGATGCACAGGGTATCGCCCGCATTCACTTTCTGGCCGATTTCGATGAACGCTTTCGCATCTGGGCTCGGGGTGCGGTAGAACGTACCAACCATTGGGGAGCGTACGATGTGACCACTGATTTCCGCTGCTGCCGGAGCTTCCATACTTGGAGAGGCAGTTTGTGCGACAGCGTTAGACAAAGCTGGCTGCTGCATCACTGGTGCAGCATAAGCCTGTTGCATCATTGGAAAACTTGCAGCTGGCGCCGCACGGCTGATGCGTACAGACTCTTCGCCTTCAGAAATTTCCAGTTCGGAGATGCCTGATTCTTCAACCAGCTCGATCAGTTTTTTAATCTTACGAATATCCATGAGTGGGTTCCGTACTCTTTGTTTAGTGAGATTGTGACAAGCGTTTTACCGCCGTCTGTATAGCATTTTTATAACAGTGAGTGACAAGATGCCACGCATCTCAGGCATTGCACTGGGTGCGGTTGCCATTAAGTGAGATTGCCAGACTTGTTAGTCATTGTGCGGCTATCTTCTGCCATTTTCGGGTAAAAGACAAAATATACCTTCAACATGCGAATGTCACCCTTTCAGCGCTCTAAAAACGCTACCGGGGATAGCAAAGTCGCACATTATAACTATTTCGTAGCAATTGGCAGCTAAATACTGGTCTTATCAGGGAAGATAATCAACCGTTAACATGTAAAGAAAATCGGATCGTCCACATTTTGTAACGCACTGCACATAACGTGAAACTACCGCCACCACTGGCGAAACTTCTTGTAACGGCAGGCTAACAACACCACAGCGAGTGCTGCATAAATAATCGGTTGAGGGGAGATAATTTTTACCGACCACAGATAATGTATGGGTGCCAGGATCGCCACAAGATAGACGAAGTTGTGCAAATACTGCCAATTTTTGCCCAGTTTTCGCTGAGCCGACTGGGTGGAGGTTAACGTGAGGGCGAATAATATGCCCCAACTGGTAATGCCCAGCATCAAATAAGGTCGCGTGATTAATTCCCGTCCTAACAGCGCCAGATTATGAATGCCCAGTTCCAGGAGTGCGTAGCTGGTTAAATGCAACGTTGCCCAGGCGAAACACCATAGCCCTAACAGGCGCCGTGTGCGTATCAATAATGGCTGTTTAGCGTAGCGCGCAAGGGGAGAGACCAGCAAGGTCGCCAGCAAGAATTTCAGAGCTGTCCTACCGGTAAAGTGCTGGATATCTTTGACCGGGTCTGCGCTCAGACCACCGTGATTCACCGCCCAAAATAGCCAGACAAACGGTAAAAAACCGGCAAGATGCAGGCAAACTTTCAGTCCGGTAATGTGCTTTGCAGTCAGGCGCACTTAAAAATTCTCCTGCAGATTAAGACCACGGTACAGCGAAGCGACCTCGTCGGCGTAACCATTAAACAGCAGCGTGGGTTGGCGCTGAACGTCCAGAATACCGCCTGCGCCAATAAAACGCTCAGTGGCCTGGGACCAGCGCGGGTGATCGACATGCGGATTTACGTTGGCATAAAATCCATATTCATTGGGGGCGGCCAGGTTCCAGGTTGTCGGGGGGCGTTCGCGGGTTAGTTTAATACTCACGATCGACTTAATACCTTTAAATCCGTATTTCCACGGCACAATTAAGCGAATGGGCGCGCCATTTTGTGGAGGAAGAGCTTTTCCATAAACCCCCACGGTAAGCAGAGTGAGCGGATGCATAGCTTCATCCAGACGCAGTCCTTCAACATAGGGATACTTCAGCCCGCCGCCAATAAAGCGATCTTTTTGTCCGGGCATTTCATCCGGTGCGTAGATCGTTTCGAAGGCGACATATTTTGCGTTGCTGGTGGGTTCAACCTGCGCCAGCAGTTTATGTAACGGAAAACCAATCCACGGCACGACCATTGACCAGGCTTCCACACAGCGCATCCGGTAAATCCGTTCTTCCAGTGGGAAACGGGCAGTCAGCGCATCGTGATCGAGGGTGAGTGGTTTTGCCACCTCACCACTGATTTTTAACGTCCACGGATCGGTTTTCAGACTGCCAGCATTGGCTGCCGGATCCGCTTTATCGAGACCGAACTCATAGAAGTTGTTGTAGCCAGAAACTTTATCCGCCGGCGTTAAAGGAAGCGAATTTTGCCAGGCGGCGGGTTTACTGAAATCAAGCGGCTTACCCGCGGGCGCGGGCGGGCGGTCATTCCCCTTAAACCAGCTAAGAAGGTCAGCCTGCGCAGAGAGGGGGAAAGACAACGCGGCGGCGCTGATCCCTAATGCTTTCAGTACCTGGCGGCGTTGCATAAAAAAAGCCGACTCGTCAGTGACGTCGGCTTCTGTAAATGGACGTAATTTCTTCATAACAGACTCCCGGCTTACGCGTCATAACTGACAGGGGACGCGTAGTTAATATGGCAGGGAGTCTGTAGATATGCCGCGAAATTTCGTTAATTAAGTGTAAATTTCTGCGCCAGAGCTTGTTACTTCACCTTCACCAGCGTACGACCTTGCACCTGGTTATTGATGATGGCATCGGCAAACTTCGGCGCATCTGCCAGCGTAATCTCCGTGGCGGCCTGAGCATAGAAAGAGTCCGGTAGATCCTTAACCAGACGCGCCCAGGCTTCTGCCCGGCGTGCTGGCGGGGTCATCACCGAGTCCACCCCTTGCAAACGAACGTTACGCAGAATAAATGGCATCACCGTCGTTGGCAGAGCGAAACCGCCAGCCAGGCCGCAGGCAGCAACGCAGCCACCGTAGTTCATCTGTGCCAGGACTTTTGCCAGAACTTTGTCGCCAACGGTATCAACCGCACCAGCCCACAGCTGTTTTTCCAACGGGCGAGATTCAGCAAATTCATCGCGGCTAAGGATACGGTCAGCGCCCAGGCTCTTCAGGTAGTCGTGAGTGCTTTCGCGACCCGAAACCGCCGCAACCTGATAACCCAGCTTATGCAGTAACGCCACGGCCGTGCTGCCCACGCCGCCGCTGGCGCCGGTGACGACAATCTCACCGTCTTGCGGGCGAATACCTGCATCTTCAAGCGCCATGACGCACAGCATGGCGGTAAAGCCAGCGGTCCCGATGACCATGGCTTTACGTCCGTCCAGCCCTTGTGGCAGCGCAACCAGCCAGTCGCCTTTCACGCGTGCGCGTTCGGCCAGTCCACCCCAATGATTTTCACCCACGCCCCAGCCGGTCAGTAAAACTTCCTGACCGGCATGAAAACGGGGATCTTCGCTTGTGCGCACGGTACCGGCGAAATCGATACCAGGAATCATCGGAAAATTGCGAATGATTTTACCCTTGCCGGTGATAGCCAGGGCGTCTTTATAGTTCAGGCTTGACCAGTGGACATCCACCGTCACATCGCCTTCCGGTAGCTGATTTTCGTCGAGGGGTTGAACGGATGCGAGGGTTTTTCCGTCCTGCTGTTCTAAGATCAAAGCCTGCATAACCTGTCCTCAATTCGTATAGTGGATTGGAAAATTATTAATGAAGACTATACTCGCTAATCAAAACATGATGCCGATTCCGCGCAATAAATTGCCAGATATACCTAATTTGGTAGTATGCCCACACTGTTTGTATAAATGGACGGATTTTGCGTTCAGTTTTGCATTTTCGCGCCGCTTTATCACTTTCATGCCTGTTTCATAACTGTCGGAGTTAACACAAGGATGCGATTAACGACGAAATTTTCAGCTTTTGTGACGCTGCTTACAGGGTTAACGATCTTCGTAACTCTGATCGGCTGCTCGCTGAGTTTCTATAACGCGATTCAATATAAGTTCACCACCCGTGTTCAGGCGGTGGCGACGGCGATTGATACGCACCTTGTCTCCCGCGATGTCGTTGCGCTAACCCCGCAAATCGATGAACTGATGGTTTCGGTTGATATCGTGCGCGTCGAACTGCTACAGGGCGAACACGTGGTGTATGACCACTCCCGAACCAGCAGCTACCGCCCGGCGGGGACGAACAATCTGTATCGTGATGTTACCGTCCCGTTGGTCAAACACCCGGGCATGTCGCTGCGTCTGGTTTATCAGGATCCAATGGGCAACTATTTCCATTCGCTGATGACTACCGCGCCGCTCACGTTGGCGATTGCTTTCATTATACTGATGCTCTTTTTGTCTGTGCGCTGGCTTCAGCGTCAGCTTTCAGGTCAAGAGTTGCTGGAGATTCGTTCAACGCGCATTCTTAACGGCGAACGTGGACCGAACGTGCGGGGGACTGTTTATGAATGGCCTGCGCGTACCAGTAGCGCGCTCGATATGCTGCTGACCGAAATTCAAAGTGCCCGCGAGCAACGTAGCCGACTGGATACGCTGATTCGTTCCTATGTGGCGCAGGATACAAAAACCGGGCTAAGCAACCGCCTGTTCTTTGATAACCAACTGGCAACGCTGCTGGAAGATCAGGAAAAAGTGGGATCGCATGGCGTCGTGATGATGGTACGCCTGCCGGACTTTACGCTGCTGCGCGATAGCTGGGGAATTACCCTTGCTGAAGAACAAATTTCAACGCTAATCAATTTGTTGTCGACTTTTATGACGCGCTATCCGGGCGCGTTGCTGGCGCGCTACCACCGTAGCGATTTTGCCATCCTGTTGCCACACCGCACGCTGAAAGAGGCGGAAAGTATTGCCGGGCAATTATTAAAAGCGGTAGATGCGCTTCCGGCTAATAAAATGATCGACCGTGCCGATATGGTTCATATTGGCATTTGTGTTTGCCGCAGCGGTCAGTCGACGGAACAAGTGATGGATCACGCCGAAGCCGCCACGCGGAACTCGGTATTGCAGGGTGGGAACAGCTGGTCGGTCTATGATGACTCACTACCGGAAAAAGGTCGGGGTAACGTACGCTGGCGAACGCTGATCGAACAGATGCTCAGCCGGGGTGGACCCAGAATTTATCAAAAGCCTGCGGTAACCCGTGAAGGACGGGTGCACCACCGGGAGCTGATGTGCCGTATTTTTGATGGCAGCGAAGAGGTTATTTCGGCGGAATATATGCCGATGGTCCTGCAGTTTGGCCTGGCTGAAGAATATGACCGTCTGCAAATCAGCCGTCTGATCTTACTGTTGGGCTATTGGCCGCAGGAAAACCTGGCGATGCAGACAACGGTTGAATCGCTAATTCGCCCACGTTTTCAGCGCTGGCTACGTGATACGCTGATGCAGTGCGAAAAATCATTACGCAAACGCATAATTATTGAACTTGCTGAGGCAGATGTCTGTCAACATATCAGCCGGTTACAGCCCGTCATCAGATTGATGAATGCGCTGGGTGTGCGAATTGCCGTTACGCAGGCGGGTTTAACGCTGGTGAGCACCAGTTGGATCAAAGAGCTTAACGTTGAGTTATTGAAGCTGCATCCAAGCCTGGTGAGGAATATTGATAAGCGAACCGAAAACCAGCTCCTGGTGCAAAGCCTGGTGGAGGCTTGTTCTGGAACACCAACGCAGGTTTACGCCACGGGCGTTCGTTCGCGTAGCGAGTGGCATACGCTGACGGAACGCGGAGTTGCGGGTGGGCAAGGGGATTTTTTTGCCGCATCACAGCCACTTGACACTAACGTGAAAAAATATTCGCAAAGATACTCGGTTTAACCTGCCGTTTAATTCGTTTTCACGTAGAATAACGCGCGCTGTGCCTTCTGGGGGCGTGCTTGTCTGCTCGCCAGGTTGTAACAGCAAACATGCAGGTGAATGACCTTTGACAGGTTGCAAACAAAAGCGAGGAGTGCTGCTGATTTATTCAGCCCTGATGGACTCAGGCCGATTTTGTAACAAAGGAAACGAACTGCACTAATTTTCACCGTAGCAGATGATTTTTGCGCCTTGTCGCTGCTGCGTGTGGTTGGTAAAGTAAGCGGATTTTGTTTTCCGCCCCAGCTTTCAGGATTATCCCTTAGTATGTTGAAAAAATTTCGTGGCATGTTTTCCAATGACCTGTCCATTGACCTGGGTACCGCGAATACCCTTATTTATGTAAAAGGACAAGGCATCGTATTGAATGAGCCTTCTGTTGTGGCCATTCGTCAGGATCGTGCCGGCTCGCCAAAAAGCGTAGCCGCAGTGGGCCATGACGCGAAGCAGATGCTGGGTCGTACACCGGGCAATATCGCTGCCATTCGCCCAATGAAAGACGGCGTTATCGCTGACTTCTTCGTGACTGAAAAAATGCTCCAGCACTTTATCAAACAAGTGCACAGCAATAGCTTCATGCGCCCAAGCCCGCGCGTACTGGTATGTGTACCGGTTGGAGCAACTCAGGTTGAACGCCGCGCGATCCGTGAATCCGCCCAGGGCGCAGGTGCCCGTGAAGTATTCCTGATCGAAGAGCCGATGGCGGCTGCGATCGGGGCGGGTCTGCCAGTTTCTGAAGCAACCGGTTCTATGGTTGTGGATATCGGTGGTGGTACAACTGAAGTTGCCGTTATCTCCCTGAACGGCGTGGTTTACTCCTCTTCTGTACGTATTGGCGGCGACCGCTTCGACGAAGCCATCATTAATTATGTTCGTCGTAACTACGGTTCTCTGATCGGTGAAGCCACCGCAGAACGTATTAAACACGAAATCGGTTCCGCTTATCCGGGCGACGAAGTGCGCGAGATCGAAGTTCGCGGCCGTAACCTGGCAGAAGGTGTTCCACGTGGCTTTACCCTGAACTCCAACGAGATTCTGGAAGCCCTGCAGGAACCGCTGACCGGTATCGTGAGTGCGGTGATGGTTGCACTGGAACAGTGTCCGCCAGAACTGGCGTCTGACATCTCCGAACGCGGCATGGTACTGACCGGTGGCGGTGCTCTGCTGCGTAACCTTGACCGTCTGTTAATGGAAGAAACCGGTATTCCAGTTGTTGTTGCTGAAGATCCGCTGACCTGCGTGGCGCGCGGTGGCGGCAAGGCGCTGGAAATGATCGATATGCACGGCGGCGACCTGTTCAGCGAAGAGTAATCGGATGCAGGTAGGGTAGCCCGCGGGTTGCCCTTCCGCTCTGATACGAGAATACGCATAGACTATGAAGCCAATTTTTAGCCGTGGCCCGTCGCTACAGATTCGCCTTATTCTGGCGGTGCTGGTGGCGCTCGGCGTTATTATTGCCGACAGCCGCCTGGGTACGTTTAGTCAAATACGAACGTACATGGATACCGCCGTCAGTCCTTTCTACTTTATCTCAAATGGTCCTCGTGAATTACTCGACGGCGTTTCGCAAACGCTGGCTTCTCGTGACCAACTCGAACTTGAAAATCGGGCGTTGCGTCAGGAACTGCTGCTGAAAAACAGCGAGCTGCTGATGCTGGGGCAATATAAACAGGAGAACGCGCGTTTGCGTGAGCTGCTGGGATCGCCGCTGCGTCAGGACGAACAAAAGATGGTGACGCAGGTCATCTCGACGGTTAATGACCCTTACAGCGATCAGGTGGTGATCGACAAAGGGAGCGTTAACGGTGTCTACGAAGGTCAGCCGGTTATTAGCGACAAAGGCGTTGTGGGTCAGGTCGTAGCGGTGGCTAAACTGACCAGCCGCGTGCTGCTGATTTGCGATGCGACGCATGCTCTGCCCATTCAGGTACTGCGTAACGATATCCGCGTGATCGCTGCCGGTAACGGCTGCACCGACGATCTTCAGCTCGAACACCTGCCGGCCAACACCGACATTCGCGTTGGCGATGTGCTGGTTACCTCGGGTCTGGGGGGACGTTTCCCTGAAGGCTATCCGGTTGGTGTTGTTTCTTCCGTTAAGCTGGACACTCAGCGCGCTTATACCGTGATTCAGGCACGCCCGACCGCGGGTCTGCAGCGTCTGCGTTATCTGCTGCTGTTGTGGGGCGCCGATCGTAACGGCGCAAATCCGATGACGCCAGAGGAAGTGCACCGCGTTGCCAATGAACGTCTGATGCAAATGATGCCGCAAGTTCTGCCTGCACCAGATGCCATGGGGCCGCCTGCGCCAGTGCCAGCTCCCGCAACAGGCGTGACTCCAGCGCCTGCGGGCACCACGCCGCCACAACCTGCTCCGCGTAAGCCGGGAGGACAGTAAGTGGCAAGCTATCGTAGCCAGGGACGTTGGGTGATTTGGCTCTCGTTCCTTATTGCACTGTTGCTGCAAGTCATGCCCTGGCCGGACGATATTCTGGTTTTCCGGCCAAACTGGGTACTGCTCATCTTGTTGTACTGGATCCTGGCGCTGCCGCATCGCGTAAATGTGGGTACGGGGTTTGTGGTGGGTGCCATACTGGATCTCATCAGCGGCTCCACGCTTGGCGTGCGCGCATTGTCGATGAGTATCATTGCTTATCTGGTCGCGCTGAAATTCCAGCTATTCCGTAACCTCGCGCTCTGGCAACAGGCGCTGGTGGTCATGTTGTTATCACTGGTCGTGGATATTATTGTTTTCTGGGCCGAGTTTTTAGTGATCAATGTCTCTTTCAGACCCGAAGTGTTCTGGAGTAGTGTAGTGAATGGTGTGCTTTGGCCATGGCTATTCTTACTGATGCGTAAAGTCCGTCAGCAGTTTGCGGTGCAATAAGGTTGATATGAATACTCTGTATCTTGCTTCTGGTTCTCCACGTCGTCAGGAGCTGCTCGCTCAGCTTGGTGTTACCTTTGAACGGCTGGTGCCTGGGATTGAAGAACAGCGACACCCGCAGGAGAGCGCGCAGCAGTATGTTTCGCGTCTGGCACGCGAAAAAGCGCAGGCTGGCGTGGCGCTGGCGCAGCGTGATTTGCCTGTATTGGGTGCGGATACCATTGTTATCCTTAATGGCGAAGTGCTGGAAAAACCACACGACGTCGCCCATGCCGCAGCAATGCTGCGCAAACTGTCGGGTAAAACGCATCAGGTCATGACCGCCGTGGCATTGGCCGACCGCCGGCACAGTCTGGACTGTCTGGTGGTGACGGATGTGACGTTCAGAGCACTAACCGATGAGGACATCGCGGGCTATGTTGCCAGCGGTGAACCAATGGATAAAGCAGGTGCATACGGTATTCAAGGGTTGGGTGGCTGTTTTGTCAGGAAGATCAATGGCAGCTATCACGCCGTAGTCGGCTTACCGCTGGTAGAAACGTATGAGTTGCTGACCAATTTTAACGCACTGCGTGAGAAAAGGGATAAACATGACGGCTGAATTGTTGGTAAACGTAACGCCATCGGAAACTCGGGTGGCTTACATTGATGGCGGTATTCTGCAGGAAATTCATATTGAACGTGAGGCGCGACGCGGAATCGTAGGCAATATCTACAAAGGTCGTGTAAGTCGTGTACTTCCGGGTATGCAGGCGGCTTTTGTAGATATTGGACTGGATAAAGCCGCATTTCTTCACGCTTCAGACATCATGCCGCACACCGAATGCGTGGCGGGTGAAGAACAAAAACAGTTCACCGTGCGCGACATTTCTGAACTGGTGCGCCAGGGCCAGGATCTGATGGTGCAGGTGGTAAAAGATCCGTTGGGTACTAAGGGCGCACGCCTGACGACGGACATCACGCTTCCTTCCCGTTACCTCGTCTTTATGCCGGGTGCTTCGCACGTTGGCGTTTCCCAACGTATCGAAAGCGAAACCGAACGCGAACGCCTGAAAAAAGTGGTGGCGGATTACTGCGATGAACAGGGCGGATTCATCATTCGCACAGCGGCGGAAGGCGTCTGCGAGGAGGATCTGGCCTCGGATGCTGCCTACCTGAAGCGCGTCTGGACTAAAGTTATGGAGCGTAAAAAGCGCCCGCAAACGCGCTACCAGATGTACGGCGAACTGGCGCTGGCGCAGCGCGTGTTGCGTGATTTTGCCGATGCCCAGCTTGACCGGATCCGCGTTGACTCTCGTCTGACTTATGAAGCGTTGCTGGAGTTCACAGCGGAATATATCCCCGAGATGACCAGCAAGCTGGAACATTACAGCGGGCGCCAGCCCATTTTTGATCTCTTTGACGTTGAGAATGAAATCCAGCGCGCGCTGGAACGCAAGGTTGAACTGAAATCCGGCGGCTATCTGATCATCGATCAAACTGAAGCAATGACCACCGTCGATATCAATACCGGAGCGTTTGTTGGGCATCGTAATCTCGACGACACTATCTTTAATACTAATATTGAAGCAACACAGGCCATTGCTCGTCAGCTGCGTCTGCGTAACCTCGGCGGCATTATCATTATCGATTTTATCGACATGAATAATGAAGATCACCGTCGACGGGTACTGCACTCTCTGGAACAGGCGCTGAGCAAGGATCGCGTAAAAACCAGCATCAACGGTTTTTCTCAGCTGGGCCTGGTGGAGATGACGCGCAAACGCACACGTGAAAGCGTGGAACATGTGCTGTGCAACGAGTGTCCGACCTGTCATGGGCGCGGTACGGTGAAAACCGTGGAAACTGTATGCTATGAAATCATGCGCGAAATCGTGCGGGTACACCATGCATATGACTCCGATCGTTTCCTGGTTTATGCATCTCCGGCAGTGGCTGAAACCCTGAAGGGTGAAGAGTCACATGCGTTGGCGGAAGTGGAAATCTTTGTCGGCAAACAGGTTAAAGTACAAGTCGAACCGCTGTATAACCAGGAGCAGTTCGACGTTGTCATGATGTAATCTGGCCTGGTAAACGCCCAATGGCGATACCTTGCAGGCCGGAGAAGGCGTTCACGCCGCCATCCGGCAAGACGGTTTTGTGAGTCACATTTTTTGGTAGACAAGGAGAGGCGCGTGAGGCGATTGCCGGGGATATTACTGCTCACTGGAGCCGCATTCGTTGTCATCGCAGCGCTGCTGGTCAGTGGGCTGCGCCTTGCGCTGCCTCATCTTGATAGCTGGCGTCCGGCCATCCTTGGCAAGATTGAATCCGCCACCGGTCTGCCCGTCTCCGCCAGCCAACTTTCCGCTAGCTGGCAAAATTTCGGTCCTACTCTTGAAGCGCGCGATATCCATGCGCAGCTTAAAGATGGCGGTGAATTTTCGGTAAAGCGCGTCACATTAGCGCTGGATGTCTGGCAAAGCTTGCTGCACATGCGCTGGCAGTTTCGCGATCTCACCTTCTGGCAGTTGCAACTGCGTACCAATACCCCCATCCAGCGCAGCGAAAGCGGTGATGGAATTGAAGCCGGCCACCTGAGCGATCTCTTCCTGCGTCAGTTTGATCATTTCGATCTACGCGACAGCCAGATTAGCTTTTTAACCCTCTCAGGCCAGCGTGCAGAACTGGCGATCCCGCAGCTTACCTGGCTTAACGGTAAAAACCGACATCGCGCTGAAGGGCAGGTCAGTCTCTCCAGTCTGACCGGGCAGCACGGTGTTATGCAGGTGCGAATGGATCTGCGTGATGACAACGGGCTGTTGAATAACGGTCGGGTCTGGTTGCAGGCCGACGATATCGACGTCAAGCCGTGGCTGGGTAAATGGATGCAGGATAATGTCGCGTTGCAAACCGCGCGTTTTAGCCTGGAAGCATGGATGACGATCAGAAAAGGTGTCGTTTCCGGCGGCGATGTCTGGCTGAAAAAAGGTGGGGCAAGTTGGCTGGGAGAGAGTCGTACGCACACGCTCTCCGTCGATAACCTGACGGCGCACATCAGCCGCGAACAGTCGGGCTGGCAATTCTCCATTCCCGATACCCGTATCACGATGGATGATAAACCCTGGCCAAGCGGGGCGTTAACGCTGGCCTGGATCCCTGAACAGGAAGTCGGCGGCGAGAATAACAAACGCAGCGACGAGCTACGCATCCGCGCCAGCAATCTGGAGCTGGCCGGGTTAGAAGGGCTGCGTCCGATGGCGGCCAAGTTATCGCCTGCGCTGGGTGATATCTGGCGGGCCACGCAGCCGAGCGGCAAAATAGATGTGCTGGCGCTGGATATCCCGTTACAGGCAACAGAAAAAACCCGCTTCCAGTCCTCGTGGACCAATCTGGCCTGGAAACAGTGGAAGCTGCTGCCAGGGGCAGAGCATTTCTCCGGTACGCTTGCGGGCAGCGTTGAAAACGGGGCGCTCACTGCTTCCATGAAGCAAGCTAAAATGCCGTATGAAACCGTCTTTCGCGCACCGCTGGAAATAGAGGACGGCGTAGCGACGCTAAGCTGGCTGAAGAATGATAAAGGTTTCCAGTTAGATGGGCGCAACATTGATGTTAAAGCGAAAGCGGTACACGCACGCGGTGGTTTTCGCTATCTGCAGCCCGCCAATGATGAGCCATGGTTGGGCATTCTGGCAGGTATCAGCACCGACGATGGCTCTCAGGCCTGGCGTTACTTCCCGGAAAACCTGATGGGCAAAGAGCTGGTTGATTACCTCAGCGGCGCTATTCAGGGCGGCGAAGCGGATAACGCCACGTTGGTGTATGGCGGCGACCCGCATCTGTTCCCGTATCTACACAATGAAGGGCAGTTCCAGGTACTGGTGCCGCTTCGCAATGCGAAGTTTGCTTTCCAGCCCGACTGGCCCGCGCTGACTGACCTTAATATTGAACTGAACTTCATTAACGACGGTCTGTGGATGAAGACCGATAGCGTTAATCTGGGCGGTGTGAAGGCCAGTAATCTGACGGCTAACATCCCCGACTATGCCAAAGAAAAACTGCTGATTGATGCCGACATCAACGGGCCGGGCAAGGCGGTTGGACCTTATTTTGATGAGACGCCATTGAAGGATTCACTCGGCGCTACGCTTGAGCAGTTGCAGATTGACGGCGATGTGAATGCTCGCTTACATCTTGATATTCCGCTAGACGGCTCGCTGGTTACCGCCAAAGGTGACGTCAACCTGCGTAATAACAGCCTGTTTATTAAACCGCTCGACAGCACGCTGAAGAATTTGAATGGTAAATTCAGCTTTATCAACGGCGATCTGAAGAGCGAGCCGATGACCGCGAACTGGTTTAATCAGCCTCTGAACGTCGACTTTTCCACGACCGAAGGGGCGAAAGCCTATCAGGTAGCCGTGAATCTGCAAGGTGACTGGCAGCCAAGCCGCATGGGGATTTTACCGACGCAGGTCAACGACGCGTTGAATGGCAGCATAGCGTGGAATGGCAAGGTAGGAATCGATCTTCCGTATCATGCCGGGCCGACCTACAACGTTGAGTTAAAGGGCGACCTCAAGAATGTAAGTAGTCACTTACCTTCTCCGCTGAATAAGGCGGCCGGTGAGGCGTTGCCGGTGAACGTTAAGGCCAACGGCAATCTGCGCAGCTTTGATCTGACCGGCAACGCTGGCAGTAAAAATCATTTTAATAGCCGCTGGCTGCTGAATCAGAAACTGACGCTTGACCGCGCAAACTGGGCGTCGGAAAGCCGCACCGTGCCCGCGTTACCCGATCAACAAGGCATAGAGCTTAATCTTCCCCCTATGGATGGCGCGCAATGGCTGGCGTTATTCCAGAAAGGCGCTGTGGATAACGTGGGCAGCAACGCTAACTTCCCGCAGCGCATCACGGTGCGTACGCCATCGTTATCCCTGGGCGGTCAACAGTGGAATAATTTGAGTATCGTTTCTGAGCCTGCGAGCAATGGCTCCAGCGTGCAGGCGCAGGGCCGTGAAATTAACGCCACGCTGGCTATGCGCAATAATGCGCCGTGGCTGGCCAATATTAAGTATCTTTATTACAACCCAAGCGCGGCGATACCGTCACAGAATAGTACGTCAGCCTCGCCGTTCTCAGCCATCGACAACGTCAGTTTCCGTGGCTGGCCGGACCTTCAGCTGCGCTGTGCCGAGTGCTGGATGTGGGGACAAAAATACGGGCGCATTGACGCCGATGTAGCGATTAAAGGCGACACGCTCACCTTGAGTAACGGTCTGTTGGATACGGGTTTTGCCAGACTGACCACCGACGGCGTGTGGGTGAATGCGCCGGGCAAGGAGCGAACGTCGCTGAAGGGTAAACTGAGCGGCAATAAAATTGACTCCGCAGCCGGTTTCTTTGGCGTATCAACGCCGATTCGCAATTCTTCATTCAACGTGGAGTATGATCTGCATTGGCGTAATCCACCGTGGGATCCTGATGTAGCCTCGCTGAATGGTATTTTGCGTACCCGGCTGGGCAAAGGCGAACTTACCGAACTCAGTACCGGACATGCGGGGCAACTGTTACGTCTGCTAAGCTTCGATGCGTTACTGCGTAAACTGCGCTTTGATTTTAGCGACACCTTCAGCGAAGGCTTCTATTTCGACTCGATTCGCAGCACGGCGTGGATCAACGATGGCGTGATGCATACCGACGACACGCTGGTGGACGGTCTGGAAGCCGACATTGCGATGAAAGGTTCAGTGAACCTGGTACGCCGGGATCTGGACATGGAAGCCATTGTTGCACCAGAAATATCTGCCACCGTAGGCGTTGCCGCCGCGTTTGCCGTCAACCCGATTGTTGGTGCGGCGGTGTTTGCCGCCAGTAAGGTGCTGGGGCCGCTGTGGAGCAAAGTCTCGATTCTGCGCTATCGCATCACTGGTCCGGTCGATAAGCCGCAAATTAACGAAGTTCTGCGTCAGCCGCGCAAAGAAAGCCAGCAATGATTTGACGGGGGCGAGTAATTGCCCCAATCTCAGTACATAGTATTGCCGGATGGCGCAGCGCTTATCCGGCCTACAGCAGCCTAACAACGTAGGCCGGATAAGGCGTTTTTCCGCTATCCGGCAGAATTAAATGAGTAATCAAAACGATGAGTCTGAACCTGGTAAGTGAACAATTGCTAGCGGCAAATGGCCTGAAACATCAGGATCTGTTTGCCATCCTGGGCCAACTGGCCGAACGCCGTCTTGATTACGGCGATCTCTATTTTCAGTCGAGCTATCACGAATCCTGGGTTTTAGAAGACCGCATAATTAAAGATGGTTCTTACAATATCGATCAGGGCGTTGGCGTCCGCGCCATCAGCGGCGAGAAAACAGGGTTTGCCTATGCAGACCAGATTAGCCTGTTGGCGCTGGAACAAAGCGCTCATGCCGCGCGTACTATCGTGCGTGACAACGGTGACGGCAAAGTAAAAACGCTGGGGGCCGTGGAGCATCAGGCGCTTTACACCTCGGTTGATCCGTTGCAGAGCATGAGCCGTGAAGAAAAACTCGATATCCTGCGCCGCGTAGACAACGTGGCCCGTGCCACCGACAAACGCGTCCAGGAAGTGACCGCCAGCCTGACCGGTGTTTATGAACTGATCCTGGTGGCCGCGACTGATGGTACGCTGGCCGCCGACGTCCGCCCGCTGGTACGTTTGTCCGTAAGCGTACAGGTCGAAGAGGACGGTAAGCGTGAGCGCGGCGCCAGCGGTGGCGGCGGTCGTTTTGGCTATGACTATTTCCTTGGCGACCTTGATGGTGAAGTCCGTGCCGACGCGTGGGCGAAAGAGGCCGTACGCATGGCGTTAGTCAATCTGTCCGCGGTAGCAGCGCCTGCAGGTACGCTGCCGGTGGTACTCGGCGCTGGCTGGCCTGGCGTTCTGCTGCATGAAGCGGTCGGTCATGGTCTGGAAGGTGATTTTAACCGCCGTGGCACCTCGGTATTCAGCGGTCACATGGGTGAACTGGTGGCATCAGAACTGTGTACCGTTGTGGATGATGGCACAATGGCGGACCGTCGTGGTTCCGTGGCTATCGATGACGAAGGGACACCGGGTCAGTACAACGTGCTGATCGAAAACGGCATTCTGAAAGGCTACATGCAGGACAAACTGAATGCGCGCCTGATGGGCGTAGCGCCAACGGGTAACGGTCGCCGTGAATCTTACGCGCACCTGCCGATGCCACGTATGACCAACACCTATATGCTGCCAGGGAAATCCACGCCGCAGGAAATCATCGAATCCGTTGAATACGGTATTTATGCGCCTAACTTTGGCGGCGGTCAGGTGGATATCACCTCCGGGAAATTTGTATTCTCGACGTCCGAAGCGTATCTGATTGAAAACGGTAAAGTGACCAAACCGGTGAAAGGCGCAACGCTGATTGGCTCCGGTATCGAAGCGATGCAGCAGATTTCGATGGTGGGTAACGACCTGAAACTGGATAACGGGGTTGGCGTTTGCGGTAAAGAAGGACAGAGCTTGCCGGTGGGCGTGGGCCAGCCGACGCTGAAGGTGGATAACTTGACCGTAGGTGGCACCGCGTAACGACCCGGTCGCCGGATAGCGCTCAGCGTATCCGGCCTGGAATGTGCGCTGGCACTGAATGTAGGCCCGGTAAGCAAAGCGCTACCGGGCTTTTTTATTTCTCTTTGCCCCGGCCGTACATCCCCTGAAACAGCTGCGCTACATCGACAAAATAATCCGTCAGATAGTTAATCACCACCTGGACCTTGAGCGGTAGTTTGTCTTTTTCGGTATACAGCGCATAGACCGGACGTGGATCCGACTGGTAGCGGGGCAGCAGGATCTCCACTTCGCCACGATTGATCTCATTGATCACCCACATCAGCGGCACATAGGCAATACCCGCGCCTGCGGCCAGCCAGCGCACCAGCGTCATCGGATCGTTAGTCACGAAGCGCCCTTCTGGGATCAGGCGGGTAGAGATCCCCTCCGGAGCGATAAGTTCGAATTCATTATCCGGGCGCACGCTGTATTCCAGCCACGAGTGGTTGCTGAGATCGGCGGGTTTTTCCGGCACGCCAAACTGCGCGAGATAGCTTTTAGCGGCGCAGACCACCATCGGCATGGTTCCCAGGCGACGTGAAAACAGGCTGGAGTCCTGCAACGCGCCGACGCGAATAACCACGTCCAGACCGTCGGCGATTAAATCCGGTGCCGGGATGCCTGTTACCAGATTTACCGTCAATCCTGGATACTCTTTCAGCATCGTTGCGGTCAACCCAGCGAGGACATTTTGTGCCATGGTTGAAGAACAACCAATGCGCAAGGTGCCGATGGGCGTGTTGTTAAAGGCATAAAGCTGTTCGTGAACATCCTGTGCTTCGTGCAGCATCCGGCGGCAGCCCTGATAATAAATTTTACCGGCTTCAGTTAGCCCAATGCTGCGTGTGCTGCGGTTTAGCAGCTTGACCTGTAGCTCATCTTCCAGTTTAGAGACCGTCTGGCTTATCGATGAAACGCTCATTTGTAACTGTCTTGCGGCGGCGGTGAAGGAGCCCAGTTCGACAACTTTGGCAAACACCGACATACGTTTTAATCGTTCCATTGTTCACTCTGACTTAAAAGTGATTTAGATCACATAATATAGATAACAGCATAACAGTTACGTTAATATATTATTATTCAAATAACAGCTATGTCGCTCTCGCCTGGCTCATCCTTGCCCTTCTCTGCGGTGACATACGCTAGAAAATCTATCACCTGCACTCTCTTAAGCTACCAAGGTCAACATGAGTCTGTTTCCCGTTATCGTGGTGTTTGGTCTGTCCTTCCCACCGATTTTTTTCGAATTACTTTTGTCACTGGCGATTTTCTGGCTGGTGCGCCGGGTACTGGTTCCAACTGGCATCTATGATTTTGTCTGGCACCCGGCTCTGTTTAACACCGCGCTGTATTGCTGCCTGTTCTATTTAATAACGCGCCTGTTCGTTTGAGGTTGAAGTGAAAACACTAACAAGAAAACTCTCCCGTACGGCCACGACTCTCGTACTGGTCATTCTGGCCTTCATCGCCATTTTCCGCGCATGGGTGTTCTACACCGAGTCGCCGTGGACGCGTGATGCGCGCTTCAGCGCCGACGTTGTGGCAATAGCCCCGGATGTCGCCGGGCTTATCACTAACGTTAACGTTCATGATAATCAACTGGTGAAGAAAGACCAGGTCCTGTTTACCATCGATCAGCCGCGCTATAAAAAAGCGCTCGAAGAAGCGGAAGCAGACGTCGCCTACTATCAGGTGTTATCGCAGGAAAAACGCCAGGAGGCCAGCCGTCGTAATCGGCTGGGCGTGCAGGCTATGTCTCGTGAAGAGATTGACCAGTCAAACAATGTCCTGCAAACCGTATTACACCAGCTTGCGAAGGCGCAGGCGACCCGCGACCTGGCGAAATTAGATCTGGAACGTACCGTCATTCGCGCTCCAGCAGATGGCTGGGTGACTAACCTGAACGTCTACAGCGGCGAATTTATTACTCGCGGCTCTACGGCGGTGGCGTTGGTCAAACAGCATTCTTTTTATGTGCTGGCCTATATGGAAGAAACCAAGCTGGAAGGCGTCCGCCCTGGGTATCGCGCAGAGATCACCCCGCTGGGCAGTAATCATGTGCTGAAGGGCACCGTTGATAGCGTGGCGGCTGGTGTAACGAATGCCAGCAGCACGCGGGACGCAAAGGGTATGGCGACCATTGATTCCAATCTTGAATGGGTGCGTCTGGCGCAGCGTGTACCGGTGCGAATTCGTCTTGATGAGCAGCAGGGAACCCTGTGGCCTGCGGGGACTACGGCTACCGTCGTCATTACCGGCAAGCAGGATCGCGATGCAAGCCGGGAATCCTTCTTCCGTAAAATGGCGCACCGCCTGCGCGAGTTTGGCTAATCGTGATGGGCATTTTCTCTATTGCCAACCAGCATATCCGCTTTGCGGTAAAACTGGCGTGCGCGATTGTACTGGCGCTGTTCGTTGGCTTTCACTTCCAACTTGAGACCCCGCGCTGGGCGGTGCTGACCGCAGCCATTGTGGCGGCTGGCCCGGCCTTTGCCGCTGGCGGAGAGCCCTATTCTGGTGCTATACGCTATCGCGGCATGCTGCGTATTGTCGGGACATTTATCGGCTGTATTGCTGCACTGATCATTATCATCAGCATGATCCGCGCCCCGTTATTGATGATCCTGGTGTGTTGTATCTGGGCCGGTTTTTGTACCTGGATCTCGTCGCTTGTGAAGATCGAAAACTCCTATGCCTGGGGACTTTCGGGCTATACGGCGCTGATCATCGTCATTACCATCCAGGCTGAACCGCTGCTGACGCCGCAATTTGCGCTCGAACGTTGTAGTGAAATAGTGATGGGGATTGTCTGTGCTATTGTGGCCGATCTGCTCTTTTCGCCCCGTTCGGTGAAACAGGAGATTGATGTCGAACTGGACAGCCTGCTGGTGGCGCAGTATCAGCTTATGCAGTTGTGCATTAAGCATGGTGACAGTGAAGAAGTGGACAAAGCCTGGGGCGATTTAGTCCGGCGTACGGCGGCACTGGAAGGCATGCGAAGTAACCTGAATATGGAGTCCTCACGCTGGGGGCGGGCTAACCGCAGACTCAAAGCATTGAACACGCTGTCACTCACGCTCATCACGCAGTCCTGCGAAATCTATCTTATTCAGAACACTCGACCCGAACTGATCACTGATACCTTCCGCGAGTTGTTCAATATGCCGGTTGAAACGGTGCAGGATGTTCATAAACAGTTGAAGCGGATGCGGCGGGTGATTGCCTGGACCGGCGAACGCGAAACGCCGATCACGATATATAGTTGGGCAGGCGCCGCGACGCGCTACCTGTTGCTCAAACGCGGTGTACTGAGTAATACCAAAATTAGCGCCACGGAAGAAGAGATCCTGCAAGGTGAGCCAGTAGTGAAGGTGGAGTCTGCCGAGCGCCATCATGCGATGGTCAACTTCTGGCGCACCACGCTTTCTTGTGTGCTGGGAACTTTATTCTGGCTGTGGACCGGATGGACCTCCGGCAGCGGCGCAATGGTGATGATTGCGGTTGTCACTTCGCTGGCAATGCGTTTGCCCAACCCGCGCATGGTGGCGATAGACTTTATTTACGGTACGTTGGCGGCGTTACCGCTCGGGGCGCTCTATTTCCTGGTGATTATCCCCAATACGCAACAAAGCATGTTGTTACTGTGCCTGAGCCTGGCGGTGCTGGGGTTCTTTCTGGGTATAGAGGTACAGAAACGACGGCTGGGATCAATGGGGGCGCTGGCCAGCACTATTAATATCATCGTGCTGGATAACCCGATGACCTTCCACTTTAGCCAGTTCCTTGACAGTGCGCTGGGGCAAATTGTTGGCTGCGTGCTGGCATTTATCGTCATTCTGTTGGTGCGCGATAACTCTCGTGACAGAACGGGTCGCGTGTTGCTCAACCAGTTTGTTTCGGCGGCGGTTTCAGCGATGACCACCAACGTGGTACGTCGTAAAGAAAACCATCTCCCGGCGCTTTATCAGCAGCTGTTTTTGCTGATGAACAAATTTCCCGGTGACCTGGCGAAGTTTCGCCTGGCGCTGACGATGATCATTGCGCATCAGCGCCTGCGCGATGCGCCGATACCGGTAAACGAGGATCTATCCGCGTTCCATCGCCAGCTTCGTCGCACTGCGGATCACGTGATTTCCGCAGGCAACGACGACAAGCGCCGACGCTACTTTAGCCAGTTGCTGGAAGAGCTTGAGATCTATCAGGAGAAATTAATCATCTGGCAAGCGCCACCGCAGGTGACCGAGCCGGTAAAACGACTTAGCGGGATGCTGCACAAATACCAGCATGCGCTAACCAGTAATTAAGAGTTGGAAACCGACGCTAAAGGCGTCGGTTTTTTTATGGCTATACTTACCTGAAAATGCAGGAGGTTCCTGCATATTGATGGTCTGTAGAGTGACTGGCGTCGGGATGGTGGCTATAGATGAACATCTATACATTTGATTTTGACGAGATAGAAGACCAGGGGGATTTCTACCGTGAGTTTACGCGCGCGTTCGGTCTCGCCCGGGAAAAGGTGGTTGATTTAGATTCTCTGTGGGAGGTGGTTATCGGGGACGTTTTACCGCTGCCGCTGGAGATTGAATTTGTTCATTTGCCGGACAAGCTACGCAGGCGATACGGCGCGCTGATTTTACTGTTCGATGAAGCGGAAGAAGAGCTGGAAGGACAGCTGCGCTTTAACGTTCGTCACTCAATGTAAGGCATAAAAAAGCCCCCGGCAGGCGGGGGCAAGTCGTCGGACTAGACGACGAGGGTTTATTTGTAGAGTTCTGCAGTCGCGTGCCAGTGAGCGCCTTCACGGAGTTCGGTGACGCGATAGCTGCTGGCACCCGCTTTTTCAGCTTTAGCGGCGATGGCCTGACGCATGTCCATTGGTGAGCTACCGATCTGAGATACGGAGATGCTGCCCATGGATTGCAGGTTCTGTGCTTCTTGTGAGTTCACCTGAGTCACTGCGGCGCTTGCACCGAAAGAGAGAACAGAAAGAAGGCTTAAGGTTGCAATAGTTGTTTTGATTTTCATGATATTTACCTCGTCGAATTCTTTTATTGGGGTCTGCGTTTCGTGACCCTCATCACAAAATCAAGTATACACTAATCACTCGATAAATTAATACCACGCTAATTGTTTCTGTGCGGATTAAGTGTTAAGAAAAATATTTTTTATAACCAAACAGAATTAAAAATAGGGTTTTAAACATCGGTTTTATAATAAATTCAATTAAATCATTGAGATATGTATTTTTGCAAAATGTGCGTTTTTAACTCTTCATATTCGCTATGTGAATGACTTTTGACGGTTAAACGCACCATTTGTTAAATCAATGACAGTGGATAATAGAGGGAGGAGGGTGGATACAGAGGTTTTTCCCCCGCCGCGAGGCGACGGGGAGGAAGTATTACAGTTCTTGTTCGAACAGTTCCAGAATGGCTTCGTACAAATCTTTTACCGTAAAACCCTTAGCTGGGGTGGTGAAGATGGTATCGTCACCGGCAATTGTACCCAGAATACCTTCCGCTTTACCTAATGAGTCCAGCAGACGTGCAATCAACTGAGCAGCGCCAGGGCTGGTATGAATAACCACAACTGCATCGTTGTAATCGATATCCAATACCAGATTTTTCAGTGGACTGGATGTTGTAGGTACCCCTAACTCTGCCGGCAGGCAGTACACCATTTCCATTTTCGCATTGCGGGTACGCACGGCGCCGAACTTGGTCAGCATGCGAGAAACCTTGGACTGATTGATATTATCAAAGCCCTGATCCTGCAACGCGAGGACGATTTCGCCCTGAGAGCTGAACTTTTCTTCTTTAAGCAGCGCTTTAAACGCCTTTACTAATTCTTCTTGTTTTGCCGAGCTTCGCATAAGTCACCCGTAATATGGCGGTAGAAACAACATTATTGTGCATACAGATGAATTTTTATGCAAACAGTCTGCCTTGTTCAAGGCTGAAATAATGTTATGAAAGAGCGGAATTTTATCAAATTTCGTTATCAAGAAACATGCCTGTGTCACGGCTCGCAAATAAGGTTAAAAGTAAATTAAATGTTATCAAATTGATGTTGTTTTGAGAGGTGGGTAGGGTATATTGTCAGCACCTGTTGGAAAGTTGCTCTACTGTGCGGGTGGTTTTGAATTACGTAACTTAGGTTTTATTTTACGTAAGTTAAATGCATAAAAGCCAAATTTGCGTGACTACGCATTCTTGACGCGTGGTTGTTGTATTCGTTGGATTTGTGAATTAAGGTCGCCGCCGCGGAGCAATAGACACTTTGCTTATCAATATAATAAGGAGTTTAGGATGAAAGTTGCAGTCCTCGGCGCTGCTGGTGGTATCGGTCAGGCGCTAGCATTACTGTTAAAAACCCAACTGCCTTCAGGTTCAGAACTCTCCCTGTACGACATCGCTCCAGTAACGCCTGGCGTGGCCGTTGATTTGAGCCATATCCCTACTGCTGTGAAAATCAAAGGCTTCAGCGGCGAAGACGCTACCCCTGCACTGGAAGGTGCTGATGTGGTACTGATCTCTGCGGGTGTCGCACGTAAACCGGGTATGGATCGTTCCGACCTGTTCAACGTTAACGCCGGTATCGTGAAGAACCTGGTGCAGCAGGTTGCTAAAACCTGCCCGAAAGCATGTATCGGTATCATCACCAACCCGGTGAACACGACCGTTGCTATCGCTGCAGAAGTGCTGAAAAAAGCAGGCGTATACGATAAGAACAAACTGTTTGGCGTGACCACGCTGGACATCATCCGCTCCAACACCTTTGTTGCGGAACTGAAAGGCAAGCAGCCTGGTGACGTTGAAGTCCCGGTTATTGGCGGCCACTCTGGCGTGACCATTCTCCCGCTGCTGTCACAAATCCCTGGCGTGAGCTTCACTGAGCAAGAAGCGGCTGACCTGACCAAACGTATCCAGAATGCGGGTACTGAAGTTGTGGAAGCTAAAGCCGGTGGCGGATCTGCAACCCTGTCTATGGGTCAGGCTGCAGCACGTTTCGGCCTGTCACTGGTTCGCGCGCTGAGCGGCGAAAAAGGCGTGGTTGAATGTGCTTACGTTGAAGGCGACGGCCAGTATGCTCGCTTCTTCTCTCAGCCGCTGCTGTTGGGTAAAAACGGCGTAGAAGAACGCCAGTCTATCGGCAAGCTGAGCGCATTTGAGCAGAGCTCGCTGGAAGGTATGCTGGATACGCTGAAGAAAGATATCACCCTGGGTGAAGAGTTCGTTAAATAACGCCTTTATGTAGGCCGGATGGCGGTGTTTAACGCTTTATCCGTCCTACAAATATCGCGAATTTGACGCATAAAAAAACCGGAGCTATCTCCGGTTTTTTTACATCGTTTCGTTTGTGATTTAGTTTGTAGCCGGGTATTCCTGAATCGTTACCTGCAGCGTCAACTGCTTGTCATCACGCATCACGACAACAGAGATAACCGAACCAGGGCGAATCTCTGCCACCTGGTCCATGGTCTCCAGCGCAGATACCGCCGGTTTGTTATTGACCGAAATAATCAGATCGTTAACCTGAATTCCAGCCTGTGCTGCCGGACCGTCTGGGGCTACTTCGTTAACTACAATCCCCTGAATTTGATCCATCCCGCCGCCCTGGGCGTGCAGTGGCGCAATTTCGCGACCGCTGATGCCGATGTAGCCACGAATCACGCGCCCGTCACGAATCAGCTTATCCATGATTTTGGTTGCCAACTGAAACGGAATAGCAAAGCCGATCCCTTCCGGGGTTTCACCATCGTTGCTCTTATCAAATGACAGCGTGTTAATACCCATTAACTCGCCCAGCGAGTTGACCAACGCGCCGCCGGAGTTGCCGTGGTTGATGGAGGCATCCGTTTGCAGGAAGTTTTGCCGTCCAGTCGGGTTCAGGCCAATACGACCGGTGGCGCTGATAATCCCCTGAGTGATGGTTTGCCCAAGGTTGTACGGGTTACCAATGGCGAGGACGACATCGCCGATGTGCGGCACGCGTTTGTTATTAATTGGAATTGTCGGCAGTCCGCCAGTCGCGTTGATTTTCAGCACCGCAAGATCGGTTAACGTATCAGAACCCACTAGCAGCGCTTCGAATACACGCCCATCCTGCAACGCGACGATGATTTGGTCGGCATCATTAATGACGTGCTTATTGGTAATGATATAGCCGCGCTGATCCATGATAACACCTGAGCCGAGTGTGCGGATCTCAAGCTGGTTATGCGCTGTGCTGTTCATACTACGGTTATAAACGTTAACGACGGCAGGCGCTGCACGGCGAACCGCCGGGTTATAGCTGGCGGGCGTTTCATCTGCACTGTCGAACTGTGGCGCGGTAAGCGTATTTATTTTTCGCAGAGAGGGCATCGCGGCCAGCAGAATAGCGCCGACGATTAAACCAATCGCGACCGAACGTAAAAGCTTCACAAACATGATGGCGGCGTCATTAATAAAGGGAACGGCAGCAGCATATCACGAGTTTACCGGACATCACACGGGGGGCTGATGTCCGGTTGCATGCGTTAACGCAGGAGCAGGTAAATACTCTCGTTACCACGAACTACCTGCAGAGCAATGATCGACGGTTTCGTTTCCAGCACTTTACGCATTTCGGCGATCGAATTTACACGATCGCGGTTAACGCCAATGATAACGTCATCTTTATGCAGACCGGCCTGCGCGGCTGGGCTGCTTTTTTCAACGTTATCAATTTTGATGCCTTTGGTGCCGTCTTTAAGCTGACCGTCACTGAGCGTAGCCCCTTGCAACGCAGGAGCAATCATCTCCGCGCTGGCGGACGATGATGTACTGGTATCCAGGGTTACTTCAACCTCCAGCGGTTTACCGTTACGCAGCAGGCCCAGTTTGACTTTGGTCCCTGGTTCGGTTGTCGCTATGCGTGAACGCAGTTCGGCGAAGCTGTTGAGCGGTTTGCCGTTGAGGCTGGTAATGACGTCACCAGACTTCACACCTGCTTTTGCGGAGCCAGAGTTAGGCAGAACCTCGCTGACAAACGCGCCGCGCTGCACGTCCAGTTTGAACGCTTTGGCGATATCGGCGGTCATTTCGGTGCCTTTAATTCCCAGCAGACCACGTTTGATTTCACCAAACTGCATCAGTTGCTGCGCCAGCGTGCGTGCCATATTGCTCGGGATCGCAAAACCAATACCGATGCTACCGCCGCCGGGGGCCAGAATCGCGGTGTTAATGCCAATCAGCTCACCATTGAGGTTAAGCAACGCGCCGCCGGAGTTACCCCGGTTGATGGAGGCGTCGGTCTGAATAAAGTTTTCCAGACCTTCCAGGTTCAACCCGCTGCGACCTAAAGCCGATACGATGCCGGAGGTGGCCGTTTGCCCCAAACCAAACGGGTTACCCACGGCCACCGCGAAATCACCGACGCGGAGTTTGTCGGAGTCGGCAATGGCAATTTGCGTCAGGTTGCTGGGGTGTTGAATTTGCAGCAGAGCGATATCGCTCTGGTCGTCGCTGCCGATAAGCTTAGCGTCGAACTCACGGCCATCATTAAGCTGAACGCTGATTTTTTGCGCCTGATTGATGACGTGATTATTGGTCAGGACGTAGCCTTTGGCGGCATCAATGATGACCCCGGAACCCAGCCCTTCAAAAGGTTGTGCAGGTTGATCGGGAAGTTCATCACCAAAAAACTTTTTGAACTCTTCCGGGACTTTCTGCCCCTGAGCGGCGGTGCCTTCGACCCTTACGCTCACCACGGCAGGTAACACTTTCTCCAGCATCGGTGCGAGGCTGGGGAGCGCAGCCTGACCGGGAACCTGGCCGGGAATCGACGCTACGGCTGGGAATGGCGCCGAGAGAGTTAACCCGACACTTAACGCTAATGCACTCAACAGCTGGGTGTGTTTTTTCATGGATCCTGCTCTCGTACCTTGAGTAAACGGAAGATGATTCAAAACAGTTTGATGTTATTGAATTTTCGGTTTGGTCACAATGAGGCTAACGACTAAATAATAGCTGGGACAGGAAGAGAAGCGGAGGGCGCAATTGCTGCGCCCAATAAATTTCTTAACGATGTGCAGTTAGTCGCGCTTTGCGCCACTACGCAGCAGGCCAGATGCGCCTTCAGAATAGTCACGCGGCATCTGAACCGGCGCCTGATCGTTACCCGCTTCGGATTCTGCCAGACGATTACGGAACGGATTATTTTCCGGTGACATACCCGGCAGCAGGTAGCTGGAGCTTTTCGCCATATGCTGATAGATCTGACGATAATCGTCCGCCATGTTATCCAGCAGTTCAGCGCTGCGGGCAAAGTGGCTCACCAGCTCTTCGCGGTATTCTTCCAACTCAGCTTTATTTTTTTCCAGTTCGTACTGCAATGCCTGCTGTTGGCGTAATTTACGATTACCAAAACGCATGGCTACAGCACCAATAATGATACCGACGACTAACCCAATTAGCGCATATTCCCAGGTCATGAACATCTCCCGTTGTCTTGTGTTTCCGTAGGGTGTTGGCTTTAGGCTCCATGCCTGCGCCTGATTATGCCACTATAACCGCTAATCCCGTAGAAGTGGAATCCCGTGTTTATATCACGTAATGTAGAACGGCCTTTTTTTCGTCAACCGTGAGCGACGGCACATCGATTCTCAAGGAATAACAATAACATCATGCAAAGCCTTTCCCCTACATCGCGTTACCAGCAAGCCCTCAAAGACGGCAGTCATCAGCCCGACAACGTACAACAAGAAGCAGTGAATCGACTGGAAACAATTTTCCAGGCGTTTTCGACGCCAGCACGTCCTGCGCCGCAGGAGAGCGGACTGATGGCGCGTTTTGGCAAATTGCTGGGAAAGCGTGAGTCACCGACCAACGCGCCAGTGCGTGGTCTGTATATGTGGGGCGGAGTCGGGCGAGGAAAAACGTGGCTGATGGATCTGTTCTTCCATAGCCTGCCGGGCGGGCGTAAACAGCGTTTGCACTTTCATCGTTTTATGCTGCGCGTCCATGAAGAGCTTACGGCCCTGCAGGGGCAGAGCGATCCGCTGGAAATCATTGCCGACCGCTTTAAGGCCGAAACGGACGTGCTGTGCTTTGACGAATTTTTTGTTTCTGACATCACCGACGCCATGCTGCTCGGCGGTCTGATGAAGGCGCTGTTTGCCCGTGGTATTACGCTGGTGGCAACCTCCAATATTCCGCCTGATGAGCTGTATCGCAACGGTTTGCAACGCACGCGCTTTCTTCCTGCCATTGATGCCATCAAACAGCATTGTGACATCATGAATGTCGATGCTGGCGTCGATTATCGTCTGCGCACCTTAACGCAGGCGCATTTGTGGTTGTCGCCACTGAATGAGGAAACCCGCCAGCAGATGGACAAGCTCTGGCTGGCATTAGCGGGAACGAAAGGTGAACATGCGCCGACGCTGGAGATCAATCATCGTCCGATGCAGACGCTGGCCGTCGAAAACCAAACGCTGGCGGTGTCGTTCACTACGCTCTGTGTCGATGCGCGTAGTCAGCATGACTACATTGCGCTATCGCGTCTTTTTCATACGGTGCTGTTGTCTGATGTGCCGGTCATGACGACGCTGATGGAGAGCGAAGCGCGGCGTTTTATCGCACTGGTGGATGAGTTCTACGAACGCCACGTTAAGCTGGTGGTCAGTGCGGCCTCACCACTTTATGAAATTTATCAGGGCGAGCGTCTGAAGTTTGAATTTCAGCGTTGTTTGTCGCGTTTGCAGGAGATGCAAAGCGAAGAGTATCTGAAGCGGGAACATTTAGCCGGTTAAACCTGCCGCAAATCACATAAAGGGGTCGATCTTTGACCCTGACTTCTCTATAATCTTGCGACCCCACGTTACGAGAGAGTTTTTTCCCAAAACTTTCTATGCGCCGGCATAGGCTATTCGAAGGGGTAGGTTTGCTGGACAATGTCGTGTGAACCTCAACTGACAAAACGTTTGGGTGTTCACCAACGTGTAACTTATTTATTTGGGTAAGCTTTTAATGAAAACTTTTACAGCTAAACCAGAAACCGTAAAACGCGACTGGTATGTTGTTGACGCGACCGGTAAAACTCTGGGCCGTCTGGCTTCCGAACTGGCTCTGCGCCTGCGCGGTAAGCACAAAGCGGAATATACTCCGCACGTAGATACCGGTGATTACATCATCGTTCTGAACGCTGACAAAGTTGCTGTAACTGGCAACAAGCGTACTGACAAAGTGTACTATCACCACACCGGTCACATCGGCGGTATCAAACAAGCGACCTTTGAAGAGATGATTGCTCGCCGTCCTGAGCGTGTGCTTGAAATCGCGGTTAAAGGCATGCTGCCAAAAGGCCCGCTGGGTCGTGCTATGTTCCGTAAACTGAAAGTTTACGCTGGCAACGAGCACAACCACGCGGCACAGCAACCGCAAGTTCTTGACATCTAATCGGGATTATAGGCAATGGCTGAAAATCAATACTACGGCACTGGTCGCCGCAAAAGTTCCGCAGCTCGCGTTTTCATCAAACCGGGCAGTGGTAAAATCGTAATCAACCAACGTTCTCTGGAACAGTACTTCGGTCGTGAAACTGCCCGCATGGTAGTTCGTCAGCCGCTGGAACTGGTCGACATGGTTGAGAAACTGGATCTGTACATCACTGTTAAAGGTGGTGGTATCTCTGGTCAGGCTGGTGCGATCCGTCACGGTATCACCCGCGCTCTGATGGAGTACGACGAATCCCTGCGTGGCGAACTGCGTAAAGCTGGCTTCGTTACCCGTGATGCTCGTCAGGTTGAACGTAAGAAAGTCGGTCTGCGTAAAGCACGTCGTCGTCCTCAGTTCTCCAAACGTTAATTGTACTCTGCTTCGGCAGACAACAATTTGCGAAAAAACCCGCTTCGGCGGGTTTTTTTATCGTTACTGCTCTCCGTATAACCACGGTAATCCGCTGATTGCCACCTCTTTTTCCCCATTTCAAGAATCGACTCACCACAAAGGTCACAAAATCTGGTAAACTATCATCCAATTTTCTGCCCAAATGTCCGGTATCGTTCATTTTTTGTTTGTATTTTGAACAGTAATGGCTTTCCCGAATATGGGTGACATCACTTCTGGCTGGCCACTTAGTGGCTGGTAGCAGTAAAAATTCTGAATATACCTGGAGGTTTTCATGGCTGTCGCTGCCAACAAACGTTCGGTAATGACGCTGTTTTCTGGTCCTACTGACATCTATAGCCATCAGGTCCGCATTGTGCTGGCTGAGAAAGGTGTTAGTTTCGAGATTGAGCATGTGGAGAAGGACAATCCACCGCAGGATCTGATCGACCTCAACCCGAATCAGAGCGTACCGACACTGGTGGATCGTGAGCTGACCCTGTGGGAATCTCGCATCATTATGGAATACCTGGATGAGCGCTTCCCGCATCCGCCGCTGATGCCGGTTTACCCGGTTGCGCGTGGTGAAAGCCGCCTGTACATGCAGCGTATTGAAAAAGACTGGTACACGCTGATGAACGTCATCGTGAACGGTTCTGCTTCTGAAGCCGAAGTCGCGCGTAAGCGTCTGCGCGAAGAACTGCTGGCAATTGCACCAGTATTTGGCCAGAAACCTTACTTCCTGAGCGATGAGTTCAGCCTGGTAGACTGCTACCTGGCGCCGCTGCTGTGGCGTTTACCGCAGCTGGGCATTGAATTCAACGGTGCAGGTTCGAAAGAACTGAAAGGGTACATGACTCGCGTCTTTGAACGTGATTCTTTCCTGGCTTCTCTGACTGAGCCTGAACGTGAAATGCGTCTGGGCCGGGGTTAACCTGTATGGATTTGCCACAGCTAACACCACGCCGTCCGTATCTGCTGCGCGCATTCTATGAGTGGTTGTTAGACAACCAGCTTACGCCGCACCTGGTGGTGGATGTGACGCTTCAGGACGTGCAGGTTCCTATGGAATATGCGCGTGATGGGCAAATTGTTCTGAATATCGCACCGCGTGCGGTGGGTAACCTGGAACTGGCTAACGATGAAGTGCGCTTTAACGCGCGCTTCGGTGGTGTGCCGCGTCAGGTTTCTGTACCGCTGGCGGCAGTTCTGGCAATTTATGCTCGTGAAAATGGCGCCGGTACTATGTTTGAGCCGGAAGCCGCCTACGACGAAGATGTCGCCAGCTTAAATGATGACGACAACGACGCACCTGGTTTTGAGAGTGAAACGGTCATGTCGGTCATTGATGGCGATAAGCCTGACAATGGCGACGACAACGATCCGGATGACACTCCGCCGCCGCCTCGCGGTGGGCGTCCAGCGCTACGCGTAGTGAAATAAAAAAACAGGCCCTTTGGGGCCTGTTCTGTTTTCTGCCTTCGGGATCAGTAAAACAGCGTGATGGTGGCTATCATATTGACCACAAATCCCACCGCCATCGGAATGGCCGTACGTTTTACCACCTCAAAGGGCGATACGCCCGCAATACCTGATGTCACCACAATGACCGCTGTAATGGGGGATACCGCCCGGGCCAGCGTAGTAGCAAAATGCATCGGCATAATCATCACTACCGCAGGAATATGTAGTCCGGCGGCAATATCTGGAATCAGGCTGGCAAAAGACATAAACGGCGCGTTACCTGACCCCATGACAATCGCACAGGCGGCAATGACCACGGCCATGATGATCATCACGCCGATACCGCCAAGGCCGGAATGCTCTGCACCTTTTATTACAGCGTCGACAGTCCCGATAGTCGTCAACCCTTTCGCAAAGATCTCACCGGCGACCACCAGCGTGACAACGTTGGCAAACTGGGTTCCCATGCCGTCAAAGAAGGCCTGCACGTCATCCATCGTTTCGCGCAGATTATGTTTATGCAGGAACTCGACAAACATCGTCAGCGTCATGCTCATCAGCATGACCACCACCAGATTCAGCTCTGTTTTCATTAACCCCATATGTGCCAGGGCAAGCGAGCCCAACATCAGAAGCAGCGGCATGACGGGTAGAATGGCGTAATAGAGAGGTGGCACGTTTTCCAGCGTCTTTTGTTCAGCGAATCCGTTGCTTTCCGGGAATGCTTTTTTATCAAACTGCCGCTGAACGAAAAAATGTGCAATAGCGACGGCGACGATAACACACGATGCGACGGGTAACTGATAGTGAAAGAAGTAGGTAGCGATTTTCATGCCCGCCACCTGCGCGGCAAAAATAGAGTTGGTTTCCAGAATGCCCCATTCAATTGACATTGAAGTGGCAATGACCGCCACCGCGGATAAACGGCTCACGCCAAGACTGACCAGCGTCGGGAACAGCGTCACCATCAGCAGCATGCCTAACCCGGAAGCGCTGGTGATGAACTGCGCCATGATCTGACCAATCACATAGGTGGCGGCAAGAACAACATAGGGTGAGCGGATTAGCTTAAGCGGGCGGCTTAACAGGCTAACCATCGCTCTGCTGGCCCCCATCCTGTCCATATAACGGGCATAACCACCTACCGCCATGATTGATAACCCTAGTCCGGCCGCCCGATTGGAAAGCATACGCAGAATTTCGTTGTAAATATCGACCAGTAAATATCCGCTGCTCTTGTCGTCAGCGACCAGCGCGCCGTAGCCTAGCCAGACGCCGCAGAGCATCAGGAAGATCCCCGCGGCTGCCAGCACTACCTGCGGTTTGTAGTTTTTGAGGATCAGGTAACCCATCGTTAATAAAACGATGACAGAGATAATGATGCCGAACATTGTTTCACTCCATGCCAGAGAAGAAGATAAATCCGGTAATAACGCTGTTGTCCAAACGGATGTTATATTTTTTCGGGCGATTTTTATGGAGTGAATATCTTATTTTTAATTCGATATTTAAATTATTTATCGTTATAAAATAGATGGTTATGATAATTTATCACGTTCATATTCATAAATTTCACGAAGCGAATATGATTGTTTTCAATTAAAGATAAGCTGAATGTTTTAGCGTAACAAAATATCCGGATGGGTTAGACCGCCAATAAGCCCGACAGTCTGATTGACCATCATTTCACCCTGCTTTCGATCCTGTGTTAGGATAAACCCGCTGTTATTTGTCACCACGACTTAGCTGAATGGGCCCTATGAACGCATTTGATTCGCAAGCTGAAGACTCTCCATCCACCATTGGCCGTAGCTTACGCAATCGCCCGCTGGCGCGTAAAAAGCTGTCTGAAATGGTTGAAGAAGAACTGGAGCAGATGATTCGTCGTCGGGAATTTGGCGAGGGCGAACAGTTGCCGTCTGAGCGGGAGCTGATGGCCTTCTTTAACGTGGGCCGTCCTTCTGTACGAGAAGCGCTGGCAGCGTTAAAACGCAAAGGTCTGGTGCAAATCAACAATGGCGAGCGCGCCCGCGTTTCGCGTCCTTCAGCTGATACCATTATCAGCGAGCTGTCCGGTATGGCGAAAGATTTCCTCGCGCATCCCGGCGGCATTGCCCACTTCGAACAGCTGCGACTGTTCTTTGAATCCAGCCTGGTACGATACGCCGCAGAACATGCGACGGATGAGCAAATCGACAGACTGGCGAAAGCACTGGAGATCAACAGCCAGTCACTCGATGACAATACGCTGTTCATTCGCTCGGACGTTGATTTTCACCGCATACTGGCGGAGATCCCGGGCAATCCCATCTTTATGGCTATCCATGTTGCGCTGTTAGACTGGCTGATTGCCGCCCGTCCGACCGTGGCCGACCAAGAGTTATATGAGCACAATAACGTGAGTTATCAGCAGCATATCGCTATTGTCGACGCGATTCGTCAGCGCGACCCTGAGGAAGCTGACCGCGCACTGCAAGAACATCTCAACAGCGTTTCCGCTACCTGGCACGCCTTCAGCAAAAGTAAAAAATTGCGTAAGTAATCGCGATCCTGACGATCGTTTAGTGAGGCAGATCGCACTATAAGCGTTCTGTATTGTATTGCTGCTTATTTGATCTGGTATAACAGGTATAAAGGTATGCAGTCAGACAACACTAATCATCATCAGAGGTAGCTATGGCAAGAGATTTAAAAGGCGTAATGCCAGCGTTGTTAACCCCATTCGATAGCCAACAGCGACTGGACATTGAGAGCCTGCGCCGCCTGGTGCGTTTCAACATTGGGCAAGGGATCGACGGGCTCTATGTCGGTGGGTCTACGGGGGAGGCATTTGTCCAAAACCGCGTTGAGAGAGAGCAGGTACTGGAAATTGTTGCCGAAGAAGCGAAAGGCAAGGTGACGCTGATCGCTCACGTTGGCACAGTGAGTACCGAAGAGAGCCAACAGCTGGCGAGTGCCGCGCATCGCTACGGCTTTGATGCGGTTTCAGCCGTCACACCGTTTTACTATCCGTTCAGCTTTGAAGAGCACTGCGATCACTACCGCGCAATTATTGATTCCGCTGATGGCTTGCCGATGGTGGTCTATAACATCCCGGCGCTGAGCGGCGTAAAACTGACGCTGGATCAAATCAACACGCTGGTGACGTTGCCGGGCGTTGGCGCGCTGAAGCAAACCTCAGGCGATCTCTATCAGATGGAACAGATCCGCCGCGCTCACCCCGATCTGGTGCTTTATAACGGTTATGACGAGATCTTCGCTTCTGGTCTGCTGGCGGGCGCTGATGGCGGTATCGGTAGCACTTACAACATTATGGGATGGCGTTATCTGGGAATTGTGAAAGCGCTCAAAGAAGGCGACATCCGGACGGCGCAAAAGCTGCAAACCGAGTGCAATAAGGTTATCGATCTGCTCATTAAGGTTGGCGTGTTCCGCGGCCTGAAGACGGTATTGCACTATATGGACGTGGTTTCTGTTCCGCTGTGCCGTAAACCATTTGCCCCGGTAGATGAACAATATCTGCCGGAACTGAAAGCGCTGGCCCAGCAATTAATGCTGGAACGCGACTGATCGGACGCCGGATAGCACAATGCTTATCCGGCCTGCAAAAACAAGACTCGTAGGCCGGATAAGGCGAATCCGCCATCCGGCACCACAACGAAAATAAAGATCGTCGGGAGAGTAAAATGAGTACTTCTACCCAGAGCATCCCGTGGTATCGCCATCTCAATCGGGCACAATGGCGGGCATTTTCTGCCGCCTGGCTGGGATATTTGCTTGATGGTTTTGATTTTGTATTAATCGCCCTTGTGCTGACGGAAGTACAAGGCGAATTCGGACTGACGACGGTACAAGCGGCCAGTCTGATTTCGGCTGCTTTTATCTCCCGCTGGTTTGGTGGGTTAATGCTGGGAGCGATGGGCGACCGTTATGGACGCCGCCTGGCGATGGTCACCAGTATCATTCTGTTCTCTGTGGGGACGCTGGCCTGCGGCTTCGCGCCGGGCTACACCACCATGTTTATCGCCCGCCTGGTTATCGGTATGGGGATGGCTGGTGAGTACGGCTCCAGCGCAACTTATGTTATTGAAAGCTGGCCCAGGCACCTGCGAAACAAAGCCAGCGGCTTCCTGATTTCCGGCTTCTCTGTAGGCGCAGTGATCGCCGCCCAGGTCTACAGCCTGGTGGTCCCGGTCTGGGGATGGCGCGCGCTGTTCTTCATCGGCATTTTGCCGATTATCTTCGCCCTCTGGCTGCGTAAAAATATTCCGGAAGCGGAAGACTGGAAAGAGAAACACGAAGGCAAAGCGCCGGTACGCACGATGGTGGACATTCTCTACCGGGGCGAACATCGGGTTATCAATATTGTGATGACTCTCGCCGCCGCAACCGCGCTGTGGTTCTGCTTTGCAGGCAACCTGCAAAATGCGGCTATCGTGGCGGTCCTTGGCCTGATATGCGCGTTTATCTTCATTAGTTTTATGGTGCAAAGCAGCGGGAAACGCTGGCCGACGGGCGTCATGCTGATGGTGGTTGTGCTGTTTGCCTTCCTTTACTCGTGGCCGATTCAGGCGCTGCTGCCAACCTATCTGAAAACCGAATTGCTGTATGACCCTTCCACTGTCGCCAGGGTGCTCTTCTTTAGCGGCTTTGGCGCGGCGGTCGGTTGTTGCGTCGGTGGTTTTCTTGGCGACTGGCTGGGCACGCGTAAGGCCTATGTCTGCAGTCTGCTGGCTTCGCAGTTGCTGATTATTCCAGTGTTTGCGATTGGCGGCTCAAACGTCTGGGTACTGGGTTTACTGCTGTTTTTCCAGCAAATGCTCGGTCAGGGGATCTCCGGGATCTTACCCAAACTGATTGGCGGCTATTTCGATACCGACCAGCGTGCGGCGGGTCTGGGCTTCACCTACAACGTGGGTGCACTGGGCGGGGCGCTGGCACCGATCATCGGTGCGCTGATTGCCCAACGACTGGATCTGGGCACCGCGTTGGGATCGCTCTCTTTCGGTCTGACATTTGTGGTGATCCTGCTGATTGGTCTCGATATGCCGTCTCGCGTACAGCGCTGGCTGCGGCCTGAAGCATTGCGTACGCATGATGCCATTGATGGCAAACCGTTTAGCGGGGCCGTGCCGTTCGGCGGCGACAAAAGCACCATGGTGAAATCCAAAAGTTAATCCGTTTGCCCGGTCCTGCGCCGGGCAATAGTCATAAGGGAATAAGCATGTCGTTACTTGAACAACTGGATATCAAGATTGCCGCGAACGGCGGGCTGATTGTCTCCTGCCAGCCTGTTCCTGACAGCCCGTTAGATAAACCGGAAATTGTTGCGGCGATGGCGCTGGCCGCAGAACAGGCTGGCGCGGTGGCGTTACGCATTGAAGGGGTGGAAAACCTGAAAGCGACCAGGGCGGTAGTTTCGGTGCCGATTATCGGCATTCTCAAACGTGACCTTGATGACTTTCCGGTCCGCATCACCGCATATCTGGAGGATGTTGATGCGTTAGCGCAGGCAGGCGCTGACATCATCGCCATCGACGGTACCGATCGCGTACGTCCGGTACCTGTAGAAACCTTACTGGCACGTATTCATCATCACCAACGCCTTGCGATGGCTGACTGTTCGTCCATGGCGGATGGCATGGCCTGCCAGAAACTCGGTGCCGAAATCATTGGCACTACCCTTTCTGGTTATACCACGCCAGAAACGCCCGAAGAACCGGATCTGGCTCTGGTGAAGTCTTTAAGCGACGCGGGTTGTCGGGTGATTGCTGAAGGACGTTACAACACGCCAGCGCAGGCCGCTGAGGCGATGCGTCATGGCGCTTGGGCGGTGACAGTCGGCTCAGCCATTACCCGGCTGGAGCACATTTGCCAGTGGTACAACACAGCGCTTAAAAAGGCGGTGCTATGACCACGCTGTCGATTGATATTGGCGGCACCAAACTGGCTGTCGCACTGGTAGACAGCAGCCTGCAAATTCAAGAGCGTCATGAATTGCCGACGCCCGCCAGCAAAACACCGGATGCTCTGCGTGCCGCGTTACAAGCACTGGTTGCGCCGCTACAGGGGCAGGCAACGCGGGTGGCGATCGCCTCAACGGGGATTATCCGCGACGGTTCTCTACTGGCGCTGAACCCGCACAACCTCGGCGGGCTGCTGCATTTTCCTCTGGTGCAAACGCTAAAAGATCTCACCGCTTTGCCGACGCTGGCAGTCAATGACGCGCAGGCAGCGGCGTGGGCTGAGTATCATGCGCTTGGCGGCGAGTACCGCGATATGGTGTTTATCACCGTCTCCACCGGTGTAGGCGGCGGGGTGGTAAGTGATGGGAAGCTGCTGACCGGGATTGGCGGTCTGGCCGGGCATCTGGGACATACGCTGGCTGATCCGCATGGGCCGGTGTGCGGTTGCGGGCGTGTGGGTTGTGTCGAGGCGATCGCTTCCGGTCGTGGGATCGCGTCGGCTGCCGAAGGCACGCTTGCTGGATGCGACGCCAAAACCATTTTTAGCCGCGCCGGGCAGGGTGATGAGCAGGCCAGTCGGTTGATCCATCGTTCGGCACGTACTTTGGCAAGGCTTGTCGCCGATGTGAAGGCCACGATCGATTGCCAGATTGTGGTGATTGGCGGCAGCGTGGGGCTGGCAGAAGGGTATCTGGCGCTGGTGGAAAACTATCTGGCACAAGAGCCTTCGGCTTACCACGTAGAATTACGGGCGGCGCATTACCGTCATGACGCTGGATTACTGGGGGCCGCGCTGTTGGCCCAGGGAGATTGATTATGATGTCAGCTGAGTTGCGTTCATTGCCTTCTGCCGGATTACATCCGGTTTTGCAGCAGGCGTTAACGCTGGCTGTTGCGGCGAATCTGCAGGAGAAAACGCCAGGGCGCTACGAGTTGCAGGGCGATAATATTTTTATGAATGTCATGCAATTTGCAACGCAGAGCCCGGAGCAAAAGAAAGCGGAACTGCACAGGGAGTACATTGATATTCAGGTGCTGTTATCTGGTGAAGAACGCATTCTGTTCGGGATGACTGATTCTGCTCGTCAGTGCGAAGAGATGCACGTGGAGGATGATTATCAGCTGTGTAGCCAGATTGCCGATGAGCAGGCGATGGTACTGAAGCCGGGAAGATTTGTGATTTTTATGCCGGGCGAGCCGCATAAGCCGGGCTGCGTGGTACAGGCTCCGATGGACATCAAAAAGGTGGTGATCAAGGTGCGCGCCAGTTTATTACACACCTGACGATGAGAGTGACGGTGTCGGATGGCAAGGCTTGCGCCATCCGACACCGGATATTACAACCTAGCGCTTAAACGTCACCGCTTCCGGCTGCGTCAGATGCAGCGTCGTTTGGCTCGGCACAGTCTCGGCAATGATTCGCCCGTGACGAATGGAATAACGTGCAGGCGTCTGGCGACGAACCGCGTCAAACCCATTCTCTGCCGGTAAAATCACCAGGTTCGCGGAATTCCCCACGCTCAGACCGTAGTCCTGCAGGTGCAGGGTTTTCGCGCTGTGGGTGGTGATCAGATTCAGGCCATCGTTAATTTGTCCGTATCCCATCAGCTGACACACATGTAACCCCATGTGCAGTACCTGCAGCATATTCGCGGTGCCTAGCGGATACCACGGATCGAAGACGTCATCATGGCCGAAGCATACGTTGATCTCTGCCTCCAGCATCTCTTTGACGCGTGTAACGCCGCGGCGTTTAGGATACGTGTCAAAGCGCCCTTGCAGGTGAATATTCACCAGTGGATTCGCGACAAAGTTAATGCCGGACATTTTCAACAGGCGGAAAAGACGGGAAGCATACGCGCCGTTATAGGAGTGCATTGCCGTAGTATGGCTGGCGGTCACGCGCTCGCCCATATTGTCGCGATGGGCCAGCGCCGCGACGGTTTCAACAAAGCGTGATTGCTCATCGTCAATTTCGTCACAGTGCACGTCGATAAGTCTGTCGTATTTTTGCGCGAGGGCGAAAATTTTGTGCAACGACTCCACGCCATATTCACGCGTAAATTCAAAGTGGGGGATAGCGCCAATGACGTCGGCCCCCAAACGCACGGCTTCCTCTAATAACGCTTCACCGTTGGGATAAGAAAGAATGCCCTCTTGCGGGAACGCGACAATCTGTAGCTCTACCCACGGAGCGACTTCTTGCTTCACCTCCAGCATGGCTTTCAGCGCGGTCAGCGTTGGGTCGGAAACGTCAACGTGAGTGCGGACATACTGGATGCCGTTGGCCATCTGCCACTTAAGAGTCTGCATGGCGCGCGCTTTCACGTCATCGTGAGTGAGCATTGCCTTACGTTCGGCCCAGCGCTCAATGCCTTCAAATAACGTACCAGACTGGTTCCAGCTCGGCTCCCCCGCGGTTTGCGTGGTATCCAGGTGGATATGTGGCTCTACGAACGGTGGGATTGCCAGGCCACCTTCGGCATCAAGCACTTCACCCTGTGGCAACGTAGCGGCGTCCTGAGCCTCAATTCGGCTGAAGCGTCCGTTTTCAACCGTGAGCTGCCACAATCCTTCGCGTCCCTGTAAACGCGCCTGACGAATGGTGATGTTATTATTCTGCATGGCTGACCTCTGGTGATTTAGCAAGGCTGCGATTGAAAAGTGGGTTCAGCAGGATATAGCTGAATACGCCGCCGAGTACGGCGTTGACGGGCACGATACCGGGAATATAGTGACCGGCGGCAATGCCCAGTGCAACGGACAGGATAGCTATCCAGTTTACGGAAATAAATTGTGCTTTGCTGAAGTCGGCATATCGGCGATGGTTCAGCAGATAGTCGGCGATAATCACTCCACCAATTGGAGGAATCGCTGCCGACAAAAATGTCAGCCAACCGACAAAGTTATTGTAAAGCCACAGTGCGCACAGTGTGCCGATAATACCGTTAGCCACCGACAGCGAACGGCTGGAAAGGCCGGTAATATTGGCAAATCCCAAACCTGAAGCGTAGAGCGCGTTGTCGTTGGTGGTCCAGATATTCAGGCCGAGCACCACAATTGCGGGCAGCAGCAGGCCCTGAGCAATCATTACGTCAGAGATGTCCGCCTGTCCAACAGCGGCGGCACCCGCAGCGCCGAAGATAAACATCAACGAGTTGCCAAGGAAAAATGCCACCATGGCAATCAGTACCGCACCTTTGGCGTTGCGGCCAAAGCGGACAAAGTCGGCGGTTAACGTGCCTGCGCTGATAAATGAGCCGACCACCAACGCCAGTGCGGTGGAGAAATTCAGCGGTGTCTGCGGCACTATCGCTTTTAAATGGTCTAAACCGCCAACATCGCTCACCGCCAGCCAGACGGAGTAGCTGCCAAGAACGACGATGGCAGGTACGGCGATGATAGATAAAACGGTCAGCGCCGAGATGCCAAAAAAGATAGTCAGGGTCATCAACAGACCGGAAACCGCAATCAGAACATTGACGTCAATCCCCGTCGCTTTGCCAACCGGGATAGCAAACATGGCCACACCAACGCCAAACCAGCCTACCTGTGTACCGCCTAAGAGCAGTGAGGGAAGCCATGAACCTTTCAAACCAAATGAGTAACGTGCCAGAAGGTGGGTTGAGAGCCCTGTTTTTGCGCCGATAAAACCGAGAAATGCAGTGTAAATACCGAGGAGAAGATTACCGAAGAGAACTGCAAGGAAGAAATCATTATAGGAAAGACCGGTACCGAGTGTGCCACCGGTCCACATACTGGCGGAAAAAAATGTGAGTCCCAACATGACAAACGTTAGTGGAATCACGCCCTTCCGCGCCGCCAGAGGGACGGGGCCCTGGCTATAATTGTTGTCCTGCGACACAACGCCTCCATGAATTTTGCCCAAAAAATCCGCCGCATAATATACAGTTCTCAGAATAAAGCAAACGTTTCCGTATGTTTTTTAGTTCTCTTTCACGGTGTTGATAGAGGGGAGGGGCAGGGGGGTTGCGAGGAATCTGGCATCTCATCAGCGTTTGAAGATGAGATGCCAGAAGATGCTTACTTACACTTCCAGGTAGTTCAGGATACCGTCTGCCGCTTTACGACCTTCGGCAATCGCGGTGACTACAAGATCCGAACCACGCACGATATCGCCACCTGCGAAGATTTTTGGGTTGCTGGTCTGGAAGGCGTTATCGCTGCGTTCCGGAGCAATAATACGGCCCTGAGAATCCAGCTCGACGCTGTGCTCTTTCAGCCACTCCATACTGTGCGGGCGGAATCCAAACGCCAGTACCACCGCATCAGCTGGAACAACGTGCTCGGAACCAGCGACGATCTCCGCGCGGCGACGACCCTTCGCATCCGGTTCGCCCATTTCGGTGCGCGCCATTTTCACGCCGCACACTTTACCGTTGGCATTCACTTCCACGCCTAAAGGCTGGACGTTGAACTGGAACTCGACGCCTTCTTCACGCGCGTTTTTCACCTCGCGTTTGGAACCCGGCATGTTCTCTTCGTCGCGGCGATAGGCGCAGATTACGTGTGCCGCGTTCTGGCGAACCGAGGTCCGCACGCAGTCCATCGCGGTATCGCCACCGCCGAGAACAACGACGCGTTTGCCTTCCATGCTGATGTACGGCTCGTCACTGCTTTCGCCAAATCCCATCAACTGTTTGGTATTGGCGATCAGGAACGGCAGGGCATCAAATACGCCGGAAGCGTCTTCGTTTTCCAGCCCACCGCGCATCGACTGATAGGTACCTACACCAAGGAACACGGCATCGTAATCCTTCAGCAGATCGTTAAGCTGCACGTCGCGGCCCACTTCCACGTTTAGTTTGAACTCAATGCCCATACCAGTGAAGATTTCACGGCGACGGGTCATGACCTCTTTCTCCAGCTTGAATGCCGGGATCCCGAAGGTCAGCAGACCGCCGATTTCCGGGTGGCGGTCAAATACCACCGCCTTCACGCCGTTGCGGGTCAGCACATCAGCACAGGCCAGGCCCGCCGGACCTGCACCGATGATCGCCACGCGCTTGTCCGTCTGGCGAACGCCAGTCATATCCGGACGCCAGCCCATCTCGAACGCTTTATCGTTGATATAGCGCTCGATGTTGCCGATAGTTACCGCACCGAACTCATCGTTTAGCGTGCAGGATCCTTCACAAAGACGATCCTGCGGGCACACTCGGCCACAGACTTCCGGCAGAGTGTTAGTCTGGTGCGACAGTTCTGCCGCTTCAAAAATACGTCCCTCATTCGCCAGCTTAAGCCAGTTCGGAATGTAGTTATGTACCGGGCACTTCCACTCGCAGTACGGGTTGCCGCAGGAAAGACAGCGATCAGCCTGTGCTTTGGCCTGGCCTTCGGAAAACGGCTCGTAGATCTCGATAAATTCGATCTTACGGATCTTCAGCGGTTTCTTCGGTGGATCAACGCGCTGCAGGTCGATAAATTGGTATACGTTCTGACTCATTGCTGCTACCCCTTACTGCGCCTGCACACGCAGCTCTGCTGCGCTACGACTACGGTGACCCAACAGTGCTTTCACATCACTGGATTTCGGTTTTACCAGCGCGAATTTCGCCGAGAATGCTGGCCAGTTCGCCAGGATCTCTTCGCCGTGTGAAGAACCGGTATGTTGTACATGCTCGGTAATCAGACCGCGCAGGTGTTCCTCATGAATAGCCAGCGAGTCCACGCTCAGTACTTCTACCAGTTCCGGGTTCACGCGTTTGCGGAATTCACCGTCTTCGTCGAGCACGTAGGCGAATCCGCCGGTCATGCCTGCACCGAAGTTGACGCCGGTTTTGCCGAGAATACACACGATGCCGCCGGTCATATATTCACAGCCGTTGTCGCCAATACCTTCAACCACGGTAATAGCGCCGGAGTTACGCACCGCAAAACGCTCACCCGCACGACCCGCAGCAAACAGGCGGCCACCGGTAGCACCATACAGGCAGGTGTTACCAATGATGCTCGCCTCATGGCTACGGAAAGCAGAGCCAACCGGAGGACGCACTGCCAGCAGGCCGCCCGCCATGCCTTTACCGACATAGTCGTTGGCATCGCCGGTCAGATACAGCTCCACGCCGCCCGCGTTCCACACGCCGAAGCTCTGGCCTGCGGTACCGCTGAAGTGCGCTTTAATCGGGTCAGATGCCAGCCCCTGATCGCCATGCGTCTGAGCGATATAGCCCGACAGCGATGCGCCGACGGAACGGTCGGTGTTGCGGATATCGAACCAGAAGGTTTTGCTCTGGCGCTCGTCGACAAACGGTTTCGCCTGCTGTAACAGCTGGGCGTTCAGCACGCCGTTATCAAACGGCGGATTGTTTTCAGTGCAATGCAGCGCTTTACCTGGATGCGGTTCAGCGGTTTCCAGCAGACGAGACAGCTCCAGTTTCTGCTGCTTGGCGGTAAACCCTTCCAGCTCTTTGAGCAGGTCGGTACGACCAATCAGATCCACCAGACGTTTCACGCCCAGTTGCGCCATCAGCTCGCGGGTTTCGCGGGCGATAAATTCAAAGTAGTTAGTCACTTTGAACGGCAGGCCGTGATAGTGGTTCTTACGCAGTTTGTCATCCTGAGTTGCCACGCCGGTTGCGCAGTTGTTCAGATGGCAAATACGCAGGTATTTACAGCCCAGCGCGACCATGGGGCCGGTGCCGAAACCGAAGCTTTCTGCACCCAAAATTGCCGCTTTAATGATATCGACGCCGGTTTTCAGACCGCCATCGACCTGCAGACGGATCTTGTGACGCAGACCGTTAGCCACCAGCGCCTGCTGGGTTTCCACCAGACCGAGTTCCCACGGGCAGCCCGCATACTTCACGGATGAGAGCGGACTTGCACCGGTACCGCCATCGTAGCCGGCAATAGTAATCAGATCCGCATAGGCTTTCGCCACGCCGGTCGCAATAGTGCCGACGCCTGGTTCGGAAACCAGCTTCACCGAGATCATCGCTTTCGGGTTGACCTGTTTCAGGTCGAAAATCAGCTGCGCTAAGTCCTCGATAGAGTAGATATCGTGGTGCGGCGGTGGGGAGATCAGCGTCACGCCCGGCACCGAATAACGCAGTTTGGCGATGTACGGGGTGACTTTATCACCCGGTAACTGACCGCCTTCGCCCGGCTTCGCGCCTTGAGCGACTTTAATCTGAATGACATCAGCATTGACCAGGTACGCTGGGGTTACGCCAAAGCGACCGGAAGCCACCTGCTTAATGCGCGACACCTTGTTAGTGCCGTAGCGTGCCGGATCTTCGCCGCCTTCACCGGAGTTCGAGTTACCGCCGATGCTGTTCATGGCTTCGGCCAGCGCCTCGTGTGCTTCCGGGCTTAATGCCCCGATAGACATCGCTGCGGTATCAAAGCGTTTAAACAGTTCGGTTGCGGGTTCTACTTCGCTAATGCTTACGGCTTCATCGCCAGGTGTAATCGCCAGCAGATCGCGCAGCGTGGCCGCCGGACGCTCATTGACCAGCTTTGCATATTCCTGATAGTCGCTGTACTCGCCGCTTTGTACTGCCTGTTGCAGCGTGCGCACCACGTCCGGGTTGTAGGCGTGGTATTCGCCGCCGTGGACGTACTTCAGCAAACCGCCCTGGCTGATAGGCTTACGCGCCAGCCAGGCATGTTTGGAGAGGTTCAGCAGATCCTGCTGGAAGTCGGTAAAACCCGCGCCGCTGATGCGACTGACCACGCCCTGGAAGCATAAAGCCACAACATCATCGTGCAGACCAACGGCTTCAAACAACTTCGAGCAGCGGTAAGAGGCGATGGTCGAGATGCCCATTTTGGACATGATTTTGTACAGACCCTTGTTGATGCCGTTACGGTAGTTCAGCATCACTGTCCGGTAATCTTTGGCAATCGCCTGAGTGTCGATCAGACGTCCCAGCGTTTCATACGCCAGATACGGATAAATGGCCGTCGCGCCAAAACCGAGCAGAACGGCAAAATGGTGCGGGTCACGGGCGCTGGCGGTTTCAACGATGATGTTGGCATCGCAACGCAGGCTTTGTTCTACCAGACGTGTTTGTACTGCGCCAACGGCCATCGGTGCCGGAACCGGCAAGCGGTTTTTTGCGATATTACGGTCAGAGAGCACCAGCAGCACCGTGCCGTTACGCACCATCTGTTCAGCCTTATCGCACAATGCTTTGACGGTCTCTTCGAGCGTGGTTTCGGTCACGTCGAAGGTGATATCCAGTCGGTCAGCGCGATAATGCTCCTCTTTCATGGTGGTAAGCTGGGTGAAATCGGAGTACAGCAGGATCGGCGACTTAAAGCTCAGACGGTGCGCCTGACCTTCGGCTTCGCAGAAGACGTTCATCTCACGACCGATGCTGGTGGCCAGCGACATGACGTGCGCTTCACGCAGCGGGTCGATCGGCGGGTTGGTGACCTGGGCAAACTGCTGGCGGAAGTAGTCATAAATGATGCGCGGCTGGCTGGAGAGCACGGCAAACGGGGTATCATCACCCATTGAACCGACCGCTTCCTGACCATTTTCACCGAGCACGCGGATAACGGAATCCAGCTCTTCAGCGCTGTAGTTAAACTGTTTCTGGTAGCTGGCGAGGGTGTCATCGTCCAGTTCACGGCTGCCGACCTGATCGTCAGCCAGGTCTTCGAAAGGCACCAGACGGCGGACGTTCTTCTCCATCCACTCTTTGTAGGGGTGGCGGCTTTTCAGATCGTCATCGGTTTCAGCCGAATGCAGAATGCGCCCGCTGCGGGTATCGATAACCATCAACTCCCCAGGGCCGACGCGACCTTTCTCAACCACTTCATCCGGCTGATAATCCCAGATCCCGACTTCAGAAGCGCAGGTAATCAGCTTGTCTTTGGTGATGACGTAGCGCGCCGGACGCAGGCCGTTGCGGTCAAGGTTACAGGCGGCAAAGCGACCGTCGGACATAACGATACCCGCCGGACCATCCCACGGCTCCATGTGCATGGAGTTAAAGTCGAAGAACGCGCGCAGCTCCGGGTCCATATCCGGGTTGTTCTGCCAGGCCGGCGGCACCAGTAAACGCATGGCGCGGATGATATCCATCCCGCCAGCCAGCAGCAGTTCCAGCATGTTATCCATCGAGCTGGAGTCGGAGCCGGTTTCGTTAACGAACGGTGCGGCGTCGTGCAGATCAGGGATCAGCGGCGTCTGGAATTTATAGGTACGGGCGCGCGCCCACTGGCGGTTGCCGGTGATGGTGTTGATTTCACCATTGTGCGCCAGGTAGCGAAACGGTTGCGCCAGCGGCCAGCGTGGTACGGTGTTGGTGGAGAAGCGCTGGTGGAACAGGCAGATGGCCGATTCCAGACGCAGGTCCGCCAGGTCCAGGTAAAAGCGCGGCAGATCCGCCGGCATACACAGACCTTTATAGATATTGACCAGGTTCGACAAGCTACAGACGTAGAAGTCTTTATCTTCCTGGAGGCGTTTTTCGATACGACGGCGCGCGATGAACAGGCGACGCTCCATATCACGCGGACGCCAGCCCGCAGGGGCATTAACAAAAATTTGCTCGATACGAGGCAGGGAGGAGAGCGCAATTTCACCGAGAACACCTTCGTTAGTCGGCACGTCGCGCCAGCCGACAATCGACAGGGTCTCCTGCTGTAATTCTTCTTCTACAATGCGACGGGAAGCCGCTGCCAGCTCAGCGTCTTTATTTAAAAAGATCATGCCGACGGCGTAGTTTTTGGCTAAACGCCAGCCGCGCTCTTGCGCTACGATGCGGAAAAAGCGGTCAGGTTTTTGTAACAGCAGGCCGCAACCATCGCCGGTTTTTCCATCGGCAAGAATTGCGCCACGGTGCTGCATGCGGGCCAGTGCGTGTATGGCGGTACGCACTACCTTGTGGCTAGGTTCGCCTTCTATGTGGGCGATCAGGCCGAAACCACAGTTATCCCTCTCAAGGGATTTATCGTACAACATATCAGTGAACCTCCCCAGGCTCTGCGGGATTCCCATCTGGACCGTTGCGCACGGGCACACCAAGAGCATGGCGACGGGGTTTGCGTGTCATACGCTTACCTCGCATTCGCCCTCTTTATCCTTTTCGCACAGGTCAAACAAGTTTGAGGACTTGCTTCAGAGGGAATCTCAATTACTGCATAAATATGATGAGCAGACTGCTCATCCAGAAAGCTTCCAGCGGATTTCCAAGTTATCGGGAATCCACACACAGGTCAAATGGCAATCTTATTTATGCAAAAATGTGCTATTGGGTAATTAACTTTATGAAAATATTGAAATAAAAGGGTTTTATACATTGATATAACCTGAGTAGGATGCCCTGGGAAGTGTGATCTGTCTCACTGTAAGAGAGGCCGGATATCTCTCGTCCTCCCTTTGTTTATCGATATACTTGGCATTTTATGCTGGTTTTTAGAGTTTTGGCGTCTTAAAGATACTGTTTTTACGCTGAGAGTATAAGAAGATAAAAAAAACAGCTGGATATAAGGAAAAGTAATTATATTTTGAGTGAATGGAATTTCGATTATTTTGATTTGTTATGCAATAAATAAAGGCTCGCCAGGGCGATTGATCCAGGTCATCGCCGACTGGGGCAAAAAATGGCAGGCTTTGGCCTCTTTTCAAGGCGCGGTCTACCAGATTATGCAGTTACAGAAATTAGTCAATATGTTTGGTGGGGATCTTTCTCGCCGTTATGGGCAAAAGGTTCATAAACTCACGCTGCACGGCGGATTTAGCTGTCCAAACCGTGATGGCACCATCGGACGCGGCGGATGTACTTTCTGTAATGTCGCCTCGTTTGCCGATGAAGCACAGCAGCACCATTCAATTGCCGAGCAGCTTGAGCATCAGGCGCAGTTGGTCAATCGCGCCAGACGCTATCTGGCCTATTTCCAGGCTTATACCAGCACCTTTGCGGAAGTACAGGTGCTGCGCTCGATGTATCAACAGGCGGTCAGCCAGGCCAACATCGTCGGGTTATGCGTTGGGACGCGCCCCGACTGCGTGCCGGATGCGGTACTCGATCTGCTTTGTGAGTATAAAGACCTCGGCTATGAGGTATGGCTGGAGCTCGGTCTGCAAACCGCGCATGACAAAACTCTGCACCGGATTAACCGCGGCCATGATTTTGCCTGCTATCAGAACACTACGCGGCTGGCGCGCGAGCGCGGGCTGAAAGTGTGCTCACACCTGATTGTTGGCCTGCCGGGCGAAGGACAGGCAGACTGTCTGCAAACCATGGAACGTGTGGTGGAGACGGGCGTTGACGGTATTAAGCTGCATCCGCTGCATATTGTGAAAGGCAGTACGATGGCAAAGGCCTGGGAAGCCGGACGGCTGAACGGAATTGAACTGGACGACTACACGGTTACCGCCGGGGAGATGATCCGCCATACGCCGCCAGAGGTGATTTATCATCGAATCTCTGCCAGCGCGCGTCGCCCAATGCTGTTGGCTCCGCTATGGTGTGAAAACCGCTGGACCGGGATGGTCGAACTGGATCGCTATCTCAATGCTCATGGTGTTCAAGGCTCTGCGCTTGGCACTCCGTGGATTCAGCCTGGGAGCTAACCATCCGGCAATCTGCGCCTGCTTGCCTGATGACGCTACGCTTATCAGGCCCACGTTGAATCTCTCCTCGGTCATTTCACCGATAACCTCCGCATTTCTTGCACAATCTTCAACGTCACGCTGAGAATTGAGTATTATTGTGCCAAGTTGTCGTGAAGGAACCCTCTATGAAGCAAATCCGTATGCTGGCGCAATATTACGTCGACCTGATGATGAAATTGGGTCTGGTGCGCTTTTCGCTGTTATTGGCGCTGGCGCTGGTCGTGTTGGCGATTGTGGTGCAGATGGCTGTCACCATGGTGCTGCATGGCCAGGTAGAAAGCATTGATGTTATCCGCTCTATCTTTTTTGGTCTGTTGATTACCCCCTGGGCCGTCTATTTTCTGTCAGTGGTGGTGGAGCAACTGGAAGAGTCCCGGCAACGCTTGTCACGACTGGTACAAAAGCTGGAAGAGATGCGCGAGCGCGATCTCAAGCTCAATGTGCAGTTAAAAGATAATATTGCCCAGCTTAATCAGGAAATTGTTGAGCGCGAAAAAGCCGAAGCGGAGCGCCAGGATACGTTCGAGCAGTTGAAGGTTGAAATCAAAGAGCGCGAAGAAGCGCAGATTCAGCTTGAGCAGCAGTCTTCCTTTTTACGCTCTTTCCTTGATGCCTCGCCGGATCTGGTTTTTTATCGTAATGAAGATAAAGAATTTTCCGGCTGTAACCGTGCCATGGAACTGCTGACCGGCAAGAGCGAAAAGCAGTTGGTGAATTTAAAACCGGCTGATGTTTACTCCCCTGAGGCGGCAGAAAAGGTCATTGAAACCGACGAGAAGGTGTTCCGTCATAACGTCTCGCTCACCTACGAACAGTGGCTGGACTATCCTGACGGGCGCAAAGCCTGCTTTGAAATTCGCAAAGTACCTTACTATGACCGCGTAGGTAAGCGGCATGGTCTGATGGGTTTTGGGCGCGATATTACCGAGCGTAAGCGTTATCAGGATGCGTTAGAGCGCGCCAGCCGCGATAAGACCACCTTCATTTCTACCATCAGCCACGAACTGCTCACCCCGCTTAACGGCATTGTCGGCTTAAGCCGGATCCTGCTGGATACGGATCTGACCGCTGAGCAGGAAAAATACCTGAAAACAATCCACGTCTCTGCCGTGACGCTGGGGAATATTTTCAACGATATTATCGACATGGATAAAATGGAGCGACGTAAAGTTCAGCTCGATAACCAGCCGATCGATTTCACCAGCTTTATGGCGGATCTGGAAAACCTCTCTGGCCTGCAGGCGCAGCAAAAAGGGCTGCGTTTTGTACTTGAGCCGACGTTACCACTGCCGCATAAGGTCATTACCGACGGCACGCGTTTGCGCCAGATTCTGTGGAATCTGATCAGCAACGCCGTGAAGTTTACCCAGCAGGGGCAGGTAACCGTGCGGGCGCGCTATGACCAGGGGAATATACTGCATTTCGAAGTTGAAGATTCCGGGATCGGTATTCCGCAGGATGAGCAAGATAAAATCTTCGCCATGTATTATCAGGTGAAGGACAGCAATGGCGGCAAACCGGCAACGGGAACCGGGATTGGACTGGCCGTATCGAAGCGTCTGGCGAAAAACATGGGCGGTGATATTACGGTCTCCAGCCAGGCTGGCAAAGGCTCCATCTTTACGCTGACCGTGCATGCGCCTGCGGTAGCGGAAGAGATTGAAGACGCCTTTGAAGACGACGACATGCCGCTGCCAGCCCTGAATGTGCTGCTGGTGGAAGATATCGAACTGAACGTTATTGTCGCGCGTTCAGTGCTGGAAAAACTGGGCAACAGCGTGGATGTCGCCATGACCGGGAAAGCCGCGCTGGAAATGTTCACGCCGGGCGAATATGACCTGGTGCTGCTGGATATTCAGCTACCGGATATGACCGGTCTGGATATCTCGCGCGAGCTGACGCAAAAATACGCCCGTGAGGACCTGCCGCCGCTGGTTGCGCTTACCGCCAACGTTCTGAAAGATAAAAAAGAGTATCTGGACGCGGGAATGGACGACGTGCTGAGTAAGCCGCTGTCGGTTCCGGCGTTAACCGCCATGATCAAAAAATACTGGGATACCCGAAACAAAGAGGAGAGCACTGTGACATCTGAAGAGAGCAGTAAATCGCAAGCGCTGTTAGATATTCCTATGTTGGAACAATACCTCGAGCTGGTGGGACCGAAGTTAATAACCGACGGGCTGGCGGTGTTTGAGAAGATGATGCCGGGATATTTGAGCGTGCTGGAGTCCAATCTGACCGCACGGGATAAAAAAGGCGTTGTTGAGGAAGGCCATAAAATTAAAGGCGCGGCAGGTTCCGTGGGGCTGCGCCACCTGCAACAGTTAGGTCAGCAAATCCAGTCGCCAGATCTTCCAGCCTGGGAAGATAATGTTGCTGAATGGATTGAAGAGATGAAGCAGGAGTGGCAGCACGACGTGGCGGTATTGAAGGCCTGGGTGGCGAGCGTGGAAAAAAAATGACCCCGGCTTGACCGGGGTGCGCGAATACTGCGCCAACACCAGGGAAATCGTGGCTGCGCCGTAAATTATTATCATTGTTTACAAGGGCGCAGCCCTAATTTTCAGGCCGCACGCAGTTAAGATAGCAAATCTTAAATAATTTGTTACATGAATCAGTTAAATGTGTGAAGCGTAGCATTTAAATCATAATAACTAATATGTTTCAGCCAGTTGAGAAAGGAGTATCACGATGAAAAAAGTGGGTGTAGTGCTCAGCGGATGCGGCGTGTATGACGGCGCAGAGATCCATGAAACTGTTCTCACGCTTCTGGCGATTGCCCGCAACGGCGCTCAGGCCGTCTGTTTCGCACCGGATAAACAACAAGCGGATGTGATTAATCATCTGACCGGCGAGCCGATGCAGGAAACGCGTAATGTGCTGATTGAAGCCGCCCGTATAACACGCGGTGATATTCGCCCACTTGCTCAGGCAGTCTCAACGGAACTGGATGCGTTGATCGTGCCAGGCGGGTTTGGCGCGGCCAAAAATCTGAGCAATTTTGCCAGCCAGGGCAGTGAGTGTCGGGTTGATAGCGACTTAGCTGCGCTGGCGGTGGCTATGCATCAGGCGGGTAAGCCGCTGGGATTTATGTGCATTGCGCCTGCCATGTTACCTAAAATTTTTGACTTTCCGCTGCGTCTGACCATCGGTACTGATATTGATACGGCAGAGGTGCTGGAAGAGATGGGCGCAGAACATGTGCCTTGTCCGGTTGATGACATTGTCGTTGATGAAGACAACAAAATCGTCACTACTCCCGCCTATATGCTGGCGCAGGATATCGCTCAGGCCGCGAGTGGTATCGATAAACTGGTATCACGTGTGCTGGTGCTGGCTGAATGAGAAAAGGAGTTACCGCCTTTCTGCGACGTATCTTTCTGCGGGCGGTCGTTGTCCTCGCCGTATTTTGGGGCGGGGGCATCGCACTTTTCAGCGTGATGCCAGTCCCTTTCTCTGCCGTGATGGTCGAGCGGCAACTGAGCGCATGGCTGTCCGGTGATTTCGGTTATGTGGCGCACTCAGACTGGGTGAGCATGGATGAGATCCCACCGTGGATGGGACTGGCGGTGATCGCCGCGGAGGACCAGAAGTTTCCCGAGCACTGGGGATTCGATGTTTCCGCTATAGAGAAAGCGCTGGCACACAACGAACGTAATGAAAACCGTATTCGCGGGGCGTCGACGTTATCGCAACAGACGGCAAAAAACCTCTTTTTGTGGGATGGACGTAGCTGGGTGCGTAAAGGTCTCGAAGCAGGGCTGACGCTGGGTATGGAAACCGTCTGGAGCAAGAAGCGTATTCTGACCGTTTACCTGAATATTGCTGAGTTTGGTGATGGGGTTTTCGGCGTGGAGGCAGCGGCGCAGCGCTATTTCCATAAGCCAGCCAGTCGGCTGAGTCTGTCTGAAGCGGCCTTGCTGGCGGCGGTATTACCCAATCCTTTGCGTTTTAAAGCGAATGCGCCTTCTGGTTATGTACGTAGCCGTCAGGCGTGGATTATGCGCCAAATGCGCCAGCTAGGCGGTGAGTCGTTTATGCGGGAAAATAAGCTGTATTAACGGGTTTATTGCCGGATACGGATCCGGCCTACGGGAGTGTGACGTTGCCGTGTAGGCCTGATGAGCGCAGCGCTTCAGGTACTCGACTAATCTTCATCAAATCCTGAATTAAACAGGGCAATCACCGCTGCCAGGGCTTCCACTTCCTGTGGACCCGTGGCTTCAACTTCTATCTGACGCCCTTTGGCGGAATCCAGCATCAGCAGAGCGATAACACTGTTTGCCTCGGCTTCCGTTCCTTCATCATTACGCAGCAAAACTTCTGCTTCAAAACCCTGCATCAATTCAAACAGTTTCATGGCTGGGCGAGCATGCATACCCAGCTTATTCGTGATTTCAACAGTTTGCTTCACGGTCATGATTTACGTTTTTCCAGCGTACGATGGCGTGACTGTACGTTTTTACCGCGTGAGCGGAAGTAGTCTGCCAGCTGCTCTGCAATATACACCGAACGGTGTTTCCCGCCGGTACAGCCAATAGCTACGGTGAGGTAGCTGCGGTTGTTGGTCTCCAGCATGGGTAACCATAGCTCAAGATAGCTGCGAGTCTGGTAGATAAAATTGTGTACTTCTGTGTGCCTGTCAAGAAAGGCGGCGACGGGGCGGTCAAGACCGGTCATCGGGCGCAGCTTCGGATCCCAGTGCGGGTTAGGCAGGAAGCGCACGTCAAAGACGTAATCCGCGTCAATTGGGATACCGTGTTTGAAACCAAAGGATTCGAATACCATCGTCAATTCGCGTTCACGCTTGCCCAGCAGGCGGGTACGCAACATTTCCGCCAGTTCGTGCACGGACATTTCGGAGGTATCCACGATCAGGTCAGCACGAGAGCGCAGCGGCTCCAGCAAATCGCTTTCCTTATCGATAGCGCTCTCCAGAGATAAGTTCTTGCTGGAAAGAGGATGCAGGCGACGCGTGTCGCTGTAGCGGCGAATCAGGGTGTTACGATCGGCGTCAAGGAACAGCAACTGTGGTGAGAAGCCTTCAGGCAGATTGTTCATTGCCTGCTCGAAAATCTCTGGGGACTCAGGCATGTTGCGCACATCAATGCTGACGGCCGCAGAAATCTGGCGATCGGCCAGAGTACGAGCCAGATCGGGCAACAGCACTACGGGAAGGTTATCCACGCAGTAAAAACCCATATCTTCCAGCGCTCGCAGGGCGACAGATTTTCCTGACCCCGAACGACCGCTGACGATCATCAGTACCATGTACTGTTTCTCCTCACAACGACAAAAAAGGATGCCATTGGGTTGTTATGCTTCATCCAGTCCACCTTCGGTGTCCGTGATGATTTGATACAACTCCTGGTCACTCTGTGCTGCGCGCAGGCGGCGGCAGATGGTTTTATCGGCCAGACGTTTGGCGACCAGCGACAACGTATGCAAATGCGTCTTGGTTTGGTCTGCCGGAACCAGCAGGGCGAAAAGCAGATCGACGGGTTGATTATCAATGGCGTCGAAAGCAATTGGCGTTTCAAGTTGCACAAACACGCCAACTGCGCGCATCGTGTCTTCTTCCAGCTTTCCGTGCGGGATAGCAATTCCATTACCGATGCCGGTACTGCCCATTTTTTCACGCGTCAGAATGGCTTCAAATACCACCTGAGAGGGCAAGCTGAGCTGTTTTGCCGCCAGTTCGCTGATGATTTCCAGCGCGCGTTTCTTGCTTTGGCAGTGAACGCCAGCGCGTGTACATTCCTGGTTAAGAACATTGCTCAGTTGTAGAGTCGTATCGTTATTTGTCATAATTTCACCTAAGCGCTAACTGTACAAATGGCCCGTTGTGCGACACAACAGGCCGTCCTGCACCCGCTAACTGCCCGGACAAGTTAGTGCTGTTTCAGTTTATCTTTATGTTTTGTTAACTGCCGAGCCAGTTTATCAATTAAACCGTCAATGGCGGCGTACATATCCTGACCTTCCGCGCTGGCATGAATTTCGCCACCGTTCACATGCAGTGTTGCATCCGAGATATGTGTCACCTTCTCCACTTTCAACACAATATAGACCTGATTAATCCGGTCGAAATATTGTTCTAGCTTGGCGAATTTTGTATTAACAAAATCGCGTAAGGCTTCAGTGATTTCGACGTTGTTTCCAGTGATGTTGAGCTGCATAGTGTCTTCCTTATCGGTTGGGTCAGACCAGCTGTTTGCGCTGGTTCGACGGCGGAATGGATAAAGACTCTCGGTACTTCGCAACAGTGCGGCGTGCCACCATGATACCCTGTTCTGACAGCATAGAGGTTAACTTGCTGTCACTCAGCGGTTTCGCGGGGTTTTCCGCAGCAATTAATTTCTTCACCAGTGCACGTATAGCTGTGGATGAGGCTTCGCCTCCGCCTTCAGTGTTAACGTGACTGGAAAAGAAATACTTCAATTCAAAAATGCCGCGCGGACTGTGCAGATACTTTTGCGTGGTCACTCGGGAAATGGTCGATTCGTGCATCTCGACGGCCTGGGCGATATCCGCCAGCACCATCGGTTTCATAAACTCTTCGCCTTGATCAAAGAAGGCTTGCTGCTGTTCAACGATACAGCGACTGACGCGCAGCAGCGTATCATTGCGACTTTCCAGGCTTTTAATCAGCCACTTTGCATCCTGCAGATTGCTACGAATAAACTGGCTGTCAGCGTCGTTGCGCGCGCTGTTGCACATGGCGGCGTAGTGCTGGTTAATCTGCAACCGTGGAATGCTGTCGCCGTTGAGTTCGACCACCCAGCGATCGTTATGCTTACGCACCAGTACATCCGGAATAACGTATTCTGGCTCCCCGGTCTGGATAGACTGCCCAGGTCTGGGGTCCAGGGACTGAATAAGATTGACGGCTTCTTTCAGCACATCTTCTTTCAGCCGGGTTACGCGCATCAGCGTGCGGAAGTCATGGTTGGCTAACAGATCGAGGTGATCGCTGATGATCAGGCGCGCTTCTTCCAGCCACGGCGTGGCTTTATCAAACTGTGAAAGTTGGATCAATAAGCAGTCGCGGAGATCTTTGGCCGCCACGCCCACGGGATCAAAACGCTGAATGCGTTTAAGCACGGCTTCGATTTCGTCCATGCCGACGTCGTCATCGCCCATGCTTTCGAGAATATCGTCCAGGGTTACGGTGAGATAACCGGTTTCGTCTACCGCATCAACAATGGATGTCGCAATTGCGCGATCGGTATCCGAGAACGGGGTCAGCTCCACTTGCCACATCAGGTAATCCTGCAGCGATTGCGTGGTCTCACCCTGATACACAGGCAGTTCGTCGTCGATGTAATCCCCGCTGGTGCCAGAAGGCGTACCGGCGGTGTAAATTTCATCCCAACTGGCGTCAAGTGGCAGCTCCTCTGGCATCTCTTTTTGTTCGAGAGCATCTGCGGTGTCGAGGGATTCGCTGTCCTGTTTTTCCTGGGTATCAATTTCGTCGTGAAGATCGGTTTGCTCGAGCAGTGGGTTACTTTCCAGCGCTTGCTGAAGTTCTTGCTGAAGTTCCAGCGTGGACAGCTGCAACAGACGGATAGCCTGTTGTAGCTGAGGCGTCATCGCCAGTTGTTGGCTAAGCCTGAGTTGCAAACCTTGCTTCATGTTCAGAGTTGTTCTCTCCTGCGGTGACGTGAAGTCTTCTACCCTATCAGAGTCTGAAGTCTTTCCCAAGGTATACGCGTTTAACGTGCTCATCCTGCAGTATTTCTGTTGGCGTGCCATGCGCGATCAGGTGGCCCTGACTCACGATGTAGGCGCGCTCACACACTGCCAGCGTTTCGCGAACGTTATGGTCGGTAATCAGCACCCCAAGCCCGCTGTCGCGCAGATGTTCGATGATCCGTTTGATATCAATAACGGAAATCGGGTCAACACCGGCAAACGGTTCATCCAGCAGGATAAATTTCGGATTCGCGGCCAGTGCGCGGGCGATCTCCACGCGGCGTCGTTCACCACCGGAGAGCGACTGTCCCATGCTGTCACGCAGGTGTTCGATGTGGAACTCTTCCATCAGCTCGTTGGCGCGATCTTCCCGCTGCTCGCTGGTAAGATCGTCACGAATTTGCAGCACCGCCATCAGGTTATCAAACACGCTCAGGCGACGGAAAATAGACGCTTCCTGCGGCAAGTAGCCGATGCCGCGACGCGCGCGCGCATGCAGAGGCAGCAGGCTGATGTCTTCGTCATCAATGATAATGTTGCCCGCATCACGTGGGACAATGCCGACCACCATGTAAAAGGTCGTTGTCTTGCCCGCACCGTTAGGACCGAGCAGACCGACGATCTCCCCGGAGTTGACGGTCAGACTGACATCTTCCACCACACGGCGGCCCTTATAGGCTTTTGCAAGGTTCTTTGCAGTTAATGTTGCCATAACGAATCAGTTACCTTTTTTCTCTGCCGGAGCCTTGTTTTTGTCCTGCAACTGCGACGGTACCAGAACGGTGGTGACGCGTTTGCCTTTATCGCTGAAGGCCTGCATTTTCTGCTCTTTCACCAGATAGGTGATCTTATCGCCCGTGATGTTGCTATCGAGCTGTTCCAGGTAAGCCTTACCGGTGAGAACGACGAAGTCTTTCGCCAGTTCATAATGCATGTGTGAGGCGTGGCCTTTAACCGGTTTACCGTTGTCCTGCATCTGGTAAAAGGTTGCAGGATTACCGTAGCCATCAATGACTTCTTTACCGTCTTCACCGCCAGGGCGGGTTACGACGACTTTATCGGCGTTAATTTTGATGGTGCCCTGAGTCACAATCACGTTGCCAGTAAAGGTCACCACGTTGCCTTGCATATCAAGAGACTGCTGGTCCGACTCAATGTGAATCGGCTGCTCGGTATCGCCGGTGACGGCGAATGCCGGGATGCTGGCGGCCAGAAGTGCGCTGGCAAGCACAAGATTAAGGCTGAGTTTGTTTGTTTTGGATTTCATATGAGGTTCTAACCTTTTCAATCAGCTCGGCGTTCTTGCTGCGTAAGTTGCCGCGCATCTTCAGTCCGCTGGAGTTAAATGTTGTGCCATATAACGTGACGAGATCATCGGAAGTGACGTCTTGTGTCACCAGGTTAATCTGTGCGTTATCGGTCGTAATTCTGCGTAGTTGAGAGTCGGGCACCAGGGCGTTGACCTCAACATGGCCGTACAGATATAGCATCCGATCGTTGGTCAATTTGGCTTTATCAGCCTTGATCGTCCAGGTCGGTACTTTATCCTTATCAAATGTGGTTAATACCGGTTGAGTAAACCACGAAACCGCTTGTTCCGAATAATATTCAACGTTTTGCGCGATCAAGTGATAGCTCAGTGCGCCTTCGGGACTATACACAACGGTATCAGTATGTTCGCTCTTATAGGTTGGCTCGTTGTTATTTACGACGACCTCAGCGGTGTCGTCTTTGTCTGCCAGATTAATACCAATCATCACAAGGACAGCCAGCGACAGTAGAATGATAACCCAACGTCTGGTTTTGCTCATATCGATTGCCCTTTGGCCTCGTCCAGTTTGCCCTGCGCCAGGAGTAATAAATCGCAGACTTCACGTACCGCGCCGCGTCCCCCATCGATGCGGGTGACATAATCGGCCCGCGGGATCAGCAAAGGATGAGCATCCGCCACCGCCACGCTTAATCCCACTTGTGCCATCACCGGCCAGTCGATCAGATCATCGCCAACGTACGCAACATTTTCAGGAGCGATCGCCAGTTTGCTAAGGAGATCGTTAAAGGCGACCAGTTTGTCTGACTGCCCCTGATACAAATGCGTGATCCCTAATGTGGCACAGCGATCTTCTACAAGTTTAGCCTTTCGTCCGGTAATAATGGCAACCTCGATACCGGAAGTGAGCGCACAGCGAATTCCGTAACCATCGCGGACGTTAAAAGCCTTTAGCTCTTCACCGTTGTTGCCCATATAAATCAGACCATCAGACAGTACGCCATCCACATCCAGGATCAGCAAACGGATGTTCTCTGCCCGGGTGATAACGTCTGTGCTGACGGGTCCATAACAGGTCGCAAGCGACGCACCTGCTTTACTCATTTTCTTTATCCTTGAGTTTCTTACACTACACCTGCACGCAGCAGATCATGCATATGTAACACACCAAGTAACCGGTCGCCATCAGCAACCATTACCGAGGTGATATGGCGGGACTGCATTAAATTCAGGGCATCGACGGCAAGAATGCCCGGACGCACGCGAATGCCGCCAGGGGTCATCACATCGGCAATGCCTAACTGGCGAACATCAACGCCCATATCGAAGACGCGACGTAAATCGCCATCGGTGAAAATACCGTCAATCTTCATGTCATCATCGCAAATGACGGTCATGCCGAGATTTTTACGCGTGATCTCAAGTAAGGCGTCACGCAGGCTGGCGCTTTTAGTCACATGCGGGATCTCATCGCCCGTATGCATAATATCGTTAACGCGCAGTAAAAGCTTACGGCCTAGTGCGCCACCGGGATGAGATAACGCAAAATCTTCCGCGGTAAAGCCACGCGCTTTTAATAATGCCACGGCTAGCGCATCGCCCATCACCAGCGTTGCGGTCGTGCTGCTGGTCGGCGCCAGGCCTAACGGGCAAGCTTCCTTAGGCACTTTAACACACAGATGCACATCTGCCGCACGCGCCATGCTGCTTTCCGGACGACCGGTCATGCAGATAAGCGGTACATGAAGACGTTTTAACACCGGGATTAACGCCGCTATCTCATTGGATTCACCGGAGTTAGAGATGGCGATGACTACATCCTGCGGCGAGACCATGCCCAGATCGCCATGTGCGGCTTCGCCTGGATGCACGAAAAATGAGGGGGTGCCGGTGCTGGCAAATGTGGCCGCCATTTTCCGCCCGATGTGTCCGGATTTCCCCATCCCCATCACCACAACTTTGCCCGGGCAGCTGAATATTTTCTCGCAGGCGAGAGTAAAATTTTGGTTGATGTACTGATCAAGCTCCGCCAGGCCTTCACGTTCAATTGCCAGGACTTCCTTGCCTGCTTGCTGAAAGTCAAAACCCGGTTGCAACTCTAAGTGCGACATAATGCGTTTCCAGTTATCCAACGAGAAGTGGCGATAACCAATACAGCATCGCCAGCCATATGATAAAACCGCCGGTCAGCAGCGCACCCGCGCCGCGACCAATCTGGCGCGGACGTCGCCAGCAGAGTAGTGCAAAAATTACGCTCACCAGCAGCATGACGCTATAGTCACGGCTGAAGGCCATCGGATTAACTTCCCCCGGCGTAATCAGCGCCGGCAGTCCGAGGACGATAACAATATTAAAAATGTTCGCGCCGATGATGTTGCCGACGGCAATATCGTTTTCGCCTTTACGCAGACCCGCAATTGCCGTTGCCAGCTCCGGCAGGCTGGTACCAATGGCGACAACCGTCAGCCCGATGGTGAGTTCGCTCATGGCGAAGTAGTTCGCCAGTACGGTTGCGTTATCTACCACCATACGCGTTGCCATTGGCATAATAATTAGCGCAATACCCAACCACAAAAACGCGACCGGTAACCCGCCTTCGCGCGGCAGTTCCGCGATCTGCTCGCGGGTCAGGCTGTCGTTACCTTGTCGCTCAGCCAGACGGGCGATTTTAACAATGAATAACAGCCATAGCACGGCCAGAAGCAGAAGAAAGAAACCATCGCTGCGACTCAATTGCCCGTCATACAGGACCGATGCGGCTAAGATGCTTACCAGCAACATTAGCGGTAATTCACGACGCAGAACATCAGAATGCACGGTAAAAGGATGAATCAGCGCCGACAGGCCTAAAATAAGCAGAATGTTGGTAATGTTAGAGCCAATGGCGGTACCGACGGCTAAATCAAGCTGCCCGTTCATCGATGCGGCAACGGAGACAATTATCTCGGGTAACGATGTACCAATGCTGACCACGGTCATCCCGATGATAATGGGGGGAATACCGAAGTTTCGACATAAAATGGATGCGGCAAATACCAGTCGGTCGGCACCGTAGACCACCAGAAGTAAACCAATTATTAACAGCGCCGTCGCTAAAAGCATCTAAAGTCCTTTCTTCAGGTATACTCGCCGGTCCACTTGAAGGATTTCTGGAAGCCGTCACGAATTCTTAATTTTGACTTTATGCGGCTAAAAAGTAAAACAAATGCCAGCTTTCGCTAACCAGGACAGGTAATAATCTGTAAATATGCTGGGTTCAGGGCTAAATTGAGCGCCAAGCTCTTCGATCAACGAGGCAATAGTAAAGGATGAATCAATGGGTCAGTCTGTGGCGAATCTAATCGATATGCGCGATGTCAGCTTTTCCCGAGGCGACCGCTGCATCTTTGATAATATTTCCCTGACGGTGCCGCGTGGTAAGGTGACGGCGATCATGGGGCCATCAGGCATCGGCAAAACGACGCTGTTGCGTCTGATCGGCGGACAAATCTCCCCCGATAAGGGCGAGATCCTGTTTGACGGCGAAAATGTCCCGGCCATGTCCCGTTCGCGTTTATTTACCGTGCGTAAGCGCATGAGCATGCTATTCCAGTCTGGTGCGCTGTTTACTGATATGAATGTGTTTGACAACGTTGCATACCCGTTGCGCGAGCATACAACACTGCCTGCGCCGCTGCTGAAAAGCACGGTAATGATGAAGCTCGAGGCCGTTGGCCTGCGGGGCGCGGCAAAATTAATGCCTTCTGAATTATCCGGTGGGATGGCGCGTCGTGCCGCGTTAGCACGTGCTATCGCGCTGGAGCCAGACCTTATTATGTTTGATGAGCCGTTCGTCGGCCAGGATCCCATCACCATGGGCGTGCTGGTGAAGCTGATTTCTGAACTGAACAGCGCGCTGGGCGTCACCTGCGTGGTGGTTTCCCATGATGTGCCAGAAGTGCTGAGTATTGCGGATTACGCCTATATTATGGCGGACAAAAAAATAGTGGCCTACGGTAGTGCTCAGGCGCTGCAAGAAAATGCCGATCCGCGTGTGCGTCAGTTCCTCGATGGCATTGCCGATGGACCGGTTCCGTTCCGTTACCCGGCGGGCGACTACCACATCGATTTACTCAAAACAGGGAGTTAAGCCACCCATGTTGTTAAATGCGCTGGCATCACTCGGACATCGGGGAATAAAAACCCTCAGGACGTTCGGGCGAGCCGGATTAATGTTGTTCAATGCAGTTGTCGGCAAGCCGGAGTTTCGCAAACATGCGCCGCTGCTGATACGCCAGCTCTATAATGTCGGTGTCTTATCGATGCTGATCATTATTGTTTCTGGCGTGTTCATCGGCATGGTGCTGGGGTTGCAGGGATACCTGGTGCTGACGACCTACAGTGCGGAAACCAGCCTCGGTATGCTGGTGGCGCTGTCATTGCTACGTGAGCTGGGGCCGGTGGTTGCGGCGCTGTTGTTTGCCGGGCGGGCCGGATCGGCCTTAACCGCAGAGATTGGCCTGATGCGGGCGACCGAGCAGCTTTCCAGCCTGGAAATGATGGCCGTCGACCCACTGCGCCGAGTGATCTCCCCACGTTTTTGGGCCGGTGTGATTTCATTGCCGCTGCTGACGATTATATTTGTCGCGGTGGGGATCTGGGGTGGGTCGTTGGTTGGCGTAAGCTGGAAAGGTATTGATGCAGGCTTTTTCTGGTCGGCTATGCAAAATGCCGTCGACTGGCGTCTGGATCTGGTCAACTGTCTGATTAAGAGCGTGGTGTTTGCCATTACGGTCACATGGATTGCATTGTTCAATGGTTATGATGCTATCCCGACCTCTGCCGGGATTAGCCGGGCAACGACACGCACCGTAGTGCACGCCTCTCTTGCCGTTCTGGGGCTGGATTTTGTGCTGACCGCACTGATGTTTGGGAATTGAGTTCATGCAAACGAAAAAAAATGAAATTTGGGTCGGGTTATTCCTGCTGGTTGCGCTGCTGGCCGCGCTGTTTGTCTGCCTGAAGGCGGCGAACGTCACCTCAATGCGTACTGAACCGACTTATACGATTTATGCGACCTTTGATAATATCGGCGGTCTGAGAGAGCGCTCTCCGGTGCGGATTGGCGGGGTCGTGGTAGGACGCGTATCGGACATCTCGTTAGATCAGAAAACGTACCTGCCGCGCGTGACGCTGGAAATTGAATCGCGTTTTAACCATATTCCTGACACCAGTTCTCTGAGCATCCGTACTTCCGGTCTGTTGGGCGAACAGTATCTGGCATTGAACGTAGGTTTTGAAGATCCTGAGCTGGGAACGTCTATCCTCAAAGATGGCGGTACGATTCAGGACACGAAATCTGCGATGGTGCTGGAAGATATGATTGGTCAGTTCCTTTACAACAGCAACAGTAAAGGTGATGACAATAAGAATTCTGGCGATGCGCCAGCCGCAACTGAAGGCAATAATGAAGCCACTACGCCTGCGGGCGCAACGAAATAATCTCAGGAGAATCGACGTATGTTTAAACGATTGATGATGGTGGCTATGCTGGTGATTGCTCCACTTAGCGCGGCAACCGCAGCGGACCAGACGAACCCGTACAAACTGATGGATGAGGCGGCGCAGAAGACGTTTGACCGTCTGAAGAACGAGCAACCTAAAATCCGTTCCAACCCGGATTACCTGCGTCAGGTGGTCGATCAGGAACTGCTGCCTTACGTGCAGGTTAAGTATGCAGGCGCACTGGTACTGGGCCGCTACTACAAAGATGCGACACCGGCTCAGCGTGACGCCTATTTCGCCGCATTCCGTGAATATCTGAAGCAGGCTTACGGTCAGGCGCTGGCGATGTACCACGGCCAGACCTATCAGATTGCCCCTGAGCAGCCGCTGGGTGATGCGACCATCGTGCCTATCCGCGTAACCATCATCGATCCAAACGGTCGTCCTCCGGTACGTCTGGATTTCCAGTGGCGTAAAAATTCCCAGACGGGTAACTGGCAGGCGTATGACATGATTGCTGAAGGCGTAAGTATGATCACCACCAAACAGAATGAGTGGAGCGACCTGCTGCGTACGAAAGGTATTGATGGCCTGACGGCACAGCTGAAATCTATTTCTCAGCAGAAAATCACGCTGGAAGAGAAAAAATAATGACGCAGTCACTCACCTGGATGCGTGAAGGCGACAAGCTGGTGCTGGTGGGAGAGCTGGATCAGGACGTGTTAAACCCATTATGGGATGCGCGAGTTGAGGCGATGAAAGGGGGATCCTGCATCGACCTGAACCAGATTTCCCGGGTGGATACCGGTGGTCTGGCATTACTGCTGCACCTGATTAATGAGGGCAAGCAGCAGGGGAACAGCGTTTCGCTCGCTGGCGTTAACGATAAAGTGTACACGCTGGCGCAGCTTTACAATTTGCCTGACGACGTTCTTCCGCGTTAATTTTTGTAAGCCGGATAAGGTCTTGTGCCGCCATCCGGCAACTCCTCTGCGGGGGATCTGCCACTAAAGCCTTGTCTGATTTATCAGCGGGGCTTTTTGCTTATTTATGACAGCGCCACTTTGCTCTAAGATGTTGGGCTGTTTTCACTATCTGACGAATGAAGAGCCCATGGAAAATAATGAAATTCAGAGCGTGCTGATGAATGCACTCTCCCTCCAGGAAGTCCACGTTTCTGGCGACGGCAGTCACTTTCAGGTTATTGCCGTGGGTGAGATGTTTGAAGGCATGAGCCGGGTCAAGAAACAGCAATCGGTCTATGGCCCGTTGATGGAGTACATTGCGGACAACCGCATTCATGCCGTGTCGATTAAGGCGTTTACTCCAGCGGAATGGGCGCGCGATCGCAAACTTAACGGTTTTTGAGCTACGGGTGATATGCCGGTAGCGAAGATAAATTCTTAACAGAGAACAGAATAATGGATAAATTTCGTGTTCAGGGGCCAACCAAGCTCCAGGGCGAAGTCACAATTTCAGGCGCTAAAAACGCCGCGCTGCCGATCCTGTTTGCGGCGCTGCTGGCGGAAGAACCTGTAGAGATCCAGAACGTCCCGAAACTGAAGGATGTTGACACCTCAATGAAGCTGCTGAGCCAGTTGGGGGCGAAAGTTGAGCGTAATGGTTCTGTGCACATTGATGCGCGTGACGTGAACGTCTTCTGTGCGCCGTACGATCTGGTCAAAACCATGCGTGCATCCATCTGGGCGCTTGGGCCACTGGTTGCCCGCTTTGGCCAGGGCCAGGTTTCACTGCCGGGCGGCTGCACCATCGGCGCGCGTCCGGTTGACCTGCACATTACTGGTCTGGAGCAGTTAGGCGCGACTATTAAGCTTGAAGAAGGCTATGTGAAAGCGTCCGTTGATGGCCGCCTGAAAGGCGCGCATATCGTCATGGACAAAGTGAGCGTCGGCGCGACGGTCACTATCATGTGCGCAGCAACGCTTGCCGAAGGCACTACCATCATCGAAAACGCCGCGCGTGAGCCGGAGATCGTGGATACCGCGAACTTCCTGATTGCGCTGGGCGCAAAAATCACAGGCCAGGGTACCGATCGTATTACTATCGAAGGCGTTGAGCGCCTCGGCGGCGGTGTGTATCGCGTTCTGCCTGACCGCATCGAAACCGGTACTTTCCTGGTCGCAGCGGCAATTTCTCGCGGCAAAATTATCTGTCGTAATGCACAACCTGACACGCTGGATGCCGTTCTGGCGAAGCTGCGTGATGCGGGAGCGGATATCGAAGTCGGTGACGACTGGATCAGCCTGGACATGCACGGTAAACGTCCGAAAGCGGTCAATGTGCGCACGGCACCGCACCCGGCGTTCCCTACCGATATGCAGGCCCAGTTCACGTTGCTGAACCTGGTGGCAGAAGGTACGGGCTTCATCACGGAAACCGTGTTTGAGAACCGCTTTATGCACGTGCCTGAGCTGAGCCGTATGGGCGCTCACGCAGAAATCGAAAGCAATACCGTGATTTGCCACGGCGTGGAAACGCTCTCCGGCGCACAGGTTATGGCGACCGATCTGCGCGCATCTGCAAGCCTCGTGCTGGCTGGGTGTATTGCTGAAGGTACGACGGTAGTCGATCGTATTTATCACATCGATCGCGGCTATGAGCGCATCGAAGATAAACTGCGCGCGCTGGGCGCAAACATTGAGCGCGTGAAAGGCGAGTAATCGTCTACGTCTCTTGTAACCCCCAGTTCTGTGAACCGGGGGTTACTACTCATCAGTGTTCATTCAGGATTCTGTTTCTCTTTGCGTCCCCTCATCATCCGCGTTCTGTCGATAAACTCATGTGTTTTTGCATCGTGATAGCGTGACGGCCAAATCACCCACGGGTCGGTTCCCAACGATCGGGCGATAATCAACTCACCTTTTGGCCATGGGCGTGTTAACGCATTGGCCAGCGTTGATGAGCTTAATCCATTTTTACGTGATTCAGCGGCCATTGAGGTCCCTTTCTTGCGCAGTCCGGCGATGATATCGGCCGGATGCCAGTCAATCAGCTTGTTTTCCATAAACTCATCTCTCCTTTGGTTATCGACTTTTGGTTCCACGATCGGTTGTGGAGACACTATAACACCCGGAGAACGAATGTTCTAAAATGTTCATGTAAAGTGTGAGTATATTCAGAATATGCCAAGTTTATGCGAGGGTTGCTAGAGAGGGGAAAGTGTTTATTGGAATTTATAAAAGCATCCCGTGCAGGGCACGGGATGATGAAAGATGCCGCAGGGTATTAACGGTCGCGCTGTACGGCGATATGCGCCAGACCAATCAGCGCTTCTCTCCACGGTGTATCAGGCAGTACCTGCAGCGCAGCGATGGCCTTATCAGCCTCTTCTTCTGCACGTTGGCGAGTCCACTCCAGGGAACCACAGGCGTTCATCGCTTCCAGAACAGGCTCCAGAAGGTGACGGCCATTACCCTGCTCAATAGCCTGACGGATCATTTGTGCTTGTTCAGGGGTGCCGTGGCGCATGGCATGCAGCAGCGGCAGCGTTGGTTTACCCTCGTTGAGGTCATCACCGACGTTTTTACCCAGTTGCTCACCATCCGCGTTGTAATCCAGCAAATCGTCAATTAACTGGAAAGCAGTACCGAGATAACGGCCATAATCCTGCAACCCTTTCTCTTGTTCTTCGCTGCAACCAGCCAGAATGCCAGAGCATTGGGCAGCCGCTTCAAACAAACGCGCAGTCTTACTGTAGATAACGCGCATATAGTTTTCTTCAGTGATGTCCGGGTCGTTGACGTTCATCAACTGCAAGACTTCACCTTCGGCGATGACGTTGACCGCTTTCGACATGACTTCCAGCACTTTCAGCGAACCGAGGCTGGTCATCATCTGAAAAGCGCGGGTATAGATAAAATCGCCGACCAGCACGCTGGCCGCATTGCCAAACGCCGCATTCGCCGTGGCTTTTCCGCGGCGCATGTCGGACTCATCCACAACATCGTCGTGCAACAGGGTCGCGGTGTGGATAAACTCGATGAGGGCTGCAATCGTAACGTGCGCATTTTCCTGGTAGCCAACTGCACGCGCGGCGAGTACGGCGATCATTGGGCGAATGCGTTTTCCGCCGCCGCTAACGATGTAGTACCCCAGTTGATTGATCAGCTGCACGTCGGAATTGAGCTGTTCAAGGATTGTCGCATTGACCCCCGCCATATCTTGCGCGGTTAACTCATTGATTTTTTCTAAATTCATCGCAAAAGCCGGGCTTCTCGCCCCGATTACCTCACTGTATCGGAAGGTAACGTCGGGTTTAGGGTTATAAATATATGCTGATTGTACTGAAAAAACGCCATAGATAAACGTTACCGTACGTGTTGTGTTTTTTTTCTTCATGTATTGACGTAGCACTTGTCAAAGGCTCGCGTTTTGCGTAATATTCGCGCCCTATTGTGAATATTTATAGCGCACTCTGAATCATCAAAAAGGTGTGCGCGGAAGCGGAGTTTTTTATGTACGCGGTTTTCCAAAGTGGTGGTAAACAACACCGAGTAAGCGAAGGTCAGACCGTTCGCCTGGAAAAGCTGGACATCGCAACTGGCGAATCTGTTGAATTCGCAGAAGTTCTGATGATCGCAAACGGTGAAGAAGTCAAAATCGGCGTTCCTTTCGTTGATGGCGGCGTTATCAAAGCTGAAGTTGTTGCTCACGGTCGTGGCGAGAAAGTTAAAATTGTTAAGTTTCGTCGTCGTAAACACTACCGTAAGCAGCAGGGCCATCGTCAGTGGTTCACTGATGTAAAAATCACTGGCATCAGCGCTTAAGTTAAGGGGAGCAGATTAAATGGCACATAAAAAGGCTGGCGGCTCGACTCGTAACGGTCGCGATTCAGAAGCTAAACGTCTGGGCGTAAAACGCTTCGGCGGTGAAACAGTTCTGGCTGGTAGCATCATCGTTCGTCAACGTGGTACTAAATTCCACGCTGGCTCCAACGTTGGTTGCGGCAAAGACCACACTCTGTTTGCTAAAGCAGACGGTAAAGTGAAATTTGAAGTGAAAGGCCCGAAAAACCGTAAATTCATCAGCATCGTTGCTGAATAAGTTTTTCGCGTCCCGGTAACGGATAAAAGCCCCGCAACACGTTGCGGGGCTTTTTACATTCGACGGCCGGTAAATACGCTCGTCGCGCCGTGATAACCCGGAAACGAGCCCTTGCAGGGAATACGGCATGAAGCAGCAGGCAGGTATTGGTATTCTGTTAGCACTCACAACGGCAGTATGTTGGGGCGCTTTGCCAATAGCGATGAAGCAAGTGCTGGAGGTGATGGAGCCTCCTACCGTGGTGTTCTACCGTTTTTTAATGGCAAGCATTGGCCTTGGCGCTATTCTTGCGGTTAAAAAAAAGCTCCCTCCGTTGCGTATTTTTCGCAAAGCGCGTTGGCTGATCCTGTTGGCTATCGCTACCGGTGGGTTGTTCGGTAACTTCATTCTGTTTAGTTCATCCTTGCAATATTTGAGCCCAACGGCTTCGCAGGTTATCGGTCAGCTGTCACCGGTTGGTATGATGATTGCCAGCGTCTTTATCCTGAAAGAAAAGATGCGCGGTACGCAGGTGATTGGCGCCATTATGCTTCTGAGCGGCCTGGTTCTGTTTTTTAATACCAGTCTGATCGAAATTTTTACCCGACTCACCGATTACACCTGGGGCGTTATCTTTGGTGTTGGTGCGGCGATGGTCTGGGTGAGCTATGGGGTCGCGCAAAAGGTGTTATTGCGCCGCCTGGCATCACCGCAGATCCTGTTTTTACTGTACACTTTATGTACGATTGCGTTGTTGCCGTTGGCTAAACCCGGTGTCATCACGCAGCTCAGTGACTGGCAGCTGGCATGCCTTGTATTCTGCGGCCTGAATACGCTGGTAGGATACGGTGCTCTCGCGGAAGCGATGGCGCGTTGGCAGGCGGCACAGGTGAGCGCCATTATTACGCTCACTCCGCTGTTTACGTTGTTATTTTCAGATTTATTATCACTGGCCTGGCCCGATTTCTTCGCCAGACCGATGCTAAACCTATTAGGTTATCTCGGTGCGTTTATCGTGGTTGCGGGCGCGATGTATTCCGCCATTGGTCATCGAATTTGGGGCGGTTTACGTAAGCATGAAACGGTGGTTTCGCAGCCCCGCTCAGGCGAATGATTTACGGAGAGTAAAATGAAGTTTGTTGATGAAGCATCGATTCTGGTCGTTGCAGGTGATGGCGGTAATGGTTGCGTCAGCTTCCGCCGCGAAAAGTACATCCCAAAAGGCGGTCCGGACGGTGGAGACGGTGGTGATGGTGGTGACGTTTGGCTGGAAGCCGACGAAAACCTGAACACGCTGATCGATTACCGTTTTGAAAAATCATTCCGCGCGGAACGTGGACAGAATGGCGCGAGCCGTGATTGCACCGGCAAGCGTGGTAAAGATGTCACGATTAAAGTGCCTGTAGGTACGCGTGTAATCGATCAGGGCACGGGCGAAACCATGGGCGACATGACCAAACACGGTCAGCGTCTGATGGTCGCTAAAGGCGGCTGGCACGGTCTGGGCAACACCCGTTTCAAATCCTCGGTCAACCGTACTCCGCGTCAGAAAACGATGGGTACACCGGGCGATAAACGCGATCTGATGCTGGAGCTGATGCTGCTGGCGGACGTCGGGATGCTGGGCATGCCAAACGCCGGTAAATCGACGTTTATCCGTGCGGTGTCCGCGGCGAAGCCGAAAGTCGCTGACTATCCGTTCACCACTCTGGTTCCGAGCCTGGGTGTGGTGCGTATGGACAACGAAAAGAGCTTTGTGGTTGCCGACATTCCGGGTCTGATTGAAGGCGCGGCTGAAGGCGCAGGCTTGGGTATCCGCTTCCTGAAACACCTGGAACGCTGCCGCGTACTGCTACACCTCATTGATATCGATCCGATTGACGGTTCCGATCCGGTTGAAAATGCCCGTATCATTATTGGCGAGCTTGAAAAATACAGCCAGGATCTGGCGTCTAAACCGCGTTGGTTAGTGTTCAACAAAATTGATTTGCTGGGCAAGGCTGAAGCGGAAGAGAAAGCGAAAGCGATCGCCGAAGCGTTAGGCTGGGAAGGTAAATATTACCTGATCTCCGCTGCCAGCCAGTTGGGCGTGAAGGATCTCTGCTGGGATGTGATGACCTTTATCATCGAGAACCCGATTGTTCAGGCTGAAGAAGCGAAACAGCCAGAGAAAGTCGAGTTCATGTGGGATGATTATCACCGCCAGCAGCTCGCTGAAGTCGAAGACGAAGCAGAAGATGACTGGGATGACGATTGGGACGAAGACGACGAAGAAGGCGTTGAGTTCATCTACAAGCGTTAATCACATTAAAAACCCCGGCCATGTTGCCGGGGTTTTGTTTCCAGGTTTCAGAAGGCCGGATTAGGTGCGTTAGCGCTGCCATCCGGCAAACATACTCAGTTATTCTGATAAATATCCTTGTATAACCGGCTCTCGAAGCGGACCAGTGGAATACGGCGATTACGCTGATCAGCTGGCTCTACCGCATAACCAGACAGATACTGCACAAATGCCATGCGCTGACCGCTTGCCGTGGTGATGAAGCCTGCCAGGTTATAGACCCCCTGCAGTGAGCCTGTCTTCGCCGATACTTTGCCATCTACGCCTGCCTGATGCAGACCCGCACGGTATTGCAAAGAGCCGTCATGGCCTGCCAGCGGCAGCATGGTGATAAAGTTCAGCTCGTTATCGTGCTGAGCGATATATTGCAGCACCTGCATCATGGTCGCTGGGGCAATCAGGTTATGGCGGGAGAGCCCAGAACCGTCGGCAATAATGGTGTTGCCGATATCAATACCCGCTTGCTGACGCAGAATCTGGCGTACGGCATCAGAACCTGCTCGCCAGGTACCTGGCACGTTAAATCGTGCATGGCCAATCATACGGAAAACGGTATCGGCAATCATGTTGTCCGATTTTTTCAGCATAATCTTAAGCAGGTCGTGCAGCGGCGCCGACTGCTTACTGGCTACCACGGTCCCCGGCTCGTTGACCAGCGTCTGGCGCAGCAGAGTCCCGCTGTAAGTGATACCGGCTTGTTTTAGCTCATCTTTGATAATCGCCCCGGCATAGCTGGCGCCGTCCTGAATAGCGAATGCCAGCGGCAGCGGATCGGCTCGTTGGGGCAGGCATCCGGTCAACGTAAAGCGGTTGAGATCGCCTGGAACCACGTCCAGTTCACAATATTGCGCTTCGGCAGAGCCACGAGCGAGAGTACGCACCTGACTGAACATGGTGACCGGGTAGTAAGATGCCACGCGGATAAAGGCGAGATCGTTAGGTTTTTGCGCGCTATAGAGTGAAACCGAGAAACAGTTACGATCGACAATGGCTGCCGCGGGCGGTGCGCTAAAACACTGCGTCATGTCGTTCCAGGGCCAACCAGGCGCTTTATCATGGCTGGCGAAAATGGAGGTGTCGATCAAGACATTTCCGGCAATTTGCGTCACGCCTGATTTTTTCAGAGTTGCCACCATATTGCGAATATCCTGACGTTTTAGCGTCGGATCGGCACCAAATCGCGCCACTAAGTCACCTTTCAAAACGCCGCCTTCCACGTTGCCTTTAGTCTCAAGCGTGGTGGTAAAACGAAAGTCAGGCCCGAGCTGAATCAATGCCGCCAGCGCGGTGATCACTTTCTGGGTACTGGCCGGCAGCGCCATCTGCTGGCTATGGTAATCAATAGCAGGAGCAGGTGCGCCAACCTTCTGTACCATAAGGGCGAGGTTGGCCCCGGCAGGGAGCTGATTGATATACTCGTCGACGTTCGCAGCCTGAACGCTGAACGCTATACTGGCAGTCAATCCAATGGTAAATCTGGAAAATCGCATAATCTCGCGCTAACAACCTGGAAACAGGCCGTCATACTACGGCGCAACGCCCCAAAAAGTAAACGATGACCCATAGGGAACTCCAGGGTAAAATGATCATCAAATAGAGAATTGTAGCTGACCTGGGACCCTGAGCCCCGGGTCGGTATTTTTTTGCTTCTGACTCTGGCATGGCGTATGCCAGAGTGGGCTTAGCAGCCGGGGTGAGAGCAGCCGCCCCCTACAGGAATGTTCAAGAGGTATAACAAATGCAAGCTATCCCAATGACCTTACGTGGTGCTGAAAAACTGCGCGAAGAACTGGATTTTCTGAAATCGGTGCGCCGTCCTGAAATCATTGCCGCTATCGCAGATGCGCGCGAGCATGGCGACCTGAAAGAAAATGCAGAGTATCACGCGGCGCGCGAACAGCAGGGTTTCTGCGAAGGGCGCATTAAAGATATCGAAGCTAAACTGTCCAACGCGCAGGTTATCGACGTCACAAAAATGCCGAACAATGGTCGCGTAGTTTTCGGCGCGACGGTTACCGTGCTGAATCTCGATAACGACGAAGAGCAGACCTGGCGTATTGTCGGCGATGATGAAGCCGATTTTAAACAGAACCTGATTTCGGTGAACTCGCCTATTGCTCGTGGCCTGATCGGTAAAGAGCAGGATGACGTGGTGGTTATCAAAACGCCGGGCGGTGAAGTGGAATATGAAGTAACGAAGGTAGAATACCTGTAATTCGCATCTTGGTTAAGATGTTGATACATTGTAAAGAAAGGAAAAAGGCCGCATAGCGGCCTTTTATCAACGAAGAGAGCGTGGCATTTTGCTCTCCTGCTAGCGGAAAATCCCGCGTTTTACACAAACTTCGTGTGCAACTTTGGGATATTCTTAGCGTGGCAGCGAGATTTTACGTTCTTTAGTCGGGCGATACAGTACCAGCGTTTTACCGATGACCTGTACATTGCAGGCGCCGGTTTCGCGTACGATAGCTTCCACGATCAAGGTTTTAGTATCGCGATCTTCCGAGGCGATTTTCACCTTGATAAGTTCATGGTGCTCTAACGCTTGTTCAATCTCGGCCAGTACCCCTTCGGTCAAACCATTGTTGCCAAGCATAACTACAGGCTTGAGCGGATGTGCCAGACCTTTCAGGTGCTGTTTTTGTTTAGTACTCAGATTCATCGTATATTTTTGCTTACGTTGGGATTGAAAACGGGTCATTCTACCGCCATCTCCCATATATCGCCAAATAGCTGTGTAGAAATTTACACCATTGGTTACGATGAACTGCCCTTTGGGAATGTGAAATGACAGGTAAAAAGCGTTCTGCCAGCTCGAGTCGCTGGCTTCAGGAACACTTTAGCGATAAATATGTTCAGCAGGCGCAGAAAAAGGGGTTACGTTCCCGTGCCTGGTTTAAACTTGATGAAATACAGCAAAGTGACAAAATTTTTAAACCGGGGATGACGATTGTTGATCTCGGTGCTGCACCCGGTGGCTGGTCGCAATATGCGGTTACGCAGATCGGCAACACTGGCCGCATTATCGCTTGCGATCTTTTACCTATGGATCCAATCGTTGGTGTGGACTTCCTTCAGGGCGACTTTCGTGATGAATTAGTCCTGAAAGCGTTACTTGAACGCGTAGGTGACAGTAAAGTACAAGTTGTCATGTCTGATATGGCGCCAAATATGTGTGGAACACCGGCGGTGGATATTCCCCGGGCCATGTATCTGGTAGAGCTGGCGCTTGGAATGGCTCGTGATGTATTAGCGCCAGGTGGTAGTTTTGTAGTGAAGGTGTTCCAGGGCGAAGGCTTCGATGAGTATCTAAGAGAGATTCGCTCCCTGTTTACGAAGGTCAAAGTTCGTAAGCCGGACTCTTCTCGCGCCCGTTCGCGTGAAGTGTATATTGTAGCGACCGGGCGTAAACCATAACCGGTAGATTTCAAACGAAAGTTTGAAAGAAACTGGATATAGAGTATCCTGACGCTGTTTTTAACACAGTTGTAATATGAGGTTAATCCCTTGAGTGACATGGCGAAAAACCTAATTCTCTGGCTGGTCATTGCCGTTGTGCTGATGTCAGTATTCCAGAGCTTTGGGCCCAGCGAGTCTAATGGCCGTAAGGTTGATTACTCTACCTTCCTGCAAGAGGTCAATCAGGACCAGGTTCGTGAAGCGAAGATCAACGGACGTGAGATTAACGTTACCAAGAAAGATAGTAACCGTTACACGACCTACATTCCGGTTAACGATCCGAAGCTGCTTGATAACCTGCTGACCAAAAACGTCAAGGTTGTTGGTGAACCGCCTGAAGAGCCGAGCCTGCTGGCTTCTATCTTCATTTCCTGGTTCCCAATGCTGCTGCTGATTGGTGTCTGGATCTTCTTCATGCGTCAAATGCAGGGCGGTGGTGGCAAAGGTGCCATGTCGTTCGGTAAGAGCAAAGCGCGCATGCTGACGGAAGATCAGATCAAAACGACTTTTGCGGACGTTGCTGGTTGCGACGAAGCAAAAGAAGAAGTTGCTGAGCTGGTTGAGTATCTGCGCGAACCGAGCCGTTTCCAGAAGCTGGGCGGTAAAATCCCGAAAGGCGTCCTGATGGTCGGTCCTCCGGGTACGGGTAAAACCCTGCTGGCGAAAGCTATCGCAGGTGAAGCGAAGGTTCCTTTCTTCACCATTTCCGGTTCTGATTTCGTGGAAATGTTCGTGGGTGTCGGTGCATCTCGTGTGCGTGACATGTTCGAACAAGCCAAGAAAGCGGCACCGTGCATCATCTTCATCGATGAAATCGACGCCGTAGGCCGCCAGCGTGGTGCAGGTCTGGGCGGTGGTCACGATGAACGTGAGCAGACACTGAACCAGATGCTGGTTGAGATGGACGGCTTCGAAGGTAACGAAGGCATTATCGTTATCGCGGCAACTAACCGTCCGGACGTTCTTGACCCTGCGCTGCTGCGTCCAGGCCGTTTCGACCGTCAGGTTGTGGTTGGTCTGCCGGATGTCCGCGGTCGTGAACAGATCCTGAAAGTGCATATGCGTCGCGTACCGCTGTCTCCGGATATCGATGCGGCAATCATTGCACGTGGTACGCCTGGCTTCTCCGGTGCAGATCTCGCGAACCTGGTCAACGAAGCGGCGCTGTTTGCAGCTCGTGGCAATAAGCGTGTTGTATCGATGGTTGAATTCGAGAAAGCGAAAGACAAAATCATGATGGGTGCGGAACGTCGCTCCATGGTGATGACGGAAGCGCAGAAAGAATCTACCGCGTATCACGAAGCAGGCCACGCGATTATCGGTCGCCTGGTACCGGAACACGATCCGGTGCACAAAGTGACGATTATCCCGCGCGGTCGTGCGCTGGGTGTGACTTTCTTCCTGCCTGAAGGCGACGCAATCAGCGCCAGCCGCCAGAAACTGGAAAGTCAGATCTCCACGCTGTACGGCGGTCGTCTGGCCGAAGAGATCATCTACGGTGTTGAACATGTTTCTACCGGTGCGTCGAACGATATTAAAGTCGCGACTAACCTGGCGCGTAACATGGTTACTCAGTGGGGCTTCTCCGAGAAACTCGGTCCGTTGCTGTACGCTGAAGAAGAAGGCGAAGTGTTCCTGGGACGTTCTGTGGCGAAAGCTAAACATATGTCCGATGAAACGGCTCGTATTATCGATCAGGAAGTTAAACTGCTGATTGAGCGTAACTATGACCGTGCGCGTCGTCTGCTGAACGAAAACATGGACATTCTGCACTCGATGAAAGATGCGCTCATGAAATATGAGACCATCGATGCGCCGCAGATTGATGATCTGATGGCTCGCCGCGAGGTACGTCCGCCAGCGGGTTGGGAAGAACCGGGTTCTTCTAACAACAACTCTGGCAGCACCGGCAAGCCAAGTGCGCCGCGTCCGGTTGATGAACCGCGTGCGCCGGACTCTGGCACCATGTCAGAGCAACTGGGCGACAAATAAGTTATCGTTGATGATGACCGTGTTTTAATTTAAAACCCTGGGGCTTGCCCCGGGGTTTTTCTTATTTGTATATTCAAGATGTTATCAGGGATAAAACTATGAAACTCTTTGCTCAGGGGTCTTCACTGGATCTCAGCCATCCACACGTCATGGGGATTTTGAACGTCACGCCAGATTCCTTTTCCGATGGTGGTGCGCACAACTCTCTGGTTGAGGCGGTAAAACACGCAAACCTGATGATTAACGCCGGGGCGACTATCATTGATGTGGGTGGTGAATCCACACGTCCAGGCGCGGCCGATGTGAGCGTGGAAGAAGAGTTGCAGCGAGTGATCCCGGTGGTGGAGGCGATTGCTCAACGTTTTGAAGTGTGGATTTCGGTCGATACTTCAAAAGCAGAAGTGATTCGCGAGTGCGCCAGAGTCGGCGCACATATCATTAATGACATTCGCTCACTCTCGGAGCCTGGGGCGCTGGAAGCCGCAGCAGAAACCGGATTACCTGTTTGTCTGATGCATATGCAGGGTCAGCCGAAAACCATGCAGGAAGCACCAAAGTACGAGGATGTTTTTGCTGATGTAAATCGTTACTTTGTTGAACAAATAGCACGCTGCGAGCGGGCTGGAATCACAAAAGATAAATTGTTGCTCGACCCCGGGTTCGGATTCGGTAAAAATCTCACTCACAACTATACATTACTGGCACGTTTGGCTGAGTTTCATCATTTTAATCTGCCATTGCTGGCTGGGATGTCACGAAAATCAATGGTTGGCCAGTTGCTGAATGTGGGGCCATCCGAACGCCTGAGCGGTAGCCTTGCGTGTGCGGTCATTGCCGCAATGCAAGGGGCGCATATCGTTCGTGTCCATGACGTCAAAGAAACCGTAGAAGCGATGCGTGTGGTGGAAGCCACATTGTCTGCAAAGGAAAATAAACGCTATGAGTAATCGTAAATATTTTGGCACCGATGGGATCCGTGGTCGCGTAGGCGACGCCCCAATTACCCCTGACTTTGTGCTCAAACTGGGTTGGGCTGCAGGAAAAGTGCTGGCACGTCATGGTTCACGTAAAATTATTATTGGTAAAGATACGCGTATTTCTGGCTATATGCTGGAGTCCGCACTGGAAGCGGGTCTGGCTGCCGCCGGACTGTCGGCTTCTTTCACAGGCCCAATGCCAACACCTGCTGTTGCATATCTGACGCGCACCTTCCGTGCTGAAGCCGGGATTGTTATCTCTGCTTCGCACAACCCGTACTATGACAACGGGATTAAATTCTTCTCCATCGATGGGACTAAACTGCCGGATGCGGTTGAAGAAGCTATCGAAGCCGAAATGGAAAAAGCGATCACCTGCGTGGACTCGGCTGAACTGGGTAAAGCTACCCGTATCGTTGATGCTGCCGGTCGTTATATCGAGTTTTGCAAAGGCACCTTCCCGAATGAATTGAGCCTGAGTGAGCTTAAAATCGTGGTGGATTGCGCTAATGGTGCGACGTACCATATTGCGCCAAGTGTACTGCGTGAGCTGGGCGCAAACGTGATTGCTATTGGCTGTGAGCCAAACGGTGTGAATATCAATGAAGAAGTCGGCGCTACCGACGTCCGTGCCCTACAGGCGCGTGTGATGGCGGAAAAAGCCGATCTGGGTATTGCGCTGGATGGTGACGGCGACCGCGTCATTATGGTTGACCACGAAGGCAATAAGGTCGATGGCGATCAGATCATGTACATCATTGCCCGTGAAGCCCTGCGTCAGGGGCAACTGCGCGGTGGCGCGGTAGGCACGCTGATGAGCAATATGGGCCTCGAACTGGCCCTGAAACAGTTGGGTATTCCGTTTGCCCGTGCGAAAGTCGGCGACCGCTATGTACTGGAAAAAATGCAGGAAAAAGGCTGGCGTATCGGTGCTGAAAACTCAGGCCATGTGATCCTGCTGGACAAAACCACCACCGGTGACGGTATCGTGGCGGGCCTGCAGGTACTGGCGGCGATGGTGCGCAACCATATGAGTTTGCACGACCTGTGCAGCGGCATGAAAATGTTCCCGCAACTGCTGGTTAACGTGCGTTACACCGCAGGTAGCGGCGATCCGCTGGAACATGAAAACGTGAAAGCGGTGATGGCTGAAGTTGAAGCTGCACTGGGCAATCGCGGACGTGTTCTGCTGCGTAAGTCAGGTACAGAACCGTTAATTCGCGTGATGGTTGAAGGTGAAGATGAAGCTCAGGTGACTGAATTCGCTCACCGTATTGCCGATGCCGTCAAAGCGGTGTAATCACTAAAGACAGTGAAAACCGGAGTCTGGGACTCCGGTTTTTTATTACTGTACGGGAAGCGACTGTTTATGTCGGCGCTGCCAGAAGTAACCACCGATCATTAATATTACAAGGACTGCCAGCCACGGCAGAACCGCCAGCAAATGTCCTGACCGGGCAAAGGTCAGCACAATCATCAGTAACCAACCGCCCAGCATCGGAATCGCGGTGCGTTTAACAATATCCACAGGCGAGACGCCTGCAATTCCCGCGATAGCAATGATGACGCCGGCAATGGGGGATAACGTACGACCAATACCCGCCGATATCTGGATAGGCAACATCATGACTGCGATGTCGCTACCGATATGACGGCTGATGTCCGGTACCATCGGGGCGAAGGAGAAAAACGCGGCATTTCCTGAGCCCATTAGCGCTGAAATTGCAAAGGTGATAAGGGTCATCAGCAGGATAATAGAGGCGGCGCTGAGGCCAAATTCACCGGAAAGCGACAGCAGCGCATCGACGGCGCCAATGGCTTTCAGTCCGGCTGAAAAGACTTCACCGGCGATAATCAGCGTGACGACGGTTGCAAAAACGCTGCCCATGCTGTCGAAGACTTTTTGTACGCCTGCCATCACCTCGCGCGCCTTACGATGACGGCAATACTCACAAACCAGGGTAATGGCGAGGCTTATCAGTACGGCGGTATCCAGCGTAATTTTGAGCGAACTGAATACTAAATCACTGCACACCAGCATCAACACCAGCGGCAGCATGGGCAGAAAAAGCCAGGCGATCGGTGCTTCAGTTTCATCGGTCGACGTTAATGTCTGCATCTGCTGAGCCACACCGTCACCGCTTTCCCGATGGTCGAAAAAGCGTTGCGCAACAATATGTAGCAGGGCGATGAACAGAATAACGGGGACGACGATCGGCAACTGATCCTGCACGAAATAGTTCACCACCTCGATGCCTGCGGTTTTGGCGGCGAGAACCGAGTTGCCGGAACCGGGACCAAATTCAACCGCACAGGTACTGGCGATAACGGCGGCAACGGCAGCGCGGCTACAGCCAAGACGGGTCAGCAGCGGGTAGAGCGTCGCCATCAACAGCAGACCCAGCCCGGTGGCGCTGCTGATAAACAGCGACAGGAATTGACCCAGCAACAGCGCCAGCCCCAATAGCAGATACGGTGAGTTCAGGCGTTGCAAAGGGCGAGATGTCACCCGAACCAGCACCTGGCTTGCGCCAATGGCCGACATATATGTAGCGAAACCACCAATCAGCATAATTTGCAGCCCAAGGCCGCCGAGGCGCACGCTCAGGGTATCGCGAATAAACTCAAAGGCATCAAAGGGGCCGAATCCGGTGCTTTTTTTCACCAGGCTACTGAGCGTGGTCATCCCGCTAAAATGCGCGATAAGCAGCAGCACAATCCCGGTCAACAGCAACACTGACTGGGGGTGATATTTTTTGAGGATCAGACGTCCGGCAAAAATGATGGCAATTAGCGCCAGTAATAATGACATTCTTGCCCCCTTACTCGAAGTTGCCAGTAACCAGGCACTCGCCATCCCGCAGCAACGGCTTACCCGCAGCGAACAGATGGGCCAGCGAGAGGTCATCATTGAGTACACAGATATCGGCACGTTCACCGGCGCAGAGCACGCCGCCGGAAATACCCAGCGAGCGCGCAACGTTTGCCGTCAACATCGCGATCGCTTGTGGCACTGGGATCCCCACATCAATCAGACGAGGAAGAAGATTAAGGTTACCTGCGACCGGTGCCGCGCTTAAGCCTTCCACAATACCCTGGGCGTTAAAGCGCGGAACGCTGCCATTACCATCAGAGCTGATCGTGATGCGATCGGCTGGAACCTGGGCTTCCAGAGCGTGGAGGATTGCCTGCTCCTGAGGCATAAAGCGACTACCGCCAGACGTAACGTCGATATGGCCGCCACGATGAGCGAACGCAATCGCCTGTTCGAACAAGGGCGCTGTTCTCGCAACATGGGTCGGTGAAATGTGGTGAATCGGAATGCCTGCATCACACAGCTCAATAAGTTGTGACATCCCTTCAGGCAGATTCCCCAGATGTACATGCAGTAACCCTTTTTTGCCTGCCAGCAGGGAAGCCACGCGGATATCGCTTACTATTCTCAGCAATTCCTGGAAAGAGGGGTAAGAACCACGGTGATCGGCGAGGGCGATTTTGACGCCAAGTATCGCTGGAATAAAGGTCATGTCATCGCGGATGGATCGCGTAATGGTTGGGCTGGGTACCGCGTAGGCTCCCGTATGCATAAATGCGCGTAATCCCTCAAGGTTGAGAGACTGCATTTTGGCGTAGAGGTCTTTGGGCGAACGAGAAATGGCATCGGTACCTAACACGCCGACAACCGTGGTAATACCTGCCTGAATCAGATCGCGTAGCTTGACGGCTGGCGTTCGGCTGGCAAATCCAGCCTCGCCACCGCCACCGGTAAGATGGACATGTTGATCGATTATGCCTGGGATAACCCATTTGCCATGACAATCAATGACCTCGTCGACGCCATCAAACAGGGAAATATCTTTTTCTACCGCCACAATTCGGTCGGCATGAATGAGCAGGGAGCAGAGGCCTAAATCCTCGGGAGAAAAAACACGGGCATTGGTCAATAAAGTAAACATATCGGTCCTGTCAAACGTCGTGGGTGAGAGTCGGCAGGTGAAAAGGAATATTGTTGTTATGATGCCCACCATAAAGCCATTACTATAACTATGACTATTACCAATTTGGTATTGGAGGATGCGGTTATGGCATGGTGGAGAGTTCAACGTGGATTGTAAGTGGCTGGAAGATTTTCTGGCATTGAGTCAGCATGGAAACTACTCTCAGGCCGCGGCGCAGCGGCATATTACTCAACCCGCACTCAGTCGGCGTATAAAGGCGCTGGAAGAGGTGTTAGGGGTGCCGTTGTTTGACCGGACCACGACCCCCGTTACGCTGACACGCTATGGTGAACGCTTTGAACCCTATGCCCGGCACGTCCTCAGTACACTAACAGAGGCGCGCCACGAGCTATCGGCGATGACGCCAGCAACGGACAATACGCTGGTGATGGTTAGCCTGCATACGCTGTCGGTGAATATCCTGCCGGATATGATCAACTATCTGCGACAGAGTGAACCGCAGTTAAATTTTACGGTTAATGCCAGTATTCAGGGGATAGACAACCACTTTAACGCCTTGATAGATCGGCAAATCGATCTTCTGGTGACCTACGATTTACCGTCTTCGCAGCCGGGGCTGGAGATTGCCGGAGGGTTAAAACGTTCACTATGGCGGTATGAGCGATTTATACCGGTTATTTCTGCGCAGTTGGCTAATGCGCTTAACGATCCGCATGTGCCGATCCCATGGCTATGCTATAGCGACTACACCTTTGTCAGACGCATTATTGAGCCAGTTGAACAACGCGTCCGCCCACGTCTGAAAAAAGTGTTTGAGAGTGGTTTAAGCGAAACGATACGAGAAATGGTGCTGCGGCATATGGGAATGGCATGGTTACCCGAATCGATGGTGGCGGAAGAGTTGGTGAACCAGCAAATTATTCACTGCTGGCCAGAAAACGCTGACCTGATTTGTGAAATCCCCGTTGTGGTATGGGCGAATCTTGACGATCAACGCGCCGTCATGCAGAGATGCTGGGAGAAGTTGCTGCGTTTTTGATTGATATGGCGATTTTTTCCGCAGTTGATACAATGCCAACAAATTGCCCTTGCGAAGGTTATTCGCTTTGGTTAGTATTCACACCCGCTTCAGTGGGAAACAGTAAACATTCCCGCTTTAATGGTCGAAGCATTGTACGCGGCAACTCCGCAAGGAACAGGTTGATTATGCACGAAGCTCTTTTAGTAGTTTTCCTTATTGTGGCAATTGGCCTGGTAGGCTTGATCATGCTGCAGCAAGGCAAAGGCGCTGATATGGGAGCCTCTTTTGGCGCAGGCGCTTCTGGTACTCTGTTTGGTTCAAGTGGTTCTGGTAACTTCATGACCCGCATGACAGCTGTATTGGGAACCTTGTTCTTCATCATCAGTCTGGTGCTGGGTAACATGAACAGCAATAAGACCAATAAAGGAAGTGAGTGGGAAAATCTGAGTGCACCGGCGAAAACCGAGCAAACTCAGCCAGCTGCTCCGGCTCAGCCGACCAGCGATATCCCACGCTAAGTATTCTGTACCGAGGTGGTGGAATTGGTAGACACGCTACCTTGAGGTGGTAGTGCCCTAACGGGCTTGTGGGTTCGAGTCCCATCCTCGGTACCAAATTCCAAAAAAAAGACGCTGCAAAGCGTCTTTTTTTTCGTCTGTCATTTGTGGTAGTTCTGTAGGTCGGATAAGATATTTAGGACGCCGTCCGACTATTACAATACCTGATGATGCTTGGCTTATCAGGCCTCAGGGTCGCAGAACATCCCTATTTTCTGCGCATAAAAAAGGCCGCTTTTGCGGCCTTAAGATGATAAATATTTACTTCGCCTTGTTTTCCAGATTCTCAACCTGCGGCAGGCCGGTTGTGGAAGAGGCGGTCAGCAGGCCAGACTGCGCATAACCGAACAGCTTCTCGCGGGTATCAGTGATATCCAGATTACGCATGGTCAACTGACCGATACGATCATCCGGAGAGAATACTGAGTCGCCTTTTTCCATCGTCAGACGTTCTGGTTTGTAAGTCAGATTGTCAGACTCGGTGTTGAGGATTGAGTAATCATTACCGCGACGCAGTTCCAGCGTCACTTCACCCGTAATCTGGCTGGCAACCCAACGCTGCAGACCGTCACGCAGCATCAGCGCCTGAGAGTCAAACCAGCGGCCCTGATACAACAGACGACCAAGCTGGCGGCCGTGCGCGTGATACTGCTCGATGGTGTCTTCGTTGTGAATCCCGGTCAGCAGACGCTCATAGGCAATGTGCAGCAATGCCATCCCCGGAGCTTCGTAGATGCCCCGGCTTTTCGCTTCAATGATACGGTTTTCAATCTGATCGCTCATACCCAGACCGTGACGACCGCCGATGCGGTTGGCTTCCAGCATCATCTCAACGTCGTCGCTGAAGGTTGTACCGTTCAGCGCAACCGGATGACCCTGCTCAAAACGCACGGTGACTTCTTCTGCCGGGATCTTCACGCTCTCATCCCAGAATTTCACGCCCATAATCGGGTTGACGATTTTGACGCTGGAGTTCAGAAATTCGAGGTCTTTTGCTTCGTGGGTCGCCCCGAGCATATTGGAGTCCGTTGAGTACGCTTTCTCAACGGACATCTTGTAGTCGAAACCACAGGCAATCATAAATTCGGACATCTCATGGCGACCACCGAGTTCATCGATAAAATCGGTATCCAGCCATGGTTTGTAAATCTGCAGTTCGGCGTTGGTCAGCAGACCGTAACGATAGAAGCGTTCAATATCGTTACCTTTATAGGTGCTACCGTCACCCCAGATATTAACGCCATCTTCTTTCATGGCCGCAACCAGCATGGTGCCGGTGACAGCACGGCCCAGCGGAGTGGTATTGAAATAGGTCAGTCCGCCGGTGGTGTTGTGGAATGCACCGCACTGAATCGCAGCGATCCCTTCGGCAACCAGCTGCTTACGGCAATCTACCAGGCGAGCATTCTCAGCACCATATTCCATTGCACGGCGAGGAATGGCGTCATAGTCATCCTCATCCGGCTGGCCCAAATTCGCAGTATATGCATATGGGACAGCCCCTTTTTGTCGCATCCACAGCAGTGCTGCACTGGTGTCCAGGCCGCCGGAAAAAGCGATACCAATACGTTGACCTACCGGGAGATGCTTGAGAATCGTCGTCATAAAATAAAACCCTGCTTGATAGACTGGTGAAGAGGTCGGCTTATTATACTAATTGCATTTTTATGCAAAATAAGTGAGTTTTCATTTAATCATCTTTTCTGGATGACAGGAAGAGTTTAGTGATAATTTCGTTAAATAACGGCGCGGGTGACACATTTATCTGGTCGAATATTCGCTGGGCAGCATTCATTGATTTGCATAGTCGTAACAAGGTTGACATACCGCATAGTGAATCAATATACTGTGCGCAGATTTTACGTCCCGTCCTCGGTACCAAATCCCAGCAGTATTTGCATTTTTTACCCAAAACGAGTAAAATTTGCCACGTTTCAGGCGCGGGGTGGAGCAGCCTGGTAGCTCGTCGGGCTCATAACCCGAAGGTCGTCGGTTCAAATCCGGCCCCCGCAACCACTTTCCCTTAGAGTTCTTTTTCAAATATACTGTGAAGACTTAGGCCTTCGTAGCTGGATTTGAAAAAAATTCTTTCGGAAGGTTTTCCGAACCGCAGGTGCGGTTATAGGGTTCAGTTATATAAAGCCCCGATTTATCGGGGTTTTTTGTTATCTGACTACAGAATAACTGGGCTTTAGGCCCTTTTTTTATGTCTTGGGGGTGGGCTTGTCCACATTAGAGCAAAAATTAACAGAGATGATTACAGCGCCAGTTGAAGCCCTGGGCTACGAGTTGGTCGGCATCGAATTTATTCGTGGTCGCACATCCACACTGCGCATCTATATTGATAGTGAAGATGGCATCAATGTTGATGATTGTGCTGATGTGAGCCATCAGGTAAGCGCCGTGATGGATGTCGAAGACCCAATCACCGTTGCCTACAACCTGGAAGTCTCCTCTCCGGGTCTCGACCGTCCTCTGTTCACAGCTGAACACTACGTGCGTTTCCTGGGTGAAGAAGTGACGCTGGTTCTTCGTATGGCGGTACAAAACCGTCGTAAATGGCAGGGCGTTATCAAAGCGGTGGATGGTGAGATGATCACGGTCACAGTCGAAGGTAAAGATGAAGTGTTCGCGCTGAGTAATATCCAGAAGGCGAACCTGGTTCCCCACTTTTAACAGTCTGGATTGAGGTGAAAAGCCCGCGATGAACAAAGAAATTTTGGCTGTTGTTGAAGCCGTATCCAACGAAAAAGCGCTGCCACGCGAGAAAATTTTTGAAGCGCTGGAAAGTGCGCTGGCTACAGCAACAAAGAAAAAATATGAGCAAGAGATCGACGTTCGCGTAGAAATCGATCGTAAAAGCGGTGATTTCGATACCTTCCGTCGTTGGGTAATCGTAGAAGAAGTTACTCAGCCGACCAAAGAAATTACGCTGGAAGCGGCACGCTTCGAAGACGAAAGCCTGAACGTGGGCGAATATGTTGAAGATCAGATTGAATCTGTCACCTTTGACCGTATCACCACCCAGACCGCGAAACAGGTTATCGTACAGAAAGTACGTGAAGCCGAACGCGCAATGGTTGTCGATCAGTTCCGCGAACACGAAGGCGAAATCGTCACCGGTGTGGTGAAGAAAGTTAACCGCGACAATATTTCTCTGGATTTGGGCAGCAATGCTGAAGCCGTGATCCTGCGTGAAGACATGCTGCCGCGTGAAAACTTCCGCCCAGGTGACCGTATCCGTGGCGTTCTTTACTCTGTACGCCCGGAAGCGCGCGGTGCCCAGCTGTTCGTAACCCGTTCCAAACCGGAAATGCTGATAGAGCTGTTCCGCATTGAAGTGCCGGAAATTGGCGAAGAAGTGATCGAAATTAAAGCGGCTGCTCGCGATCCAGGTTCACGTGCGAAAATCGCCGTTAAGACCAACGACAAGCGTATTGATCCGGTCGGCGCCTGTGTGGGTATGCGCGGTGCGCGCGTTCAGGCGGTTTCTACCGAGCTGGGCGGCGAGCGTATCGATATCGTCCTGTGGGATGATAATCCGGCGCAGTTCGTGATTAACGCAATGGCGCCAGCAGACGTCGCTTCTATCGTGGTGGATGAAGACAAACACACCATGGATATCGCGGTTGAAGCCGGTAACCTGGCTCAGGCGATTGGACGTAATGGTCAGAACGTCCGCCTGGCTTCACAACTGAGCGGTTGGGAACTCAACGTGATGACCGTTGATGACCTGCAGGCGAAGCATCAGGCTGAAGCACATGCAGCCATTGATACCTTCACCAAATATCTCGATATCGATGAAGATTTCGCGACAGTTCTGGTGGAAGAAGGTTTTGCGACGCTGGAAGAACTGGCCTACGTGCCAATGAAAGAGCTGCTGGAAATTGACGGCCTGGATGAACAGACCGTTGAAGCGCTGCGCGAGCGTGCTAAAAACGCACTGACCACTCTGGCACTGGCCCAGGAAGAAAGTCTCGGTGATAACAAACCGGCTGACGATCTGCTGAATCTGGAAGGATTGGATCGTGAGATGGCCTTCAAACTGGCTGCCCGTGGTGTTTGTACGCTGGAAGATCTCGCTGAACAGGGCATTGATGATCTGGCTGATATCGAAGGGTTGACCGACGAAAAAGCCGGTGAGCTGATTATGGCTGCCCGTAATATTTGCTGGTTCGGCGACGAAGCGTAATAAACTGTAGCAGGAAGGAACAGTATGACAGATGTAACCGTAAAAACGCTGGCTGCAGAGATACAGACCTCCGTGGATCGCCTGGTACAGCAATTTGCTGATGCAGGTATCCCGAAGTCTGCTGACGACTCTGTGTCCACACAAGAGAAACAAACCTTACTGGCGCATCTGAACCGTGAAAACGGCTCAGCGCCCGATAAGTTGACATTGCAGCGCAAAACGCGCAGTACTCTCAATATTCCAGGTACCGGTGGAAAAAGCAAATCGGTACAAATCGAAGTCCGCAAGACACGCACCTTTGTGAAACGCGATCCGCAAGAGGCTGAACGCCTTGCCGCGGAAGAGCAGGCGCAGCGTGAAGCGGAAGAGCAAGCCCGTCGTGAGGCAGAAGAAGCTGCCAAACGCGAGGCGCAACAAAAAGCCGAACGTGAGGCCGCAGAACAAGCTAAGCGTGAAGCCGCTGATAAAGCGAAACGTGAAGCTGCGGAAAAAGACAAAGTGAGCAATCAACAGACCGACGATATGACTAAAACCGCCCAGGCCGAAAAAGCCCGCCGTGAAAATGAAGCCGCAGAACTGAAGCGTAAAGCGGAAGAAGAAGCACGTCGCAAGCTTGAAGAAGAAGCGCGCCGCGTAGCGGAAGAAGCTCGCCGTATGGCGGAAGAAAACGAGAAGAATGGTGTGAATAACGCTGAACCTGTTGAAGATACCAGCGATTATCACGTCACCACCTCTCAGCATGCTCGCCAGGCAGAAGACGAGAACGATCGTGAAGTAGAAGGCGGTCGTGGTCGTACTCGCAGCACGAAAGCAGCGCGTCCGGCGAAGAAAGGTAACAAACACGCTGAATCTAAAGCTGACCGTGAAGAAGCGCGTGCAGCGGTTCGCGGCGGTAAAGGCGGTAAGCAGCGTAAAGGTTCCGCTCTGCAGCAGGGCTTCCAGAAGCCGGCTCAGGCCGTTAACCGTGACGTTGTGATCGGCGAAACCATCACCGTTGGCGATCTGGCGAACAAGATGGCAGTCAAAGGTTCCCAGGTCATCAAAGCGATGATGAAGCTGGGCGCAATGGCGACCATTAACCAGGTCATCGACCAGGAAACCGCACAGCTGGTTGCCGAAGAGATGGGCCACAAAGTTATCCTGCGTCGTGAAAACGAGCTGGAAGAAGCAGTAATGAGCGACCGTGACACCGGCGCTGCGGCAGAACCGCGCGCACCGGTAGTGACCATCATGGGTCACGTTGACCACGGTAAAACGTCTCTGCTGGACTACATTCGCTCCACGAAAGTTGCCTCTGGCGAAGCGGGCGGCATTACTCAGCACATCGGTGCGTACCATGTTGAAACTGACAACGGTATGATCACCTTCCTGGATACCCCGGGTCACGCCGCGTTTACCTCCATGCGTGCTCGTGGTGCTCAGGCAACGGATATCGTTGTTCTGGTTGTTGCAGCAGATGACGGCGTGATGCCGCAGACTATCGAAGCTATCCAGCACGCGAAAGCGGCAGGTGTGCCGGTAGTGGTTGCAGTCAACAAAATCGATAAACCAGAAGCGGATCCAGATCGCGTTAAAAACGAACTGTCCCAGTACGGCATCATGCCGGAAGATTGGGGCGGCGAGAGCCAGTTCGTCCACGTTTCTGCGAAAGCGGGTACCGGTATCGACGAACTGCTGGATGCTATCCTGTTGCAGGCCGAAGTACTGGAACTGAAAGCTGTGCGTAAAGGTATGGCGAGCGGTGCGGTTATCGAATCCTTCCTGGATAAAGGTCGTGGTCCGGTTGCTACCGTGCTGGTACGTGAAGGTACGCTGAACAAAGGCGACATCGTACTGTGTGGTTTCGAATACGGCCGCGTTCGCGCGATGCGTAACGAACTGGGTCAGGAAGTACTGGAAGCGGGTCCGTCCATTCCGGTGGAAATCCTGGGTCTGTCCGGTGTTCCGGCTGCGGGTGACGAAGTTACCGTTGTTCGTGACGAGAAGAAAGCCCGTGAAGTTGCACTGTACCGTCAGGGCAAATTCCGTGAAGTTAAACTGGCTCGTCAGCAGAAATCTAAACTGGAGAACATGTTCGCCAACATGACCGAAGGCGAAGTTCACGAAGTGAACATCGTTCTGAAGGCCGATGTTCAGGGTTCTGTAGAAGCGATTTCCGACTCTTTACTGAAACTGTCTACCGACGAAGTAAAAGTGAAGATTATCGGTTCTGGCGTAGGTGGTATCACCGAAACCGACGCGACCCTGGCTGCGGCATCCAACGCGATTCTGGTTGGCTTCAACGTCCGTGCTGATGCCTCTGCACGTAAAGTTATCGAATCAGAAAGCCTGGATCTGCGTTACTACTCCGTCATCTATCATCTGATCGACGAAGTGAAAGCAGCGATGAGCGGCATGCTGTCTCCGGAACTGAAACAGCAGATCATTGGTCTGGCTGAAGTTCGTGATGTGTTCAAATCACCGAAATTCGGCGCTATCGCAGGCTGTATGGTTACCGAAGGCGCGATTAAACGTCACAACCCAATCCGCGTACTGCGCGACAACGTGGTTATCTATGAAGGCGAGCTGGAATCCCTGCGCCGCTTCAAGGATGACGTCAACGAAGTCCGTAACGGCATGGAATGTGGTATCGGCGTTAAGAACTACAACGACGTTCGCGTTGGCGATATGATTGAAGTGTTCGAGATTATCGAGATCAAACGTACCATCGCATAATCTTCGTCGTCTTTTGGGCCGCAACTGCGTTGGCTGCGCTCGCTCACCCCGGTCACATAGTTATCTATGCTCCCGGGGATTAACGAGTTTGCCGCCTTGCTGCAACCCAAAATCCTTAGAAGATGATTAAGTGTAGGCTGGGGAAGCGAAGCGCCACCCGGCAAGAAATTTAAAAAGGGGCTTATGGCCCCTTTTTTGTCTTTATTCTGGAGAATTTATTATGGCGAAAGAATTTGGTCGCCCACAACGTGTCGCGCAGGAGATGCAGAAAGAAATCGCACTCATCCTGCAGCGCGAAATCAAAGACCCGCGTGTTGGTATGATGACCACCGTATCGGGTGTTGAGATGTCCCGTGACCTGGCATACGCTAAAGTGTTCGTGACTTTCCTTAACGATCAGGACGAAGCTGCCGTGAAAAACGGCATTAAGGCACTGCAGGAAGCCTCTGGTTTTATCCGCTCTCTGCTGGGTAAAGCAATGCGTCTGCGTATCGTGCCTGAGCTGACCTTTTTCTACGACAATTCGTTAGTTGAAGGGATGCGCATGTCCAACCTGGTGACCAGCGTGGTGAAACATGACGATGAGCGTCGTGTGAACCCAGCGGACGACAGCAAGGAGGACTGATGAGTCGTCCTCGTCGTCGTGGTCGCGACATTCACGGTGTTCTGCTGCTGGATAAGCCGCAGGGCATGTCCAGCAATGACGTACTGCAAAAAGTAAAGCGCATCTACAATGCCAACCGCGCGGGACATACCGGCGCGCTGGATCCGCTGGCAACAGGCATGCTGCCTATCTGCCTCGGTGAAGCGACTAAGTTTTCCCAGTATTTGCTGGATTCTGACAAACGCTATCGTGTGGTTGCCCGTCTGGGCCAGCGTACCGACACCTCCGATGCCGATGGGCAAATCGTGCAGGAGCGTCCGGTAACCTTCAGCGCAGAGCAGCTTGCGAGCGCGCTGGAGACTTTCCGCGGCGATATCGAGCAGATTCCGTCAATGTATTCGGCACTGAAGTACCAGGGTAAAAAGCTGTACGAATATGCGCGTCAGGGCATTGAAGTGCCGCGTGAAGCGCGCCCGATTACCGTCTATGAGCTGCTGTTTATTCGCCACGAAGGTAACGAGCTGGAGCTGGAAGTTCACTGCTCCAAAGGCACTTATATTCGCACCATCGTTGACGATCTCGGTGAGAAGCTGGGCTGCGGCGCGCACGTAACGTATCTGCGTCGTCTGACGGTCAGCAAGTATCCGGTGGATCGTATGGTTACGCTGGAACATCTGCATGCGCTGGTTGAACAGGCCGAACAGCAGAACATTCCGGCGGCGCAGCTGCTTGATCCTTTGCTGATGCCAATGGACAGTCCTGCATCGGACTACCCTGTTGTTAATTTGCCTTTAACATCCTCGGTTTACTTTAAAAATGGTAACCCGGTACGGACGTCAGGTGCGCCGCTTGAAGGGCTGGTGCGCGTGACGGAAGGCGATGACGGCAAGTTTATCGGCATGGGGGAGATGGACGATGAAGGTCGTGTCGCCCCTCGTCGCCTGGTGGTTGAGTATCCTGCATAGCGCTCTCTGTCTTGCGATAAAAGGGCGCTGCGAGTAGAATACTGCCGCTTAACGTCGCGTAAATTGTTTAACAATCTGCGTGACGTGTACACAAAATCATTCGAGCTGCATCAAGGCGGCAGGTCTGAGGATCCTCAGGAGCTTACTCAGGTAAGTGACCGAGGTGAGCGGACACAGCCAGCGCAGGGTCAGTTTGAAGAAGGCGTGTATACACTGGGATAGCTGAATTAGAGATCGGCATCCTTTCATTCTTAACACTTTGGAGTTTTAAAATGTCTCTAAGTACTGAAGCTACCGCTAAAATCGTTTCTGAGTTTGGTCGTGATGCAAACGACACCGGTTCTACCGATGTTCAGGTTGCTCTGTTGACTGCACAGATTAACCACCTGCAGGGCCACTTTGCAGAGCACAAAAAAGATCACCACAGCCGTCGTGGTCTGCTGCGCATGGTTTCTCAGCGTCGTAAACTGCTCGACTACCTGAAACGTAAAGATGTTGCACGTTACACCGCGCTGATCGAGCGTCTGGGTCTGCGTCGCTAATTCTTTCGAGTTTCAGAAAGAGGGGGCCTTCATGGCCCCTTTTTTCCAGCAGATGGCAGCAATTCGCTGGAAACTAATGTATTGTTGCTATGAATGATCTTCCGTTGCAGAGGTTCGCGCGGCTAATGAGAGGCTTTACTCATGCTTATGGGTTAGGGTTGTCATTAGTCGCGAGGATGCGCAGAAGATCGGGTATTAACGATGGCGCAAAAATGTGTCGTCAAAAAATAGAGAAAGGATATTAATTTGCTTAATCCGATCGTTCGTAAATTCCAGTACGGTCAGCATACCGTTACGCTGGAAACCGGCATGATGGCGCGTCAGGCGACTGCCGCTGTTATGGTTAGCATGGATGACACTGCGGTATTCGTTACCGTTGTTGGCCAGAAAAAAGCGAAACCAGGCCAGGACTTTTTCCCACTGACCGTTAACTATCAGGAGCGTACCTACGCTGCTGGCCGTATCCCGGGTAGCTTCTTCCGTCGTGAAGGCCGTCCGAGTGAAGGCGAAACTCTGATCGCGCGTCTGATTGACCGCCCGGTTCGCCCGCTGTTCCCGGAAGGCTTCGTTAACGAAGTTCAGGTTATCGCGACCGTTGTTTCCGTTAACCCGCAGGTTAACCCGGATATCGTGGCAATGATTGGTGCATCTGCTGCGCTGACTCTGTCTGGTATCCCGTTCAACGGCCCGATCGGTGCTGCACGTGTTGGTTACATCAATGACCAGTACGTACTGAACCCGACTCAGGACGAACTGAAAGAAAGCAAGCTGGACCTGGTTGTTGCTGGTACTGAAGCTGCCGTACTGATGGTTGAATCCGAAGCTGAACTGCTGAGCGAAGACCAGATGCTGGGCGCTGTAGTATTCGGCCACGAACAGCAGCAGGTTGTTATTCAGGCTATCAACGAGCTGGCGAAAGAAGCTGGCAAACCGCGTTGGGACTGGCAGCCAGAAGCCGTCAACGAAGCGCTGAACGCACGCGTTGCCGCACTGGCAGAAGCTCGTCTGAGCGATGCTTACCGTATCACCGACAAACAAGAGCGTTACGCTCAGGTTGACGTGATCAAATCTGAAACCATCGCAACTCTGGTGGCTGAAGACGAAACCCTGGACGCTAACGAACTGGGTGAAATCCTGCACGCTATCGAGAAAAATGTTGTTCGCAGCCGCGTACTGGCAGGCGAGCCGCGCATCGATGGTCGTGAAAAAGACATGATCCGTGGTCTGGACGTGCGTACTGGCGTTCTGCCGCGTACCCACGGTTCCGCACTGTTCACCCGTGGTGAAACTCAGGCGCTGGTTACTGCGACCCTGGGCACCACTCGTGATGCGCAGAACCTTGACGAGCTGATGGGCGAGCGTACTGACAACTTCCTGTTCCACTACAACTTCCCTCCGTACTGCGTAGGTGAAACCGGTATGGTCGGTTCTCCGAAGCGTCGTGAGATTGGTCACGGTCGTCTGGCGAAGCGTGGCGTACTGGCAGTGATGCCGGAACTGGATAAATTCCCGTACACCGTACGTGTGGTTTCTGAAATCACCGAATCTAACGGTTCTTCTTCCATGGCTTCCGTATGTGGTGCTTCTCTGGCGCTGATGGACGCAGGCGTGCCGATCAAAGCTGCCGTTGCGGGTATCGCGATGGGTCTGGTGAAAGAAGGCGACAACTTTGTTGTTCTGTCTGACATCCTGGGCGACGAAGACCACCTGGGCGATATGGACTTCAAAGTGGCGGGTTCCCGCGACGGTATCTCTGCACTGCAGATGGATATCAAAATTGAAGGTATCACCAAAGAGATCATGCAGGTTGCTCTGAACCAGGCTAAAGGTGCGCGTCTGCACATCCTGGGTGTGATGGAACAAGCGATCAACGCACCGCGTGGTGATATTTCTCAGTTCGCTCCGCGTATCCACACCATCAAGATCAGCCCGGACAAGATCAAAGACGTTATCGGTAAAGGCGGTTCTGTTATCCGTGCTCTGACCGAAGAAACCGGCACCACCATTGAAATTGAAGATGATGGTACTGTGAAGATTGCTGCGACCGACGGCGAGAAAGCGAAATATGCTATCCGTCGTATCGAAGAGATCACCGCAGAGATCGAAGTAGGCCGTATCTACAATGGTAAAGTGACCCGTATCGTTGACTTTGGCGCATTCGTTGCCATTGGTGGCGGTAAAGAAGGTCTGGTACACATCTCTCAGATCGCTGACAAACGCGTTGAGAAAGTGACCGATTACCTGCAGATGGGCCAGGAAGTACCGGTCAAAGTTCTGGAAGTAGATCGCCAGGGCCGTGTACGTCTGAGCATTAAAGAAGCAACTGAGCAGTCTCAGCCTGCAGGCGAACCGGAAGCTCCGGCAAGCCAGGGCGAGTAAGGTTGCCATTGCCCTCCGTGAAAGCGGAGGGCTTTTAACCCGGCAGGACGCCTTGTTAGCAACCGGGGAACCTGGACGTTCATTCAATCGTTGTCTTCGGGAGTGGGAAATGAAGCCTTTTTTGCGCTGGTGTTTCGTTGCGACAGCACTCACGCTGGCTGGATGCAGTAATTCCGCCTGGCGTAAGAGTGAAGTCCTCGCAGTACCATTGCAACCGACTTTGCAGCAGGAAGTGATTCTGGCACGTATGGAACAAATTCTTGCCAGTCGGGCTTTAACCGATGACGAACGCGCACAGCTTTTATATGAGCGCGGAGTGTTGTATGATAGTCTCGGTCTGAGGGCACTGGCGCGAAATGATTTTTCACAAGCGCTGGCAATCCGACCAGATATGCCTGAAGTATTCAATTACTTAGGTATATATTTAACGCAGGCAGGCAATTTTGATGCTGCCTATGAAGCGTTTGATTCTGTACTTGAGCTTGATCCAACTTACAACTACGCGCACTTAAATCGCGGTATCGCATTGTATTACGGCGGTCGCGACAAGTTAGCGCAAGATGATCTGCTAGCGTTTTATCAAGACGATCCCAATGATCCTTTCCGTAGTCTGTGGCTTTATCTCGCCGAGCAGAAGCTCGATGAGAAGCAGGCTAAAGAAGCGTTAAAGCAACGCTTTGAGAAATCGGATAAAGAGCAATGGGGATGGAACATTGTCGAGTTCTACCTGGGCAACATTAGCGAAGCAACGCTGATGGAACGCCTAAAGGCGGACGCAACGGATAACACCTCGCTCGCTGAGCATCTCAGTGAAACCAACTTCTATTTAGGTAAGTACTACCTAAGTCTGGGGGATTTGGATAACGCTACGGCATTGTTCAAACTGGCGGTGGCTAACAACGTTCATAACTTTGTTGAGCACCGATACGCATTGTTGGAATTATCGCTCCTGGGCCAGGACCAAGATGACCTGGCAGAATCGGACCAGCAATAGCTGACGTACACATCAGCCCGTAATCTTTTTTGATTGCCATCACCTTCACGGGTGAGGGCGTTGTTGTTCGTTAATACACCTACTTTGAGCCGGTTCACACTTTTCAATGAAAATTGCAGATCAATTTCATGATGAGTTATGTAGACTGGCCGCCATTAATTTTGAGGCACACGTACTACATGGCTGAATTCGAAACCACTTTTGCAGATCTGGGCCTGAAGGCTCCTATCCTTGAAGCCCTTACCGATCTGGGTTACGAAAAACCATCTCCAATCCAGGCAGAGTGCATTCCGCATCTGCTGGGCGGCCGCGATGTTCTGGGTATGGCCCAGACGGGTAGCGGCAAAACTGCAGCGTTCTCTTTACCGCTGCTCAACAATCTTGATCCTGAGCTGAAGGCACCTCAGATTCTGGTGCTGGCACCGACCCGCGAACTGGCGGTTCAGGTTGCAGAAGCCATGACGGATTTTTCTAAACACATGCGCGGCGTGAACGTGGTTGCCCTGTACGGTGGCCAACGTTATGACGTGCAATTACGTGCCCTGCGTCAGGGACCACAGATCGTTGTCGGTACGCCGGGCCGTCTGCTGGACCACCTGAAGCGCGGTACTCTGGACCTCTCCAAACTGAGCGGTCTGGTACTGGACGAAGCTGATGAAATGCTGCGTATGGGCTTCATCGAAGACGTTGAAACCATCATGGCGCAGATCCCGGAAGGTCATCAGACCGCTCTGTTCTCCGCGACTATGCCGGAAGCGATTCGTCGTATTACCCGCCGCTTTATGAAAGAGCCGCAGGAAGTACGCATTCAGTCCAGCGTAACTACCCGTCCTGACATCAGCCAGAGCTACTGGACCGTCTGGGGCATGCGTAAAAATGAAGCGCTGGTGCGTTTCCTGGAAGCAGAAGACTTTGATGCGGCGATTATCTTCGTTCGTACCAAAAATGCGACCCTGGAAGTGGCAGAAGCGCTGGAGCGTAGCGGTTATAGCAGCGCTGCACTGAACGGCGACATGAACCAGTCCCTGCGTGAGCAGACTCTGGAGCGTCTGAAAGATGGCCGTCTGGATATTCTGATTGCTACCGACGTTGCGGCCCGTGGCCTGGACGTTGAGCGTATCAGCTTGGTTGTTAACTACGACATCCCGATGGATTCCGAATCTTACGTTCACCGTATCGGCCGTACCGGTCGTGCGGGCCGTGCGGGTCGTGCGCTGCTGTTCGTTGAGAACCGTGAGCGTCGTCTGCTGCGTAACATCGAACGCACCATGAAGCTGACTATTCCGGAAGTAGAACTGCCGAACGCAGACCTGCTGGGCAAACGCCGTCTGGAAAAATTCGCCGCTAAAGTACAGCAGCAGCTGGAAAGCAGCGATCTGGATCAGTACCGTGCTCTGCTGGCGAAAATGCAGCCGGAAGAAGAACTGGATATCGAAACGCTGGCAGCCGCACTGTTGAAAATGGCTCAGGGCGAACGTCCGCTGATCCTGCCGCCAGATGCGCCGATGCGTCCGAAACGCGAATTCCGCGACCGTGACGATCGTGGTCCGCGTGACCGCAACGATCGTGGCCCGCGTGGTGACCGTAATGAGCGTGGTGGTGAAGACCGTCCGCGTCGTGAACGTCGTGACGTTGGCGATATGCAGCTGTACCGCATTGAAGTGGGCCGTGATGACGGTGTTGAAGTCCGTCATATCGTTGGTGCGATTGCTAACGAAGGCGATATCAGCAGCCGTTACATCGGTAACATCAAGCTGTTTGCTTCCCACTCAACCATCGAGCTGCCGAAAGGTATGCCGGGCGACGTGCTGCAGCACTTTACCCGTACTCGCATCCTGAACAAGCCGATGAACATGCAGCTGGTTGGCGATGCAGTTCCGCACACCGGTGGTGAGCGTCGTGGCGGTGGCCGTTTCAGCGGTGAGCGTCGTGAAGGCGGTCGTAGCGAAGGTCGTCGTTTCAGCGGCGAACGTCGTGAAGGCAACCGCGGTCCGCGTCGTGACGATTCTTCTGCTCCGCGTCGTGATGATTCCGCTGGTCGTCGTCGTTTCGGTGGTGATGCGTAATCCATGCGAAATTACGGTTTAATACCGTAAAGTAAAATATACAGCCCCGATCTCAATAATCGGGGCTTTTTTTATTTCATTTGTACTCGTGTACTGGTACAGTGCAGCACATTGAAATGTAGTCACAATATAAATGACTGGAGAGATGGCTAAATGGCAACACTAACCACCACCCAAACGTCACCTTCGCTGCTTGGCGGCGTGGTGATCATCGGCGGCACCATTATTGGCGCGGGGATGTTTTCTCTGCCAGTGGTCATGTCCGGGGCGTGGTTCTTCTGGTCAATGGCGGCGCTGATCTTCACCTGGTTTTGCATGCTGCACTCCGGGCTGATGATCCTTGAAGCTAACCTCAATTACCGCATTGGTTCCAGCTTTGACACCATCACGAAAGATCTGCTGGGCAAAGGCTGGAACGTTGTGAACGGCATCTCGATTGCTTTCGTTCTCTATATCCTTACCTATGCGTATATCTCGGCGAGTGGTTCGATCCTGCATCACACCTTCTCGGAGATGTCGCTGAACGTTCCGGCGCGTGCGGCGGGTCTTGGTTTTGCGCTGCTGGTGGCGTTCGTGGTGTGGTTAAGCACCAAAGCGGTTAGCCGCATGACGGCGATTGTGCTGGGCGCGAAGGTGATTACTTTTTTCCTGACCTTCGGCAGTCTGCTGGGGCATGTTACGCCCACGACGCTGTTTAACGTGGCGCAGAGCAACGCTTCGTATACGCCTTACCTGCTGATGACGTTACCGTTCTGCCTGGCCTCATTCGGCTATCACGGCAACGTCCCGAGCCTGATGAAGTATTACGGCAAAGATCCGAAGACCATCGTTAAGTGCCTGGTGTACGGCACGCTGCTGGCGCTGGTGCTGTATACCGTATGGTTGCTGGGGACGATGGGTAACATCCCGCGTCCGGAATTTATCGGTATTGCGCAGCAGGGCGGTAACATTGATGTGCTGGTACAGGCGCTGAGCGGCGTGCTGAACAGCCGCAGTCTGGATCTGCTGCTGGTGGTGTTCTCCAACTTTGCGGTGGCGAGTTCATTCCTCGGGGTCACGCTCGGTCTGTTTGACTATTTGGCGGATCTGTTTGGCTTTGATGACTCGGCAATGGGACGTTTTAAAACGGCATTGCTGACGTTTGCCCCGCCGATTGTCGGTGGCCTGCTGTGGCCGAACGGTTTCCTGTACGCCATTGGCTATGCAGGGCTTGCCGCGACCATCTGGGCCGCCATTGTTCCGGCGCTGCTGGCCCGTAAATCCCGCGAGCGTTTCGGCAGCCCGAAATTCCGTGTCTGGGGCGGCAAGCCGATGATTGCGCTGATCCTGGTATTCGGCATCGGCAACGCGGTTATCCATATTCTGTCGAGCGTGAATTTGTTGCCTGTGTACCAGTAACCTTTTAGTGCCGGATGGCGGTTGCGCCTTATCCGGCCTATACGATCTCGTAAGCCCGGTAAGCGAAGCGCCACCGGGCAAAACAACGATTACCCCACCAACTCTTCTTTCACCTGCATCGCCAGGTCAAACGAATGTAGCCGTGCCTGATGATCAAAAATCTGGCCGTTAACCATAATTTCATCGGCCTGGGTTTCACGCAAAATGGCGTCGAGACCGTGTCGCACTTTCGCCTTATCACCAACCAGCGACATGCTCAGAGCCTGTTGTACGCCGTACTGCTCGGAAGCGGACCACAGCTGATGCATATTCTCTACCGGTGGCGGTAGCTGGCCGGTTTCGCCACGACGCAGTTTCACAAACGCCTGCTGCATTGAGGTGAAAAGAAATTCGGCATCGCGGTTGCTGTCGGCGGCAATGATGTTGATGCACACCATCGCATACGGCTTTGCCAGACGCGCTGAGGGCTTGAACTGGGTGCGATACAGATGCAGCGCCTGATGCAACATATCCGGAGCAAAGTGCGAGGCGAAGGCAAATGGCAGGCAGAGCTGGGCTGCCAGCTGTGCGCTGTACAGGCTGGAGCCTAATAACCAGACCGGGATCTGCTCGCCGTAGCCGGGAACCGGGCGTACATGAGGATTTGGATCGCGGGCGTCGAACCAGTCCACCAGTTCAGCTACGTCGCGCGGGAAGTTATCGATATCACCACTCATATGGCGGCGCAACGCGCGCATGGTCGGCTGGTCGCTACCCGGCGCGCGGCCAAGCCCGAGATCGATTCGCCCCGGATACAGCGTATTCAGGGTACCGAACTGCTCGGCGATCACCAGCGGCGAATGGTTGGGCAGCATAACGCCGCCAGAACCAAGATGCAGCGTGGTGGTATTGGCAGCCAGATAGCCAATCAGCACAGAGGTCGCCGCGCTGGCGATGCCGGTCATGTTGTGATGTTCTGCCAGCCAGTAGCGGTGGTAGCCGCGCTTTTCGGCCAGTCGAGCGAGATCAAGCGAGTGTGTGAAGGCCTCTTTTGCCGAAGATCCTTCAGGGATCGGCGCCAGATCCAGCACCGAGAACGGAATAGTTTTGTCAGTCATAACGGCTCACTTTGTTACCGGTTAATCTTTTAATACTGCATTAAAGATTAGCGAATGTTGTTAACAAAGTGAGCTATTAATCACGGCTGTAGTTCAAGACCTGCCAGCCGTTTCCAGTAGCCGTTGCAGTCGCTGTGGGCAGCAAGCGGCAATGGGGCAGTGCCATTTTCATTGGCGCGGAAGGCATCAAGCATGGCGAACGTGTCGTTGCCTGAAGGGGACAGACGCACAATATCAACCAGACCCTGCATCGATGTCAACTCGTTGCCGAGGTTGTAAACATAGCCGCTCATAGTCTGGATGCCGTTGAGGACAAAGACCTGCTGATTCTCCTGCGACAGCACATCGCGCCCATTCGGGTATTTGATGCAGCAGGTTTCACACTCGTCTTTTGGACGGTCTTCAGAGCGTGCGGTAAAGCAGCGGGCAGAGTACGCCAGCGGCAGATGCCCGTAGCTCAGTACCTCTACTTCAAACTGATTGCGAATACCCAGCTCTTCACACTGGTTAAGCAGATTGACCAGCCAGTCACGGGACAGTTCTACCGGCATACACCAGCGCACCATGCCCTGCCTGAGCAGCAAACGCAGGGTTACCGCGTTGTAGCAGTTGAGCGCATGCCCGGCGACAAACGGCAGCTTACGCTCGGCACACATGTTTACCACGCCGAGATCGCTGGCTTCCAGCAGGAAGTCGCCGTTTTCGACATAGCGCTTCAGTTCTCCCAGCTCAGAGGAGGCCTGCACCAGCGCCAGCGTTGACAGCACCACCTGTTTACCGCTGCCAGCGAGCGATTTCGCCATATCGATCCAGTCGCCTACTTTGGTAGCGCGGCGTTTACTGCACACCGCTTCGCCAAGATAGATAAGGTCGGCCTGGCTGGTGGCGGCCTGCTGATAAAAATCTTCCAGCGTTTCTTTCGGCCAGTACCACAGCACCGGCCCTAAGGAATATTTCATTGCTTCTCTCACTGCCATTTACGGTGATACGCGCCAAGCGTGGTCTGCGTGCCTTCGGACATTGAACCGAGCGTTTCCATCCACGCGGCCTGTGGGGCGTAGTTTTGCGGGTCGGCCATACAGCGGTCGATCGCCTGGCGCCACACTTTCGCCACCTGGCTGACGTAGGCCGGGCTACGCTGACGCCCTTCGATTTTCACCGAGGCAATATTGGCCGCCAGCAGTTCTGGCAGCAGCTCCAGCGTATTCAGGCTGGTGGGTTCTTCCAGCGCATGATAGCGCTCGCCATCAACCAGATAGCGGCCTTTACACAGCGTCGGATAACCGGCGTTTTCTCCGTCCTGATAGCGGTCGATCAGCACTTCATTAAGACGGGATTCCAGCCCTTGTTGGGTCTGCTGCCAGCGAACAAAACGGGCAGGAGAGCAGGCGCCAACCGTATTAGGAGACTCGCCCGTCAGATAGGATGAAAGATAGCAGCGGCCTTCCGCCATAATGCACAGACTGCCAAAGGCGAACACTTCCAGGGGAACTGGCGTGACGCGAGCGAGCTGCTTCACCTGGTGAATAGACAGTACGCGCGGCAGTACCACGCGGGCGACATCAAAGTTGCGATGATAGAAATTAATCGCCTCTTCATTGGTTGCGGATGCCTGAACAGAGACATGACGCTCAATATGCGGGTAGCGCTCTGCGGCATACTCAAGCATGGCGAGGTCGGCGAGGATCAGCGCATCCGCACCCAGTTGCGCCGCCATATCTACGGCACGTTGCCAGCGCGCGTAACCATCCGGATGCGCAAAGGTGTTAATCGCGATGTGCAGCTTACGGCGGTGCTGATGGACAAAACTCACCGCTTCCTGCAATTTTTTCTCGGTAAAATTAAGGCCGGCGAAATGACGGGCGTTGGTATCATCTTTCAGCCCGATGTAGACCGCATCAGCGCCGTTCTCGATGGCCGCCTTAAGCGCCGGGAGGTTTCCGGCAGGGCAGAGCAGCTCCATAATTTATCCTGAACGTTGCGCCGTAAAGGGCGCAGAAATGTTAACGAAGAGGGATTTTAGTTAACCTTGCTGAGACAATTTTTGATTTGAGGCAGTTAAAGTCGTATTGGTGATACCAATAAGAGGTAACAATTTCGTAGCGAATTGTTGATTTATGCCGCTATGTCGTTTATTTGATATGGCAAAATAGCAGGATAATTGAAACAGGGAGTAAAGCTCGTGTTGGATAAACTGCGTTCACGCTTAGTACATTTTGGTCCTTCTCTGATGAGTGTACCGGTTAAACTGACGCCCTTTGCGCTGAAGCGCCAGGTTCTGGAGCAGGTCCTGAGCTGGCAGTTTAGTCAGGCGCTGGCCGATGGGGAGCTGGAGTTTCTCGACGGTCGCTGGCTGAGCATTCATGTGCGTGACATTGGCCTTAAATGGTATACCTCTGTTGAGAACGATAAACTTATCGTCAGCCAGAATGCAGAGGCGGATGTGAGTTTTAGCGCGGATGCCAGCGATCTCCTGATGATCGCGGCGCGTAAGCAGGATCCGGATACGCTGTTCTTCCAGCGTCGCCTGGTGATTGAAGGTGATACAGAATTAGGGCTGTATGTTAAAAATCTGATGGACGCCATCGAACTGGATCAGATGCCTAAAGCGTTGCGCGTCATGCTGATGCAGTTGGCGGATTTTGTTGAGGCGGGAATGAAAACGTCGCCAGAAACCAAACAGACTTCGGTAGGTGAGCCATGCTGATTCGAGTTGAAATTCCCATTGATGCCCCAGGTATTGATGCATTGCTGCGTCGTTCATTTGAGAGCGATGCGGAAGCGAAATTAGTGCACGACCTGCGTGAAGACGGTTTCATAACGCTGGGTCTGGTTGCTACCGATGACGAAGGTCAGGTAGTGGGTTACGTCGCGTTCAGCCCTGTCGATGTCCAGGGCGAAGACCTGCAATGGGTCGGCATGGCGCCGCTCGCGGTGGATGAAAACTACCGTGGACAGGGCCTGGCGCGTCAGCTGGTCTATGAAGGACTCGATTCCCTGAACGAGTTTGGTTACGCCGCGGTGGTTACGCTGGGCGATCCGGCGCTGTACAGCCGCTTTGGTTTTGAGCTGGCTGCCCATCATGACCTGCGTTGCCGCTGGCCGGGCACCGAAAGCGCGTTCCAGGTTCATCGCCTGGCGGACGATGCGCTGGAGGGTGTGACGGGCCTTGTGGAATACCACGACTACTTCAATCGTTTTTAAGCGCCGGGGGTTTGCAGGCTGCTCAGTAGTGCCTCAAGCCCTTCGCCTTCAACAAGGCGCTCTTTCTGCCGCTTTGTAAGCTGTTTGACGCGATATTCTAAGCGCAGGGCCAGCGAACGGTCGCCGACCTGAGCCGCAAATGCCAACGTGAGTTCCCCCTTTCCGCGCAGCGCCTTCGCGCCTTTCCCACTTTGATGCTGCTTATAGCGGCGCTGCACATCGGTGGTTATTCCGGTGTATAAGGCGTTGTCCGCAGTACGGATCAGGTACAGATACCAGGGTGTCATTGTCACCATCGACGTGATAATTTTCAGGCCTACAGTATAAAAGAGAACAGAAATGGAAACACTGACTGCGGTGACCCGCTGGCTGGCAAAGCAGCACGTCGTGACCTGGTGTGTACATCATGACGGTGAATTATGGTGCGCCAATGCGTTTTACCTTTTTGATGCGCAGAAGATGGTGTTCTATGTGCTGACCGAAGAGAAAACGCGCCATGCGCAGATGTCCGGGCCGCGCGCGCCGATTGCCGGCACGATAAATGGTCAGCCCAAAACGGTCGCCCTGATTCGTGGCGTACAGTTTAAAGGGGAAATCCGGCGTCTTGAAGGGCAGGAGAGTGAAGCCGCGCGTAATGCCTACAACCGCCGTTTCCCGGTTGCCAGAATGCTGCCTGCGCCCGTGTGGGAGATTCGACTGGATGAAGTCAAATTCACGGACAACACGCTGGGCTTTGGCAAAAAAATGCACTGGCAACGTGATCTATAGTTAATAGAGTGATTAAAGAGTCAGGGGAAGATTAGCGATGAGTCAGGTGTTAATAACAGGCGCAACGGGGCTGGTAGGCGGAAATTTGCTGCGTATGCTGCTCAATGAGCCCCGGGTCAATGCCATCACGGCACCGACGCGTCGACCGCTGGCTGATACGGCTGGCGTCTATAATCCCTATGATCCGCAGCTAACCGATGCGCTGGCGCAGGTCACCGATCCGGTAGATATTGTCTTTTGTTGTCTGGGAACCACCCGGCGTGAAGCGGGTAGCAAAGAAGCGTTTATCCATGCTGACTATACGCTGGTGGTGGACACGGCCCTGACGGGGCGTCGGTTGGGCGCTCAGCATATGCTGGTGGTCAGTTCGATGGGTGCCAATGCCAATTCACCGTTTTTTTATAACCGGGTGAAAGGGGAAATGGAGCAGGCGCTGATCGCGCAAAATTGGCCGCGGCTGACGATTGTTCGGCCTTCAATGTTACTCGGAGAACGGGATAAACAGCGGGCGAATGAGAGGTTTTTAGCGCCGTTATTTCGGCTGCTGCCGGGGAACTGGAAGTCGATTGAGGCGCGTGATGTAGCCCGGGCTATGCTGGCGGAGGCACTGGCACCTGGACATGAAGGCGTTTCGATCCTGACCTCTTCCGAACTGCGCGAAAGAGCCAAATAAAATGCCGGAGAGGACGCTCTGGCGTCCCCATCCGGCATTTGTAGCAGTCTTACTTAATAAACGTAAAAGCCGTCGTGACGCGTTTCACGCCGCTTACCCGGCTGGCGATGTCTGCCGCAGCCTTCGCTTCACGTTCAGTCACCAGACCCAACAGGAACACTTCCCCGTTTTCGGTGGTGACTTTCACGTTAGAGGATTTCACCTGATCGCTGGTCAGCAACTGGGAACGTACTTTAGTGGTTATCCAGGTATCGTTAGACGCATCGCCCAGGCCGATTGGCTGACCCTGACGGATCTCATTAAAGACCTCAGTGGTACCTTCTACACCCATCGCAATCTGTTTTGCCCGCGCAGACAGTTCGCTATTTGGCGACTGACCGACCAGCAGCACTTTACCCTGATACGCGCTCACGTTGATACGCGCCTCTTTCTTGATCTGGGCATCTTTCGACAACGCGGTATTGACGCGTAATTCCAGGGTTCCGTCATCTACCTGGGTGCCTACACTGCGAGGATCCGTCGCGGCTTTGGTGCCGACAGCAGCAGTTCCGACAACGGCGGCAGCGACACAGCCTTGCAGTAGCAGGGCAGCGATAATCACAGCAAGCGGCGAAAATGCCTTCATGTGTACTCCTTAATCATCCTGGTGAGGGAAAAGCGTGTTATCGATGAGATCGCAAAGGCAGTTGACCGTCAGCATATGCATTTCCTGAACGCGGGCGCTGTGGTGTGAAGGGATACGGATTTCAACATCCTGCGGCCCCAGTAACCCGGCCAGCTCCCCTCCGTCATACCCGGTCAGTGCGACAATTGTCATGTCGCGTGTCACGGCGGCTTCAACGGCTTTTACGATATCGCGGCTATTACCACGCGTAGAGATTGCCAGCAGAACATCACCTGCATGTCCCAGCGCACGGACTTGTTTTGCATAAACTTCATCGTGCAGGCGATCGTTGGCAATCGCAGTTAAGACCACATTATCAGTATTTAGTGCAATCGCAGGTAAACTTGGGCGCTCTGTTTCAAAACGATTGATCATGCTGGCAGCAAAATGCTGTGCGTTGGCAGCGGACGTCCCATTACCACAACAGAGAATTTTGTTGCCATTGAGCAGGGACTGAACCAGCGTCATGGCTGCACGGGAGATCGCATCCGGAAGTGCTTCAGCCGCAGCTATCTGAGTTTGAATGCTTTCTGTAAAGCAGACTTTAATTCTATCTAACACGCTAATCCTTAAGAACCAGGCTCTGAATCTTCAACTATGAGCGGTCGTTGAACGCGTCCTTAAACCACTCAACATCATTTCCGGTGAAGGCTAACACATCGAACCGGCAATCCACAGTATCAAAACTTCCATTGTGGCGCGCAAGCCACAAGCGGGCAGTCTGTAATAATTTGTGTTGTTTGCTCCGGGTCACACTCGCCGCTGCACCGCCAAACTGGGCTGAGCGCCGATAGCGAACCTCAACAAATACGGTGGTGTTGCCTTCACGCATTATCAGGTCGATTTCGCCGCCACGCTCATGCACGTTGGCGGCGATAAAATGCAGTCCCTTGCTCTGCAGCCAGTCACGCGCGGTGGATTCCCACGCGTCACCGGTCTGTTTACTCGTTAACTGGCGGGGACGACTTGTCCTTGCTGGTATTTGAGCCATGATAACTTCCTGTTAATCACACAATCCTGCGTTGCGGTTAAGGCTCCGGTGTTGCCGTTAATTTCGAAACCCTGCACCTGACGCATTTGCGAGAAGTGGTTGGCAAGCGACCAGGCATCGACGCCCATCGCGTACATACGTGCCAGCGAGTAGTCGTTACGAACCGCGCCCAGCGCCTGCTGCATGAGAGGGGCGTTAGCGCCTGCCAGCATCGGAATTTCGCTGTACTGCAAGCCTTCCATCTCCAGACGGAAATCCGGGCCGGCAGTTCCCTGCGCGCTACGGGAGCTGGCGTACAGCGTGGCACCGCTCTGGCTACCGTTGCGCATGGCGATCATCGGCTTTATAAATGCAATTTCTTCCGGCGTTGCCAGAATATATACGGCATCAACACGACCGCTGCCGCCGGTGATTTGCGCATCGGTAGGTGCTGCCGGAATGGTCAGACCGCCAATCGTCACGCCAGGCTGCGCGGGTACAGAAGAGGCCACTGGGCTGCCCGTCAGGGAGATCCCCGAGCCGCCGTTGACGCCCATTTTCAGCTCAGCGGTGGAGCCGAACTTCTGCTGCAGCACCACGCCGCCACCCAGTTTTTGCCACTCCTGTGCAAAGGCGTTGGCAACGCGATCGCCTAACGAACTCCGCGGGATCAACAACAGCGGCGTCTGTTTTCCTTGATCGCGAATGTGGCGTGCTGCGTCGCGCGCTTCATCTTCTGGCGACAGAGCGAAGTAGCAGACGTTCGGCAGGTTTTTCACCGACTCCGGCTGATTAAGCGCCAGGACGTTTAATGGCGTGTTGCTTTTCATCAGCTCTTCAACATTGTTCTTCAACAGTGGGCCAACCACGATGCTGGCGCCATCCTGCTGAACCTGAGTCAGGATCTGATTCAGCGGCTGTGATGACGTGTCGTAGATTTTCAGCTCCGCGGACGGATTCGCTGGTGCGCTGGCGGTTGTTGGCTGCGCAGGCGCTGTTGGTTGTGGAGCTGTAGCTTCTGGCTGTGCTGGCGTCTCGTTGGTCAGATCGCTTACTGACGCCTGAGCCGGGCTGGCAACACCGTCAGTCGTTTGCGGCTGTTCCGTGGTCGTCGCAGCCGCTGTATCCGCAGCAGGCGCGGCAACAGCAGGGTCCGCTACGGGTTGAGTACCCATATTTTTCGCAGCTTCAAAGCCTTGCTGAATAGTACGGCCAAACACCGCAGCCTGACCGTTCAGCGGCAGCAGCAGAGCAATTTTGCTGGTGGAAGCGGGTTTAAAGCTCTGCACGTTAACCAACTGCGTTGGCAATAGTTTTGCCCCCGGGTTTTGTGGATAACGTTTCTGCCAGTCAGCAATACCGGCTTTCATCATGTCTGGATCGTTACGGTTATCGAACCAGACGCGCTGGAGATCTAACCAGCCTTGCAGCACGTTTTCATCCGCATTGATGACCAGCGTCTGCGCTTGCTCCTGGGTCATGGATGACAGCGCCTGCCAGGTGGCATCCATGTTTTTCTGCTTAGCGTTCGCGGCCAGCAGCGGTTCCTGGGCGATCAGGGCGCGCAGTAAAGTCAGCGATGGACGACCCTGGTTGACGTCGATTTGCGCCTGCCAGTATCTCGCCTGCTGGTTTTGATCAAAATCGGCGGGGGTTAGCTTATCCAGCAGGGCCTGTGCGCCAGCGACATCTTTCTGCGCGAGCTTAATTTCGACGGCCAGCAGTGACTGCTCACGACGCTGGGTATCGCTTAGCTTCTGTGGTAGCTGGTTGAACAGCTCGAAAGCCTGCTGGCTCTTGCCTTCTTTCAGCAGTGCACGAATGGCGAGTAATTGCCAGTTGGTCTTGCTATCATCTGAGCTTTGCTGCATTTGTTGCAGATAAAAGCCGGAATCAGCCTGCGCAGTGCCCTGCATATGGGCTGCACTCTGGTCTGGTGCCTGGGTGCCACAGCCTGCGAAAATCAGTGCAGCCAGAATGACTGGTAGCGCGCGTGCGGCTTTCAAACGAGAAAATGTTGAGGGTACCATACTGTATCCAGTGATATTTTTTTACTCAATGCTCAATATTAAATCGGCAATACGGACGACACAATGAAACAACACGAATCGGCGGATAATTCTCAAGGCCAACTCTTTATTGTACCTACTCCTATAGGAAATTTGGCTGATATTACCCAACGAGCGCTCGAAGTTTTACAAGCCGTTGATTTGATTGCCGCTGAAGACACTCGTCATACAGGACTCTTGTTACAACACTTCGCGATTAACGCGCGTTTGTTCGCTTTACATGATCACAACGAGCAGCAAAAGGCCGAAACGCTGGTGGCGAAGCTTAAAGAAGGGCAAAACATTGCGCTGGTTTCTGATGCCGGAACGCCGCTGATTAACGATCCTGGCTACCATCTGGTACGGACCTGTCGCGAAGCAGGGATCCGCGTTGTTCCCCTGCCAGGCCCTTGCGCGGCGATTGCTGCCCTGAGCGCTGCAGGTCTGCCTTCAGACCGCTTTTGCTATGAAGGTTTTCTGCCTGCCAAATCGAAAGGGCGTCGTGATGCGATGAAAGCCATTGAGACTGAACCGCGTACGCTTATTTTTTATGAATCCACCCACCGTTTGCTGGATAGCCTGGAAGACATGGTTGCCGTCTGGGGCGAATCCCGCTACGTGGTGTTGGCGCGTGAGTTGACCAAAACCTGGGAAACCATTCACGGCGCGCCGGTCGGCGAACTGCTGGCGTGGGTCAAGGAAGATGAAAATCGTCGAAAAGGCGAAATGGTGCTGATTGTCGAAGGACACAAAGCGCAAGAAGACGACCTTCCGGCCGATGCGCTGCGTACGCTGGCCTTATTGCAGGCAGAGCTGCCGCTGAAAAAGGCCGCCGCACTGGCCGCTGAGATCCACGGCGTGAAGAAGAATGCGCTGTATAAGTACGCGCTGGAACAGCAGGGGGAGTAACAGTGAGCACCTACCAACCACCTTTCGTCATCACTCCATTGATCCTCAATCAAGTCATTGAAATTGGGGAGTTGATGGGGAATTGGGCGGCGATGGCTGGTAGGGCATCTCCTCTTTTGCGCAAAGAGAATCGTATTCGCACTATTCAGGCCTCTTTAGCGATTGAGCATAATTCGTTGACTACGGAACAAGTCACCGCTCTGATGGAGGGGAAACGTATTCTGGCTCCGGCTAAAGATATACAGGAAGTCAGAAATGCGATTCTGGCCTATGAAAAAATGTCAGAGTGGAAAAGTGAAAGACTCTCCGATCTTTTACAGGCACATCAAATCCTGATGATGGGGCTTGTCGATAACCCGGGTCAATTGCGATCCGGCAATGTCGGTGTTTACAGGGAGAAACAGCTTATCCATATGGCCCCACCGGCGTCACAAGTTCTTCGATTGATGAATGACCTACTGGGCTGGTTAAAAACGACAGAGCTCCACCCACTGATTGCTGGTGCTATTTTCCATTATGAATTTGAATTCATTCATCCTTTTGCCGACGGCAATGGACGGATGGGCCGGTTGTGGCAGACATTAATCCTCCGTGAGTGGCGATCGGAATTGGCGTGGTTACCAGTAGAGACACTGATCCACTACCAACAGGATCGCTACTACCAGGTGTTAGGGCAGTGCGATCGGCAAAGTAGCTGCACGCCATTTATAGAATTTATCCTTGAAAACATCATCTTTGCTTTGCAAGAGGGATTGGGGAAATCATCAGCCCTGTCAGAAGAAATGTCGGAAGAAATGTCGGAAGAAATGTCGGAAGAAATGTCGGAAGAAATGTCGGAAGAAATGTCGGAAGAAATGTCGCCTGATTTACTGGATATTGAAAAACGCATACTACAAATCTTGTCGAATCAGCCAGGCAGATCCGCCAAAAGTATCGCTGATGAGTGTGAAATCTCAGCCCGAACTGTAGAACGCTATCTGAAAGCGTTGCAGCTAAAAGGCAAACTGCAACGCGTTGGCGCGACGAAAGGGGGGCTATGGAGGGTAATTTAAACGACCAGCAGTTCAACCCCTGTTTTGGCCAGCGCTGATTTATCCTGTTTGCTGATACTGTCGTCGGTTATTACGCAGTTAATCTTCTCCATTGGAAGTACCTGATTAAAACCTCGTCGGTTAAATTTTGTTGCATCCAGTACGGCAATAACCTTATGTGCCGCAGCAGCCATCACGCTACTAATCGAATAGCCTTCGTTGAATGTCGTTATACCATTAGTGGCATCAATCCCGTCGGCGCCAACGAACATCAGGTCTGCGCTTATCCCTTGAAGGGAACGTTCAGCGATAGTGCCATGCATTGAATGAGTTTTGTGACGCACCGTGCCGCCGCAGACGACCAGCGTAATGTCTTTGTTTTCCGATAATGTAAACGCAGCGGGCAGGCTATTGGTAATAACTGTGATATTACTTTTTCGGTTTAGCGCCTCAGCGATCAGTAAGGTAGTGCTTCCGCTATCCAGAATCACGGTCATTCCTTCCTCGACCATTGCCGTTGCAGCCTGAGCGATCCGCTTTTTGGGATCGCTGGCAAGCTGATACCGGTCTTCTAATAATACTTCCTGATTGTCACCTTCAGCCAGATGGCTTCCTGGTTTTGCCGCACCGCCATGAAAACGGGTGACCAGACCCTTCTCTTCTAATAACCGCAGGTCAGCGCGAATGGTTACTTCAGAAATACCAAAGGTATTCGAAAGATCCATTACCAGTACGCTACCCTGCGTATTAATCAGGTCGACAATTTTATTCCTTCTCTCAAATGAGTTCATATTGATTTGCCTGATAATTTGACTGCCACTAGTTTAATCGAAGGATTGCGAAAGGTGAACGCTAAATTTCGAAAGTAAATGTGAGCCAGCGCAGGTTGCTGGCTCGTTGGGTCAGGAGAGTTTGAGCAGAATTTTCCCCTGCATCGGCGCGCCATTGAGTGACTTGACGGCGCTGGCAAAGCTGTCGGCATCACCACTGTGGGCAATTAACGGCTCAAGCTGTAAGCGTTTCTCCGTGAGTAAACGGGCAGCGGTTTCCCACTCTTCTCCAGGCCATGGGCTGGAATAGTTCATCCAACTGCCAAGGATGGTTAACTCTTTACGCAATATTTGCCCAAAAACACCTGAAGCTAGCGCCAGATCGTGATGCAGCGTACCGACTAATGCCAGTTGAGCGCGAGGTCCGGCAATTTCGATCGACAGAGTAACAGTTTGTGGGGTTCCCGCGGTCTCCAGGATGAGTTGGTCAAATTGAATGTTCTCCAGACCGGAGTGGATCTTGGTCGTACTCATCTCCCGACTGTTAAACACATAGGTTGCACCCAGTTCTTTTGCTAACGCCAGCTTCTGCGGGTTGATATCAATCGCCGTGATGCTTTTTGCGCCGAGTTCGCGAGCACATTGCATTGCCAGTAAACCGATAGTACCTGCACCAACGATGATCACGTTTTTGCCTTCGCATCCCTGAGCGAGGTGAAAAGCATGCAGGCCAACGGTAATGGGCTCAATGAATGCGCCATCATCAATCGGCATTTCTGAAGGCAGGCGGAACAGGTTGGCGCGTTTTACCACCACATATTCTGCATTGCCGCCTTCGCTGCGCGATCCGACAAACTGATATTGCTTACACAATGAGAAATATCCACGCTCGCACTGAGGACAGTGGAAGCAGGGGAGCAGCGGTACGCAGGCAACGGCATCTCCGGGTTGTAGATCGGTTACGCCCGCGCCGTAAGACTCAACATAGCCACTGAACTCATGCCCAAGTGTGATTGGATAATAGTGAGTGCCATGATTGAAGACTCGGGGAATATCTGAGCCGCAAAGCCCTGAACTGACCACCTTGACCAGTACATCTTCATCAGTTTGTAGTTGTGGTATGGGACGTTCTTCAACGCGTACGTCGCCCTCAGCGTGAATAACCACTGATTTCATAAGTGTCTCCAGAAAAGTGAAGGGGAGCAAATGCTCCCCAGAAATTAAGATGCGGTCTGGCTTTCTGTTATGGCTGCCGCTTTTTCAGCCGCCACGAAATTACGCGCCCGACGCCAGGTCAGCAGTACACCCAACAGGTAAATAGCACCGATAATGATGAAACCCACCACGTTCTGCCAGGTGAAGAGCTGGATTAGCAGCCAGGTGATTGGGGAACCGCCCTGGTCCATTGAAGCCACCATGCCACCAGCTTTCAATGCGCCCGCATTGGCGGCTAGCTGGGTATGTAAACCAATGGTTTGCGTGGCTATCCACAGGGTGATACCCATGATGATGACGCCGGAGATCAGCGTGCGGAAAAGGTTTCCCTGATGAACGGCTACCGCCATGGCGACAAAGAAACCAATGGTCGCGAGATCGCCGAATGGCAGAACCTGGTTTCCTGGTACCAGAACGGCAATCAGAATGGTCAGCGGGATAAAGATAAGACTGGCGGAAACCACTGACGTATGGCCGAGCAGTAGCGCAGGATCCAGGCCAATCAAGAACTCTTGGCCACCAAATTTTGCCTGCAGGCGCTTGCGAGCATGCTTTGCAATGGGAGTGAGTCCATCCATAATCGGTTTAATGACGCGCGGCATGAGCAACATAACGGCAGCTGTTTTCACCGCCAGTTGGAGCACAGCTTTAACGTCATACCCTGCCAGCATGCCGATCACTAACCCCATCACAAAACCGACGGTGACGGGTTCTCCGAAGGGGCCGAAGCGTTTTTGTACATCATCCGCACTGAAATGAATCCGGTTCAGACCTGGGATTTTTTCAATGATCGTATCAACCAGGACCGCTATCGGGCCCAGATATGCCGAGGAACCATGTGGAATGGCGATGCCTTCCAGACCAAAAAAGTCGCGCGTGTCTTTGGCAAACCAGTCGCCCAGTTTGTAGACGAAGGCGGCATGAACAACCACACCGAGGATGCCCAACCAGTATGAACCGGTCGCCAGATGCAACATGGCGCCGGTAAACGTCATATGCCAGATATTCCAGATGTCGACATTCACCACACGGGTCATGCGGGTAACCAGCATCAGGATATTCACCCCAATGGCGACAGGAATCGCAATTAACGCAATTTGCGAAGCCCAGGTCATCGGTGATGAACCAGGCCAGCCGACATCGATGACGTGCAGGTTGATTTGAAACTGTTCTGCCATTGCTTTTGCGGCAGGTCCAATAGAGTCCAGCATCAGGCCGATTACCAGGCCGATGCCGACAAACCCAATCCCGATATGCAGACCAGATTTAAAACAATCCCCGAGCTTCATTCCCAGCAATTTTGAGAAGATGATGATCACTAACGGCAGCATAACCGTTGGACCTAAATCGAGGATATAACGCATTATTTCGCTAAACATGGCGTTACCCCACGAGGATGGTCAGGATTTTTTGCTGCAATGCTTCGATACCCACGCCTGAGACAAAAGGCATGCCGTGAACCACCGGGATATCGCCAAATGTACGGTCAACGCGAGCCGTGGTACAAATGAGGTCTGCGCCGTCCATATAGGTTTCGATTTCTGTTACACGACACTGAACCAGGTCGAGTTGTATATTGTTGGTTTCACAGAGTTCTTTAATTTCTTCCGCAGCCATTGTTGAAGTTGCTACAGCACCGCCACAGGCCACAATTACTTTACGTTTCATAGGGTATTCCTTTTATTATCAGTTTGTTATCAAATCTGAGCGCAGAGCTCAGACTCAAGGATTTTTTCCCGAAAGAGCATTGCCAGTTCTGCATCGGGCGCATTCAGTAATGCTTCAATGGTGTTCGGGTTTTGTAGCTCACTAAACAGACGACGCAGGAGCTTCAGTTGTGCCGTCGGGTTCTCAACGATTAAGGCGATAATTAAAGAGACTGCGATCTCTTCATCATCATCCGCTTGTTGAAAGTTGACCGGTGTATCCGGGCGAATCAGATAGATAGCAGGAGATTTAGCATGAACAGCTTCACAATGTGGAATCGCAACGGCATGACGTTCCAGCGCTATTCCAGTTGGAAAGGTTGCTTCACGCTCAATCAGGGCCTGCGGGTAACTTTCGTGCACGACCCCTTTGGCCAGAATCTCCTCCCCAATATGTGTCAGCGCATGCTGACACGAGCTAAAGTTGATTCCTGTTCGGACAAAAAGTTGGCTCATATATTCTCCTGATTTCAGGCAAGTGCTGGTGCGCAACCAAAGCGATAGGCGCGCAGAACGTCCTGAATTTTGTCGATAATCAGATTGTGTGGCGTCGCGGTTAACGTTCCTTCAGACAGACGCTCAAATTGCACGGGCATAAACTGGCTAATTAGCCCCAGTGGTAAAGCGACGTCATTAAGATTGGTTATTAATTTCTCTACGCTTTGACGAATGCGGGGATGCGGCCAGTAGTAACGAATACGGTCGGAGAGACTGAAGTGAATATCAACCATCGCCTGACTCCAGGTTGGGCGATAGTATTTTTTCCAGTAGTCCGGTTCATTCAACATAACTTCGTCAATCACTTCCAATACCCGGCTTCTTTGCTCCGGAGATACCAGTTCATTTTCCATTTGCGCAAGGGCAAAAATAGCTTCACGCAGAGCGAAGGTGAGTGCTGGACCTACTTTCAAAATCGCATAGTGATCGCGTACCAGCGCACGGTATGCCTGGCGGGTTTGATAATCGGTAGAATGCGCTTCGTAGACCATTGGGGTCTCTTTGATCCAGGCGGAAAGCGCTTTTGCAGCTTGTGGCTGATAGTGAATAATTTGAGTGTGATCGAATTCGACGCCGGGCTGGACCACAATGGCGATTACGCGCGTTAACGCTTCTTCAAGCCCTAATGCACTGAAGGCAACCTGATGGGTTTCCAGTGTCCGGGCGGCATCTTCTTCGCGTGTGACATGAACGGTACCGATGGTGGTGGCTTCTCCACCAGGTACGGGAACTTCAGTGCCAATCACGTAAGTCAGTTGGCGTTTCTGTTCTTCGGTTGCTGTTGATTCTGCTGCCTGGCAAAGTATGGCTGCTCGCTGAGCAACAACCATCGGGTCTAGCGGTGTCGGATCGTCAGCGCAGGACATTGAAGCATCAAGATGGATTTTGCTGAATCCTGCGGCGACGTAAGCTTTAATCAAGGCTACGGATTTCTCCATCGCTTCTGCCGCTACTTCATTTTGCCAGCAGTTAGGGCCGAGGTGATCGCCCCCCAGGATCAGTCTTTCTCGAGGGAAGCCAATTTCTTGTGCGATGCCATAGACAAAATCACGGAAATCGGCGGGTTTCATCCCGGTATAGCCACCAAACTGATTAACCTGATTAGACGTTGCTTCGATCAGAACTTTACTGTCCGTATTGAGATCAAAGCGTAATGCGGATTCAATGACCAACGGATGTGCTGAACAAACAGAACAAATACCTAAATGTTCACCTGCTTTATGACGAGAGATTATTTCTTTCACTTCTATCTCCGATATCTTTTGTTTATCTTCATAATATTTTTGGATTGAAGGCAAAGGGTAAAAGCAGCTTTCGTGATCCAGCTTTAAAACAGACCTTTGCCAGAATTCATACAATTCATATTAATCAGTTGCTTATAGTTTTCCTTCGCAACCGCAGTCGGCAATGACTTTACGTACCACTTCTTTCATGGCGGCTTTTGCTGGCATCATGTAATGCCGTGGGTCATTCGCATTGGTATGTGTACTCAGATAGGTTTTGAGTGCGCCAGAAAAGGCGATTTTGAGTTCGGTAGCGACGTTGACTTTGCAGATCCCTAAAGAGATGGCGCGCTTAATATCATGTGCTGGCAGGCCGGATGCGCCATGTAGAACCAGTGGAATATCAACGGACTGACGAATTTCTGTTAGCCGTTCAAAATCCAGTTTAGGTTCAGTGCTATACAGACCATGAGCCGTGCCAATCGCGACCGCCAGTGAGTCGATACCGGTTTTTTCCACGAACTCCCGAGCCTGTTCTGGGTGGGTATAAAGCGCATCTTTTCCGTCCACGATTAGGTCATCTTCTTGTCCACCCAACCGTCCCAGCTCAGCTTCAACGCTAACGTCATAGCGATGGCAGTAATCTGTTACGTGTTTAACTAACGCAATGTTGTCGACAAACGGCAGATGGGAACCATCGATCATGACGGAGCGAATACCAGTAGCGACTTTCTCTTCAATATCGGTGGCGCTTTCATGGTGATCGAGATGGATGGCGAGAGGATGGTTCCAGCATCTTGCCAGTTCACTGGCGATTGCAACGATATTACCGACACCGGCATAGCTAAAAGTGCCAGGCGTGCCGGCGACGATCAACGGAGAGCGTAGTTCGGCTGCTGTTTCCACGACAACCTGTAAGGTCTCCAGGTTGTGAATGTTAAACGCCGGTACGGCATAGCCTTCTCGCTGTGCCTTCTTCAGCATCATTTTGCTTGAGATGATAAACATACTTCCTCCGAAGTCTTTCGATTGCTTTCTTCGAAATAAAGTATAGGGTTTCGTAACGTTTTTTTGTGATTTCGATCTGATAAATGAAAGTTTCGAAAGAAAAGGGAGGGTTGCGAAAGTATATGGCGAAAAAAAAGCATGCCAGAAGGCATGCTCATGAAGAAAAAACGTGGATAATCAGGTCACTGGCGCCGGGTTAAACACCGCCAGTTGGTTATGCAGTCCCCATTGATCCGAGAAGGTTTTCTTACGCCCGCTGGCGACGTCGAGAATAAACTCGAACAGTTTCAGACCCACGTCTTCAATGGTTTCTTCGCCGGTGGCGATGGTGCCTGCGTTGATGTCCATCAGGTCAAACCAACGGTTGGCCAGCTCGGTACGGGTCGCCATTTTTATCACCGGCACGGCCATCAGGCCGTACGGCGTACCGCGACCGGTGGTGAACACCTGCACGGTGATCCCGGAAGCGACCTGCTGCGTACCGCAGACAAAATCACTGGCGGGTGTAGCCGCGTAAATCAGGCCGCGTTTGGTTGGGCGTTGACCCGGCGACAAGACTTCGACAATCGCGCTCTTGCCAGACTTGGCAATAGAACCCAGCGCTTTTTCCACCACGTTTGCCAGACCGCCTTTCTTGTTGCCTGGAGAAGGGTTGGCGCTGCGATCCGTTTTGCCCATATCAAGGTAGTTATCGTACCAGGCCATCTCTTCAAGCAGGCGTTTACCTACTTCTTCGTTAATCGCACGTGGGGTCAGAAGATGGATGGCATCGCGCACTTCGGTAACCTCAGAGAACATTACAGTGGCGCCGCAGCGTACTAACAGGTCGGAGGCATAACCGACCGCCGGGTTGGCCGTCACGCCTGAAAACGCATCACTGCCGCCGCACTGCATGCCGACCACCAGTTCTGACGCCGGGCAGGTTTCACGCTGGCGTTGATTGAGTTTTGCCAGATGGCGTTCGGCCACCTGCAAAATATCGGCAACCATCGATTGAAAGCCAACGTGTTTTTCATCCTGCAGGCTGACGATGCTGGCGCTGTCGACCGGAATACTTTTCACATCGTGCGTGCCTTCCAGCAGGCGCTCTGGCTGCAGTTTTTCGCAGCCGAGTCCAATGACCATCACTTCACCGCCAAAGTTCGGGTTTAGCGCAATATTGTGAATGGTACGAATCGGCACGATGGCGGCTGGGGCATTAATCGCCACGCCGCAGCCGTACAGATGATTGAGTCCGACCACGCCGTCAACGTTCGGGTATTTGGGCAGCAGATCGCGCTCAATGATTTTCACTACATAATCCACCACGCCCGCCACGCAGTGCACGCTGGTGGAAATACCGAGCAGATTCTTGGTGCCGACACTACCGTCCGCATTGCGATAACCTTCGAAGGTGTAACCCTCAAGAGGCGGCAGCGGCTCTGGCACTTTGGTTGCCAGCGGCAGCGTCTCCAGCGGCGGGGCCTTGGGTAGCTCAACCATTGATTCATCAATCCAGCTGCCGCGTGGGATATCGCGAACGGCATAGCCTATCACTTCGCCATAACGCACGATTTCGCCGCGAACAGGAATATCCAAGAGCGCCACTTTATGTCCCTGAGGAATATGTTCAATGAGTTCCAGTCCGTCTGGAAAACGCGTCCCAGCTTTCAGACCATTGTCATTGACAATTATCGCCACATTATCTGTTTCGTGAACTTTAATATAAAACGCCGTTGGCGATTCTTGTCTGATTTCGATGTCGGCCATTGTCCAGTATTCTCCAACAAGGTGGTGATAATAGTGTGGATATTTATATTTTGAATCTAATTATAAGTAATAAAGATTCGGTATCGTGAAATAAGAATGTCAGGAGTTTATCGCCAAGAATGTGATGATGATCACTTAAACTCAGCAAGGCCGCCCCACCAGGGGTAGCAATACGTAAATGTGTGCATTAGCGCCCATGCATGTGTGCATGTGCCCAAAACATTATTTTAATAACGCATGTTTAATGAGCGCTTGCACAATGATTAACGTTGCGCTGCTGATTATACTAAATCACGGTTTCATAGCGTCTGATAAATTATTATGCGTTCTTATTATCAGTAATTTATCACCAGGAATATCTACCCAATAATAATAAAAATTTAATGTACCCGAGGTAATTAGAATGATTCTGGATACAGTTGTCGAGAAAAAGAAAGGCACGCACACCCGTTACTTAATATTGCTGATAATATTTATCGTTACAGCCGTTAACTATGCGGACCGTGCAACGCTGTCAATTGCCGGCACGGAAGTGGCGAAAGAGTTACAGCTCAGTGCCATCTCTATGGGGTGCATTTTCTCCGCTTTCGGCTGGGCTTACCTGTTAATGCAAATCCCCGGCGGCTGGCTGCTGGATAAGTTCGGTTCAAAGAAAGTCTACACCTACAGCCTGTTCTTCTGGTCGCTGTTTACCTTCCTGCAGGGCTTTGTAGACATGTTCCCGCTGGCCTGGGCGGGTATTTCAATGTTCATCATGCGCTTTATGCTGGGCTTCTCGGAAGCGCCGTCCTTCCCGGCGAATGCCCGTATCGTGGCGGCCTGGTTCCCGACGAAAGAGCGCGGTACGGCGTCCGCAATTTTTAACTCCGCACAGTATTTCTCTCTGGCGCTGTTTTCGCCGCTGCTGGGCTGGCTGACCTTCGCCTGGGGCTGGGAACATGTCTTTACCGTGATGGGCGTGATTGGTTTTGTGCTCACCGGGCTGTGGGTAAAGTTTATTCATAACCCAACCGATCACCCGCGTATGTCGCAAGAAGAGCTGAAGTTTATCTCTGAAAACGGCGCGGTCGTGGATATGGACCATAAAAAGCCGGGTGATGTGAAGTCAGGCGGTCCTAAATTGCATTATATCAAGCAGTTGCTCACTAACCGTATGATGCTCGGCGTGTTCTTCGGACAGTATTTTATCAACACAATTACCTGGTTTTTCCTCACCTGGTTCCCGATTTACCTGGTACAGGAAAAAGGCATGTCGATCCTGAAAGTGGGCCTGGTGGCTTCGATTCCTGCGCTGTGCGGATTTGCCGGTGGCGTACTCGGCGGCGTGTTCTCTGATTATCTGATTAAACGTGGCTTCAGCATCACTCTGGCACGTAAGCTGCCGATTGTGCTCGGAATGCTGCTCGCCTCGACCATTATTCTGTGTAACTACACCGATAACACCACCCTGGTGGTGGCACTGATGGCGCTGGCGTTCTTCGGTAAAGGCTTCGGAGCGCTGGGGTGGCCGGTGATTTCCGATACTGCGCCGAAAGAGATTGTCGGTCTGTGCGGTGGGGTATTTAACGTATTTGGCAATGTGGCTTCCATCGTCACCCCGCTGGTGATTGGGTATCTGGTGAGCGAGCTGCACTCATTTAATGCTGCGCTGATGTTTGTAGGGTGCTCGGCGCTGATGGCAATGGTTTGCTACCTGTTTATTGTCGGTGACATTAAACGTATGGAATTGCAGAAATAAACAAAGGTGTAAGCGATGAATAACACGATTTTTCCGAATAAGTTTAAAGCGGCTCTCGCGGCGCAACAGATTCAGATTGGCTGCTGGTCTGCATTAGCCAGCCCAATCAGTACCGAAGTTTTAGGCCTGGCGGGTTTTGACTGGCTGGTGCTGGACGGCGAACACGCGCCGAACGACATATCGACGTTTATCCCGCAATTGATGGCGCTGAAAGGCAGCGCCAGCGCGCCGGTAGTGCGCGTACCGACCAACGAGCCGGTAATTATCAAACGCCTGCTGGATATCGGATTTTACAACTTCCTGATCCCGTTCGTGGAGACGGAGGAAGAGGCGGTGAACGCCGTGGCGTCGACCCGCTATCCGCCGGAAGGTATTCGCGGTGTGTCCGTATCCCATCGCGCCAATATGTTTGGCACCGTACCGGACTATTTTGCGCAGTCGAATAAGAACATCACCATCATCGTGCAGATCGAAAGTCAGCAGGGCGTTGATAACGTTGACGCAATCGCGGCGACAGAAGGCGTCGACGGGGTCTTCGTCGGCCCAAGCGATCTGGCTGCGGCGTTAGGCCACCTCGGCAATGCATCACACCCTGATGTGCAGAAAGCTATCCAGCACATTTTTGCCCGCGCGAAAGCACACGGCAAACCAAGCGGCATTCTGGCCCCGGTAGAGGCGGATGCGCGTCGTTATCTGGAGTGGGGCGCGACGTTTGTTGCCGTTGGCAGCGATCTTGGCGTGTTCCGTTCAGCCACGCAAAAATTGGCTGATTCTTTTAAGAAATAACCACCCTCGACAGTAGAGAGAGATAAAGACATGACAATGAAAGTTGGTTTTATTGGCCTCGGTATTATGGGTAAACCAATGAGTAAAAACCTCCTCAAGGCAGGTTACTCGCTGGTGGTTGCTGACCGTAACCCGGAATCCATTGCGGAAGTAATTGCCGCAGGCGCAGAAACCGCCGCTACGGCGAAAGATATTGCCGAGCAGTGCGATGTGATCATCACCATGCTGCCGAATTCTCCGCATGTGAAAGAAGTGGCGCTGGGAGAGGGCGGCATTATTGAAGGGGCGAAACCGGGGACAGTGCTGATCGACATGAGCTCCATCGCGCCGTTAGCCAGCCGTGAAATCAGCGACGCGCTGAAAGCGAAAGGCGTGGATATGCTGGACGCGCCAGTAAGCGGCGGCGAACCGAAAGCTATCGACGGTACTCTGTCGGTGATGGTTGGCGGTGATAAAGCGATTTTTGACAAATATTACGATCTGATGAAAGCTATGGCAGGTTCCGTGGTACATACCGGTGATATCGGCGCGGGTAACGTCACCAAGCTGGCGAATCAGGTGATTGTGGCGCTGAACATTGCGGCAATGTCGGAAGCGCTGACGCTGGCGACCAAAGCGGGCGTAAACCCGGATCTGGTGTATCAGGCGATCCGTGGTGGGCTGGCGGGAAGCACCGTACTGGATGCGAAAGCGCCGATGGTTATGGACAGAAACTTTAAGCCGGGTTTCCGTATCGACCTGCATATTAAAGATCTGGCGAACGCGCTGGATACCTCTCATGGCGTTGGCGCTCAGTTACCGCTGACTGCTGCAGTCATGGAGATGATGCAGGCGCTACGCGCTGATGGGCTGGGCACCGCCGATCATAGCGCACTCGCATGCTACTACGAAAAACTGGCGAAAGTGGAAGTCACTCGCTAACAAGAAGGGCGCGGATGCGCGCCCTGTATTTCTTGCCTTGCGCGGCACTGTCAGGCTACATAACTATGAAAATCGTAATTGCCCCAGACTCTTATAAAGAAAGCCTTTCTGCCACCGAGGTAGCTCAGGCAATAGAAAAAGGATTTCGGGAAATTTTCCCCGATGCGCAATATGTTTCTGTCCCGGTTGCCGATGGCGGTGAAGGAACGGTCGAAGCCATGATTGCCGCTACGCAGGGGAGTGAACATTCAGCGTGGGTGACAGGGCCGCTGGGCGAAAAAGTGAATGCCTGCTGGGGCATGTCTGGAGATGGTAAAACCGCGTTTATCGAAATGGCGGCAGCCAGCGGTCTGGCGTTAGTTCCTCCTGAAAAGCGTAACCCGTTAGTCACCACGTCGCGTGGCACCGGGGAGTTGATTTTGCAGGCGCTGGATAGCGGTGCGCAGAGCATCATTATTGGTATTGGCGGCAGTGCGACCAACGACGGCGGCGCGGGTATGGTGCAGGCGCTGGGGGCGAAACTCTGCGACGCCAACGGGACAGAGATTGGCAACGGTGGTGGAAGCCTGGAGAGTCTGAACACCATCGATATATCGGGCCTGGATCCGCGCTTAAAAACCTGCTCAATTCGCGTGGCCTGCGATGTGACTAATCCACTTACCGGCGATACTGGCGCTTCGCGCATTTTTGGCCCGCAGAAAGGGGCGACGGAAGAACGCATTATCGAACTGGACCGCAATCTGTCTCACTATGCCGACATCATTAAAAAATCGCTGCGGGTTGATGTGAAAGACGTTCCTGGCTCTGGTGCGGCTGGCGGAATGGGCGCCGCATTAATGGCTTTTTTAGGTGCGGAGTTGCGCAGTGGTATTGAGATTGTGACCCAGGCGCTCAATCTGGAAGAGCATATTCATGACTGTACGCTGGTGGTGACCGGAGAAGGGCGGATTGACAGCCAGAGCATTCACGGCAAAGTGCCGGTGGGTGTGGCGAATGTCGCGAAGAAGTACCACAAGCCGGTAATTGGTATTGGCGGCAGCCTGACGCGCGATGTGGAGGTGGTGCATCAATATGGTATCGATGCGGTGTTTAGCGTATTAACCACCATCAGCACGCTGGAAGAGGCCTTTCGTGGGGCATTTGATAATATTTATCGCGCTTCAAGAAACATCGCCGCCACGTTGGCGATAGGAATGCGCAGTGCGGGGTGACAATGCCCCGCAAACCCTCTATACTGCGCGCCGAAGCTGACCAGACAGTCGCCGCTTCGTCGTCGTCCTCTTCGGGGGAGACGGGCGGAGGGGAGGAAAGTCCGGGCTCCATAGGGCAGGGTGCCAGGTAACGCCTGGGGGGGAAACCCACGACCAGTGCAACAGAGAGCAAACCGCCGATGGCCCACGCAAGTGGGATCAGGTAAGGGTGAAAGGGTGCGGTAAGAGCGCACCGCGCGGCTGGTAACAGTCCGTGGCACGGTAAACTCCACCCGGAGCAAGGCCAAATAGGGGTTCACAAGGTACGGCCCGTACTGAACCCGGGTAGGCTGCTTGAGCCAGTGAGCGATTGCTGGCCTAGATGAATGACTGTCCACGACAGAACCCGGCTTATCGGTCAGCTTCAACTTCTTCTAAAACAATACGTTGGTGTGTCTCAGGCCTTAATAGGTGAAAATGTGACACAGACTGTGATACAAACGAGACATACCAACGGTTGTTCCATCCCGAATATTATTAAGCGTGGCAATCGCTACTGCCTTCATTTCAGGCTATCTACAGGCCGATTCTTTCGCATGTCTTTGGGTAGCGATTCAGCCAACAGAGCAAGATTTATATCTTCTCGCCTCTCTATGTTTATTTCTCTTGTAAAATCGTCCAAGATGGAACCAACGCTATTAATGGATATAGTGCAGAAAATGAAGAAGTTAGAGCAAGATGATATTGATAAGTATTTGCTTGAAATTCAGGCAGGTTTTTATGCCGCAGCGAAAAAAATCCCCTCTACAGTACGTAGTACCTTGCGAAAATCAGGTTCATTGGCCCGTGAAAAACGTATTGCGCTTGATGTTGGATTGCTACTTGATGGAACCTTCAAACAAGATGTTGAGCCGCTATCGACAGATTCAGTTATAGAACAACTTGGTAGCCAGTTTGATCTTACGGGTATGGAGGATGAAATCGATAATGTGGCTTCACAGTATGACCTCCTCTGGAGACACTATTGCGATGCACATATAGCCTTTATGGATCAGCGACATTCTGATTACCAACAGATTGTTAACTCCATGCGTCCAGACAACCACTATGCGCCTACCGTAGCCGATAAACCTGAAGAATCATTGGCCTCTGGGATTACTTTGATGTAGCCCCCTGAAACACCGGACAGTAGCTGTATCTCCAGATAAGAGATAGGCTTGAATATATGTCTAACACTAACGCCAATTTTGAGATGACCGGGATCCTGTTAGGGCAAGAAGTCCGTAAACGTAAAACTCCTCAGGAGAAGATCGCCATTATCCAGCAGACGATGGAGCCGGGTATGAATGTCTCCCATGTCGCCCGCCTGCATGGTATCCAGCCCAGCCTGCTGTTTAAGTGGAAGAAGCAATATCAGGAAGGCAGCCTCACCGCCGTTGCGGCTGGAGAGGAAGTCGTTCCTGCTTCTGAGCTTACTGCTGCTCTGAAGCAGGTCCGGGAGCTTCAGCGCCTTCTGGGCAAGAAGACGATGGAAGTTGAGATCCTGAAAGAAGCCGTGGAGTACGGTCAGTCGCGAAAATGGATAGCGCACGCGCCCTTGTTGCCAAAGGACGGGGAATAGCCATGGTCTGCCGGACCATGGGCGTGTCGCGTGCGCAACTGTCACTGCGGATTAACCGTTCTGCCGACTGGCAGGACAGGCGCTGTAACCGGCGTAATGAAGAAGCAGACGCAGAAATACTGTCGGCTATCCTCAACATTATCAGCGATATGCCGAGTTATGGTTATCGACGCGTGTGGGGCATCCTGCGCAAGCAACGTCGCACAGAGGGACAGCTACCTGTGAATGCCAAACGGCTTTACAGGATAATGCGTGAGCATAACCTGTTGTTGTTGCATCACAAACCAGAGCGACCGAAGCGTGAACATAAGGGCAAGATAGCGGTGGCAGAAAGCGATATGCGCTGGTGTTCAGATGGCTTCGAGTTCGGCTGCGACAACGGCGAAAAACTGCGGGTAACGTTCGCGCTGGACTGCTGCGACCGTGAGGCCATAGACTGGGCAGCAAGCACGGGAGGCTATGACAGTTCGACCGTGCAGGATGTGATGCTGAGGTCGGTGGAAAAGCGCTTCGGCGACAGGTTGCCCGACACAGCGGTGCAGTGGCTGACGGATAACGGTTCAGCGTATACCGCGTATGAAACGCGGAGGTTCGCGAGAGAGCTGAATCTGGAGCCCTGCACAACAGCGGTGAGCAGCCCGCAGAGTAATGGCATGGCCGAACGGTTCGTGAAAACGATGAAAGAAGACTATATCGCGTTCATGCCAAAACCGGATGTGAGAACAGCACTGCGAAACCTTGCAGTAGCGTTCACGCATTACAATGAAAACCACCCGCACAGCGCGCTGGGATATCACTCCCCGAGGGAATACCGGCGGCAGCGGACATCGTTAACTTAAGATACAAAAGCTGTTCGGAGATGGAGGGTCAAGATCA
>NZ_JAOWDG010000062.1:0-148514 GCF_030334745.1 Citrobacter sp. Cb080 | reverse complement strand
CCACTGTTCGTCCATTTCCGCGCAGACGATGACGTCACTGCCCGGCTGTATGCGCGAGGTTACCGACTGCGGCCTGAGTTTTTTAAATGGCGGAAAATCGTGTTGAGGCCAACGCCCATAATGCGGGCGGTTGCCCGGCATCCAACGCCATTCATGGCCATATCAATGATTTTCTGGTGCGTACCGGGTTGAGAAGCGGTGTAAGTGAACTGCAGTTGCCATGTTTTACGGCAGTGAGAGCAGAGATAGCGCTGATGTCCGGCAGTGCTTTTGCCGTTACGCACCACCCCGTCAGTAGCTGAACAGGAGGGACAGCTGATAGAAACAGAAGCCACTGGAGCACCTCAAAAACACCATCATACACTAAATCAGTAAGTTGGCAGCATCACCGGCGTCAGGTTAAATCTGTGGCTGATTTTGTCCCAGGCTTATCCAATACCAGCGTAAAAAAGGTGCAACGTATATTGGTCGCATGTGATTCCGGGATGGGTTCTAGCGCAATGGGCGCTTCTGTTCTACGTAAACGACTACAAGAAGAAGGGCTCGGCTATATTAAGGTTATTAACGATTCAGCAAACCGAGTGGGTAGAGACTACGATATGGTAATTACTTTATCTGGGCTCCTTGAGCGCGCAAAATTAAGCTGTGAAAACACCGATACTGTGTTTATGACCGTTAATAACTTTATTAAGTTGAGTGATTATGACGAAACAGTTGCGTTTATAAAATCGCATAATCATGAAAACCATGAAGAGGTGCCAGCATGAGTGACATCTTTATCCCCGAGAACATTATTCTTAATGCACATGCCAACGATAAATTTGAAGCTATAACCCTTACTGGAAATATTCTGAAAATGAATGGCTATGTGACAGATAAATACGTTCAGAGAATGAAACTCAGAGAGGAGATTGTTTCAACTTATTTAGGCAATGGTTTAGCAATACCACATGGTACGGATGGTTCAGATTGCGAAATCATTAAGTCAGGCATTTCTTTAGTACAGTTTCCTGACGGTATAGACTTTGGTGATGGAAATACTGCCTATATAACCATAGGTATCGCGGGTAAAGAAGGCGAACATATGGACTTGTTAAATAAAATCGCCTTAATTTGCATTGAAGAAAAGAATGTTCAGGCATTACGAACCGCTAACTCTATAGAATATATTTTACAAGTGCTAAACATCTAAGATATACTCATTATTCTCTGAATAAAATGAGTCATTACGATGAAAGCGGCAAGACAAGATATTATTCTTCAAATACTTGAGAAAGAGAAAAAGATTGTTGTCAGTAAATTAAGTGAGCGTCTTAAGGTTTCTGAGGACACCATAAGACGCGACTTAAATGAGCTTGCGAATCAAGGAGTAATTCATCGTGTTCATAGTGGCGCAATACGCGTCGGGCCTGCCATCACTGAGTTTAATGTCCGGCAGGATCTGAACACCAATGAGAAAGTAAAGCTGGCAAAGAAAGCCGTACATTTAATTAAAGAAAATAGCGTCATTTTAATTGACGGAGGAACAACTAACTACGAACTCATAAAGCTAATACCCAAAGATTTAAAATACACTGTTGTTTCTAATAACATCCCTATTCTGCATTTATTAAGTGATTACAAGAATGTAGAGGTTATAGGATTAGGGGGCAGGCTTTATAAAAACTCTTTGGTTTTAATTGGTGCTGAAACTATTCGCGAATTAAATGCTATTCGCCCGGATATATACTTTATGGGTGTTGCGCATGTTGACAGTGAAGTCGGTGTAACTATTCCCGATCTGGATGAGTGTTATACCAAACAAAAAATGGCTGAAGTCTCTAATGAAGTTGCCATTCTTGTAACCGAAGAAAAACTTGAGACCAGATCTAATTTCGTGGTGTCCTCACTCAAGGATATAAATCATATATTCACGAGCAAGGATATCTAATAATATGAGGAGTTATAATGAAACGCGTATTAATTATAGGCGCTGGCCGCCTTGGTAAAGGCTTTGTGGGCGAAACATTTGACAATGCTGGCTGGGATATAACATTTCTGGATAAAGACCAAAGAGTTATTGATGAACTGAACCGTGAAAACAAATATACCGTTCAGGTTTTTCGTACTGATGGCATCATTTTACACGAGATCACCAACTTTAATGCTTTTTTGACCGATGACAACTATTCTGTCATGAATGACTTTCTTGAGTCGTCTGTCATTATGTGTCCACTTTATCCAGAGGATTTTGCAGAATCCGCTCAGTATCTTGGCAAATGTTTTGAGCATCAATATCATATCGACCCAAACAAAAAAATGTCATTAATTTGCCTGACAAATAAAAATCATATTATTAAAGATATTGAAGGCTGGTACCGTGACGCAATCCCATCTGCTGAAGCGCGTCAATGGTTCGACACCCACGTAGCGATCCGCGACTCAATTGTCAGACGCTCCACCGATGCCAAAACGCACTACGCAACCCAGATAGACAGCACCGCCGTTGCCTCATTGATCATTCAAACTCCTCTTTATAACGACATCAGTGGTGTGGAATGGCTAGAGCCACGCGAACATCTGGAAATGCTTAAAGACATCAAAGTATTTACCATCAATGGCCCTCACGCTACTACCGCCTGGTATGGACACCTGAAAGGTTACAAAACCATTCCTGATGCCTCAGCCGATCCTCAGGTTTCAGATTTGGCCAATGCGGTACACGATGTCACAATTACTGCGGTAATGACCGAATACCCACAAATCACGCGTGAAGCATTAAAAGATCTGGAGTACTTACCTAAAGCTAAAAACGAACTCCCGGATTCGATTCATCGTGTCGCCTATGATCCTATTCGGAAATTGGCTTATCAGGATCGCTTAATGGGTGTCGTGCAACTTTGTCTTAAACACGACCTCGATTACACCCCCCTCACAAAAGCGATCGCTTGCGGCCTTGCTTATTATGCCGAAGACGATCAAGCCTCTGTCAAACTGCAACAGAAAATGCAACGAATGGGATTGCTGACTACCGCTGCCGAAATCATTGGCTTACCTAAAAATCACCCTGTGACGCTTAATGTTGCACAGCAATATTTAGCGCTGGATGCTGAAAATTTAATTCCAACGACACAGTGTTAATTATGATGCCTGATGCCAATTGCAATGCTCGTTTCATCATAAAAAATGAGCATGGTCTACATGCTCGTCCAGGAGCAAACCTGGTTGCGACATTAAAACCCTTTAAATGTGAAGTTAAGATCGCAAATCTTGCAAGAAGTGATAAATACGTAAATGCAAAGAGTCTAATGGCTCTCATGTCCCTGGGTATAAAAAAAGGCCATGAAGTCAATATCGTATTCCTGGGTGAAGATGCCCAAATTGCATTACAAAAACTTAGCGCCGAAATCGAAAATGGTTTAGGTGAATAAGCTAATATCATTGGCGCTTATTTTTAAATAAGCGCCAACATCCGAAGATTTGGGAGCATTATGATGACCACCACCCATGATCGAGTTAAGTGGAAAGGCTATTCAGGAGTCCCCGCGTAAATATCAAACCGATGCCCTTTCGTAACTACCGCGTTCGGCGTGGCGACATTCGCCAGCGGCGGTGCGTAATCCGGGCGCTTCACTACCACACGTTTAGTGGCTAGCTGACGCGCAGGCTCCAGCAGCCCATCCGCATCCAGGTCCGGCCCCACCAACGACTGAAACACGCGCATCTCTTTTTTCACCAGCGCGCTTTTCTGCTTATGCGGGAACATCGGGTCGAGGTACACCACCTGCGGACGCGGCGTGATATCGGTTAACGCCGTCAGGCTTGAAGCGTGGATCAGTTGCAAACGTTCCTGCAGCCACGGACCGATTTCCGGGTCAGCATACCCTCGCGCCAGGCCATCATCCAACAGCGCCGCCACGACCGGGTTACGTTCCAGCATTCGCACGCGGCAGCCTACTGAGGCCAGCACAAACGCATCGCGCCCCAGCCCTGCAGTCGCATCAACCACATCCGGCAGGTAATCGCCTTTGATGCCAACCGCCTTCGCCACTGCTTCGCCGCGACCACCGCCAAATTTGCGCCGATGGGCCATCGCACCGCCAACGAAATCCACGAAGATACCGCCGAGTTTGGGCTCATCACGTTTGCGCAGTTCCAGATGTTCCGGTGTCATCACCAGCGCCATCAGGTTATCTTCATCGTGCGTAAGATTCCAGCGGGCGGCAAGAACAGATAAGGCGCCGTCTCCGGCGCCTGTTTCATCTACTAAGCAGATTTTCACGTGAATAATCAGCCTTTAATCCCGTAATGCTCCAGCATTGCATCCAGTTGCGGCTCACGGCCACGGAAGCGCTTGAACAGTTCCATCGGCTCTTCAGAACCACCACGGGTGAGAATGTTATCGAGGAACGATTGTCCGGTTTGACGGTTGAAAATCCCTTCATCTTCAAAGCGAGAGAATGCATCCGCCGCCAGCACGTCGGCCCACAGGTAGCTGTAGTAACCCGCCGCATAGCCACCAGCAAAAATGTGGCTGAAGGCATGCGGGAAGCGGCCCCACGTTGGTCCCGGCACCACGGCGACCTGCTTTTTAATTTCCGCCAGCGTTTCGAGGATTTTCGCCCCTTGCTGTGGGTTAAACTCCGCATGCAGACGGAAATCAAACAGGCCAAACTCCAGTTGACGCAGAATAAACAGCGCCGCCTGGTAATTTTTCGCCGCCAGCATTTTATCCAGCAACTCCTTGGGCAGCGGCTCACCGGTCTCAAAGTGACCAGAGATAAATGCCAGCGCTTCGGGCTCCCAGCACCAGTTTTCCATAAACTGGCTCGGCAGTTCGACCGCATCCCACGGCACGCCGTTGATACCTGAAACACCGGCGGTTTCGATACGGGTCAGCATATGGTGCAGACCGTGGCCGAACTCGTGGAACAGGGTGATCACTTCATCGTGGGTAAAAAGCGCGGGTTTGCCGTTCACCGGGCGGTTAAAGTTACAGGTCAGGTAGGCAACAGGCTTTTGCAGCGTACCGTCGGCTTTACGCATCTGGCCGACGCAGTCGTCCATCCACGCCCCGCCACGTTTATGTTCACGGGCATACAGGTCAAGATAGAAACTGCCGCGCAGTTCGTTGTTTTCGTCATACAGTTCGAAGAAACGTACTTCCTGGTGCCAGACGTCAACATCAGTGCGCTCTTTAGCAGTAATACCGTAAATACGTTTAACCACTTCAAACAGGCCGTTAACGGCTTTGTTTTCCGGGAAGTATGGACGCAGCTGCTCGTCGCTGATGCTATAGAGGTGCTGTTTTTGTTTCTCGCTGTAGTAAGCGATATCCCACGGCTGCAGCTCATCGACACCAAATTCCGCTTTCGCGAAGGCGCGCAGTTGAGCCAGCTCTTTCTCGCCCTGAGGACGGGCACGTTTCGCCAGGCCCGTCAGGAAGTCGAGTACCTGCTGCGGGTTTTCCGCCATTTTGGTGGACAGAGATTTAAAAGCGTAGCTTTCAAAGCCCAGCAGCTGTGCCAGCTCGTGGCGCAGCGCGAGGATCTCTTCCATTATCGGGCTGTTGTCCCATTTACCAGCGTTTGGCCCCTGATCAGACGCGCGAGTGGAGTAAGCGCGATACATCTCCTCACGCAGCCCCTGGTTATCACAGTAGGTCATCACCGGCAGGTAGCTTGGGATATCCAGCGTTAACAGGTAGCCTTCCTGCTGTTTAGCATCAGCCTGGGCTTTTGCAGCCGCCAGCGCGCTTTCCGGCATGCCGGAGAGTTCCGCTTCATCAGTCACCAGCTTAGTCCAGCCCATCGTGGCATCGAGGACGTTATTGCTGTAGAGATTGCCCAGCTCAGACAGGCGGGTGGCAATCTCACCATAGCGCAGCTGTTTTTCCTTCGGCAGACCAATACCAGAAAGCTCAAAATCGCGCAGCGCGTTATCGACCGCTTTTTTCTGTGCGGTGTTCAGGGTGGCGTAATGATCGCCGTCACGCAGGTCGCGGTACGCTTTGTACAGACCTTCATGTTGCCCAACCCAGGTGCTGTATTCAGACAGCAGCGGCAGCGTTTGTTCGTAGGCTTCGCGCAATTCCGGGCTATTCTTCACCGAGTTCAGGTGGCTAACCGGAGAGAAAATACGCCCCAGCACATCGTCAACTTCCGCCAACGGCTGGCAAAGATTTTCCCAGGTGTACGGCGCGCCCTGCGCAACCACTCGCTCAACGTTTTCGCGGCAATCGTTCAGCGCCTTAGTCACGGCAGGCACGACGTGCTCAGGCTGAATTTTAGAAAATGGCGGCAGTTCGAAGGGGGTCAGCAATGGATTGGTCATTAGCGCGGTCCTGTTGAAAAGAGTGAATGAAGCGCGTATCCGGCGCTGTGCATATTAATTTGTACAATGGGGTTAAGTGTAGAGGATTTCAATGCCAGGCGTTGCGCTTTCGCGGCAGTGACGACTTTTCTGTATACTGTGGTGATACGCTTTATTTTCGCCCGATATTGCGCTGTTTTCGGGCCTACGTTTATAACCTGGAACACGTTTACCCATGCTGAGTTATCGCCACAGTTATCACGCTGGCAACCACGCCGACGTCCTTAAACACACCGTCCAGAGCCTGATCATCGAATCGCTTAAAGAGAAAGAAAAACCGTTTCTCTATCTGGATACCCATGCTGGCGCAGGCCGTTATCAGCTGAGCAGTGAGCATGCCGAACGTACCGGTGAATATCTGGAAGGGATCGCCCGTATCTGGCAGCAGGACGATTTGCCTGCCGAACTGGAACCCTACATTGGCGTGGTGAAGCACTTCAACCGTAGCGGCCAACTGCGCTACTACCCCGGCTCTCCATTAATTGCTCGCCAGCTGCTGCGAGAACAGGATAGCCTGCAATTAACGGAACTGCACCCGAGCGACTTTCCTTTGCTGCGCGGCGAATTCCAGAAAGATGAGCGCGCACGCGTGGCCAAAGCCGATGGTTATCAGCAGCTAAAAGCAAAATTACCGCCGGTTTCCCGTCGCGGGCTGATCCTTATCGATCCCCCCTACGAAATCAAAAGCGACTACCAGGCGGTGGTGACCGGTATTAACGAAGGCTATAAGCGTTTCGCAACCGGCACCTATGCGCTGTGGTATCCGGTAGTTCTGCGCCAGCAAATCAAACGCATGATCCACGACCTGGAAGACACCGGTATCCGCAAAATTCTGCAGATTGAGCTGGCGGTGCGTCCGGACAGCGATCAGCGCGGCATGACGGCGTCCGGTATGATTGTAATAAACCCGCCGTGGAAGCTGGAGCAGCAGATGAACAGTGTCCTGCCGTGGTTGCACAGCAAACTGGTTCCGGCAGGAACCGGTCATACGTCGGTAAGCTGGATCGTGCCGGAGTAATCGCAGTCATCGGTGGAACCTTTTAATTTCAGGTATACAATCGCGAATATTTTGGCGGATGGCGTAACGCTTCTCCGCCCTACAATGAACATGAAGGAGCGGTCATGACCAAGCACTATGATTACATCGCTATTGGCGGCGGCAGCGGTGGTATTGCCTCCATTAACCGTGCAGCAATGTACGGCCAGAAATGCGCGCTGATTGAAGCTAAAGAGCTAGGCGGCACCTGCGTTAACGTTGGCTGCGTACCGAAAAAAGTGATGTGGCATGCCGCACAGGTCCGCGAAGCAATCCACATGTACGGGCCGGATTACGGTTTCGACACCACCATCAATAAATTCGATTGGGATAAACTGATCGCCACGCGCACCGCTTATATTGATCGCATTCATACCTCGTACGACAACGTGCTGGGCAAAAATAATGTCGATGTGATTAAAGGCTTTGCCCGCTTTGTGGATGCCAAAACCATTGAAGTGAACGGTGAAACCATTACTGCCGATCATATTTTGATTGCTACCGGTGGTCGCCCGAGCCATCCGAGCATTCCGGGTGTGGAATACGGTATCGACTCCGACGGTTTCTTTGAGCTGCCCGCGCTGCCAAAACGCGTAGCCGTTGTTGGCGCAGGCTACATCGCCGTTGAACTGGCGGGCGTAATTAACGGTCTGGGTGCACAAACGCATCTGTTCGTGCGTAAACACGCGCCGCTGCGCAGCTTCGACCCAATGATCGTCGACACGCTGGTTGAGGTGATGAACGCCGAAGGCCCGGCTCTGCATACTCACGCGATTCCAAAAGCGGTCGTTAAAAACGCTGATGGTAGCCTGACCCTGCAACTGGAAGATGGTCGTAGCGAAACGGTAGATTGCCTGATTTGGGCGATCGGTCGTGAACCTGCCACCGACAACTTCAACCTGGCGGTTACTGGCGTGAAAACCAACGAAAAAGGCTACATCGTCGTTGATAAATTCCAGAACACCAGCGTGCCGGGTATTTATGCCGTCGGCGATAACACCGGGGCCGTTGAGCTGACGCCGGTTGCCGTTGCCGCGGGCCGTCGTCTGTCCGAGCGTCTGTTTAACAACAAGCCGGACGAACATCTGGACTACAGCAACATCCCGACCGTGGTCTTCAGCCATCCGCCTATTGGTACCGTGGGCCTGACCGAGCAGCAGGCTCGCGAACAGCACGGCGATGATCAGGTGAAAGTGTATAAATCATCGTTTACCGCGATGTATACCGCTGTCACCACCCACCGTCAGCCGTGCCGCATGAAGCTGGTTTGCGTCGGTCCGGAAGAGAAGATTGTCGGTATTCATGGCATTGGTTTTGGGATGGATGAAATGCTGCAAGGCTTCGCGGTCGCTCTGAAAATGGGCGCAACCAAGAAAGACTTTGATAACACCGTTGCCATTCACCCAACGGCATCTGAAGAGTTTGTCACCATGCGTTAATCGCGCTTCAGGAATGTTAAAGGGCAAAGAGGGGTTAGCTCTTTGCCCTTAGTTACGTTTCCGCTATCAGTTCAGCAGTTGCAGCAGATAGCGGATCAGCTCCAGCAACGCGATTAACGCTCCCAGAACGATGATTGCTTTATCAATCACCCGTTTTCTCCATCAGATGGAGTGAGAATGCATCCGCTTACTCATCCATTGCCTGTCACGGCGCATGTCCCAGTGTTAGATGATGGAACTCTCACTCCGGCCAGAGCATCGGCCAACGGCACCACCCGTACAGCCGATCAGGACTTAGAAAGCGTTTAGCGCGCGTCCGGAATGAAAATGCTTCAGAGCTAACTGGATAAGTATACAGTTATTTTAATCAAAACAACCAGCGTATTCTTGCAATACTACCGGTAAGGTAATACGATTGAAGCGTTAGATGATGGAACTCTCACTTCGGCCAGAACCACCAACTCGGGCTGAAGCGTAAAAAAACCGACGTGAAGTCGGTTTTTTTACGTCCGAATCTGGACCTGAGAGACATTATTTACCCTGCATATACGGTGTATATACCCCATTAAGGCTTTCGAGGAATGCCACGATATCGTCGATATCTTCCTGCGGTAGTTCTTTACCCACCTGATAACGCAGCATAAGTTTTACCGCGCCGTCGAGCGTAGGCACATCACCGCGATGGAAATAAGGCGCAGTCAGCGCAACGTTACGCAATCCAGGGACTTTCTGACGCAGCTTGTCACGTAATTCATTGGTGACGTTCATGCGGCCAATATCTGCAGCAGTGACCTCGCCGAAATTAAAGTCCTTTTTCAGCCCCAATGGCTCAAATGAACGTCCGCCTAAAATAATACCGCCATGACAGGTCGCGCACTTATTATCTTTAAACAACTGATAGCCATGTTTTTGCTGAGCGGTTAAGGCCGCTTCATCACCACGCAGCCATTTATCAAACGGCGAATTTGGCGTAATCAGCGTTTTCTCAAACTCAGCAATCGCATCGGTAATATTATCCCCACTGAATCCCTGCGGATAAACGGCAATGAACTCTTGCTTAAGTTGCGGATCCTTGTCCAGTTTCTGGATAATTTCATCCCAGGATTTAGACGCCATTTCGATAGGGTTCAACGGTGGACCACCGGCCTGCGCCTGCAATGTTGGCGCACGGCCATCCCAGAATTGCTCAACGTTAAAGACCGAGTTAAATACCGTTGGCGCATTGATAGGGCCAACCGCGCCGCCTACACCGATTGACGTTTTCCGGCCATCCACGCCGCCCGCATTCAGGGCGTGACAGTGCGCGCAAGAAATCGTGCTATCGCCGGAAATACGCGGGTCATGGTAAAGCGTAAAACCAAGCGCTACTTTGCGGGCATCGGTCGGGATGCTTTCCGGTATCGGCTGTACAGGTTCATTACGATGCTGCGTGGCAGTATCGTTACTGGCGTAGTACTGCTCACGCTGTTTCGCAATCCAGCCCAGGATCTCTGCTCGCTCCGTATCGCTTACCTTGCCAGCCCAGTGCAGTGCGGTATAACGCGTCGGCGGCATGGTCTCGTATTGCATCACCCACTCAATTTTATTCAGATCGCTTTGCGAAACGGGTTTATCCGCGACCAGCGCCGCACGAACGGCCTCCAGATTGAATGATTTGTATCCCAGTTGAATATCGTAATTCATCAACTGCTTAGCGACGGGAAAAGAAGAATAGAAAGGTAATTCAGCCGAAGGAGTGTGACAATAATCGCATCCTTTTTCACGTAAGAACCCTAGTACTTTATTATTTTCTTCCAGCGTAGAGGCCTGAACATCAGCCTGTTTACTCCGTTGATTATCGTGATACCACACATAACCGGATAATCCAAAATAACAAATCGCGACGCCAGCTATGGCAATCACGGTAAGACGGGTAATGATTTTCATTATTTTACCCTCACCGTTGTGAGTTATTGTGACCCAGAAAATTAGAATAATTAATAGACAGTCTTTGTCAGACCTGACCATCATAGGAAATGAGGGGATTACTATTTTGATAAGTATCAAGCAATTACATGGAGGAGAACTATCGATAGAATAGCCTGTGCCTATTATAGAGTTAAACGTTACCAGGTTGTGTTCACACCTCGTTGCAATCGAATGTTCTGAAAATAGAATATCCTCAGGTTGTGCAGAATTCGGAATTATTCATTATTTTCATTGGGATAGATTTATTTTTTGGATATTGCGCAGCACTAAAATGTGATCGACCGCACGCTTTACTCACCAGATACCGAAGCGAATGTCTACGCTTAATTGACGAGCGGGCAATAGCCTTAATCTTTCAACGTCCATCGGAGGTCTTTCGCATTATGCTCAACCAGAAACTACCCCACGTCCCTTCTGAAGAAATGACGATCGACATTGATCTGCTTTATGAAATGGATCCGTGCGAGTTAAAGCTGGATGAAATGATTGAGGCGGAGCCTGAACCAGAGATGATTGAAGGGTTACCCGCTTCAGATGCGTTAACTCCCGCCGATCGTTACCTCGAGCTGTTCGAACACGTTCAGTCGTCGAAACTGTTTGCCGATAGCAAAACCTTCCCCGACTGTGCGCCGAAAATGGATCCGCTGGATATTTTGATCCGCTATCGCAAGGTTAAACGCCACCGCGACTTTGATCTGCGACGCTTCGTCGAGAACCACTTCTGGCTCCCGGAAACGCCCTCCAGTGAATATGTTTCTGACCCGGCAAATTCGCTGAAACAGCATATCGATCAACTGTGGCCGGTGCTGACGCGCGAACCACAGGACCACATTCCCTGGTCCTCGCTGCTGGCGTTACCGCAGTCATATATTGTGCCCGGCGGACGTTTTAGTGAAACCTACTACTGGGATTCCTACTTCACCATGCTGGGTCTGGCGGAGAGCGGTCGCGAAGATCTGCTGAAATGTATGGCGGATAACTTTGCCTGGATGATTGAAAACTATGGTCACATCCCGAACGGTAACCGTACTTACTACCTGAGTCGCTCGCAGCCGCCGGTCTTTGCGCTGATGGTCGAACTGTTTGAAGAGGATGGCGTACGCGGTGCGCGTCGTTACCTTGATCATCTAAAAATGGAGTACGCGTTCTGGATGGATGGCGCAGATTCCCTGGTACTCAACCAGGCCTACCGTCACGTGATCAGAATGTCGGACGGCTCCCTGCTCAACCGCTATTGGGACGATCGTGATACGCCGCGCGATGAGTCGTGGCTTGAAGACGTCGAGACCGCCAAGCATTCGGGTCGCCCACCCAATGAAGTGTATCGGGATTTGCGCGCGGGCGCGGCCTCCGGCTGGGATTACTCCTCGCGCTGGCTACGCGATGCAGGCCGTCTTGCCAGCATACGCACCACTCAGTTCATCCCTATTGATCTGAACGCGTTCCTCTACAAGCTGGAGAGCACTATCGCCAATATTTCCGCACTGAAAGGCGACAAAGAAACTGAAGCGCAGTTTCGCCAGAAAGCCAATGACCGCCGCGATGCGGTTAATCGCTATCTCTGGGACGATGAAAACGGCTGCTATCGCGATTACGACTGGCGGCGCGAACAAATGGCCCTGTTCTCTGCCGCCAGTATTGTGCCGCTGTATGTCGGCATGGCAACGCATGAACAAGCCGACCGACTTGCCAATGCGGTCCGCAGTCGCCTGCTTACCCCCGGAGGGATTTTAGCCACGGAGCATGAAACGGGTGAGCAATGGGATAAACCCAACGGCTGGGCGCCGCTGCAGTGGATGGCGATCCAGGGTTTCAAACTTTACGGCGACGACCATCTCGGGGATGAAATCGCCCGTAACTGGTTGAAAACGGTGAATCTCTTTTATCAGGAACACCACAAGCTTATCGAAAAATACCACATCGCCGACGCCGCGCCGCGCAAAGGCGGCGGCGGAGAATATCCGTTACAGGACGGCTTTGGCTGGACCAATGGCGTGGTGCGCCGACTCATCGGTCTGTATGGCGACCCCTAGCAGCTGACGGTCTGAATTATCAGACCGTCAGTTAATCGCATCGTACAGTTCGGCGTGAATTTTTTGCCATTTCTTGTTCTCTGGGCTTGGCTGCGCGCGAACGCGTAGCTCGGCCTGTTCAAGGTTATACTGCTGACGCGCGACAACCGCCGGCACCGAGCAAAAACTTTGCAGATAGCTTTTATGCAGCGATGTGAGTGACGCCCCATTCGCCATCGCATGGCTGACCGTGGTCATAAACTGCCGACATGGCTTACTCTCACTCATCTGCGAAGGGTAACGCAGCAGCAGCCTCAACACCTCGGTATTGCCTGCCGAGAATGCCTGCTCCGTCCACGCCAGCTTCCAGTCCATCCCGCCCTGTAGGAAAAGTGACGTCACACGGGTGTCGTTGCGCTCGATAGCCGCGCGCATGTTAAAGGCATCCCAGGTGATGCCCATTCGGGTCACCGACTCCCGCGCACCAGGGGCATCACGCCGTGGCTCCTCCTGCACGATTTCAACGGATAGCCCGGAAGACGCTTGTGGCGCTGGCGAAGTGAATAACCAGAACGCGCCCAGCGAAATCACCAGCACCATCACGCCGACCGCTACCCACAACATGCCGGAAATCAGCTGTTCACGTTCTTCCGCCGTGCGCCTGGCCCGCTTCTCCGGCGGATCGATACTGTCTGCGATTTCCTGTTTATCGCCCCCCCGCCTGCTCGTCTTTTTGCTTTGCGCTTTCCCAAAACTGGCGAACCATCGCCTCATCGGACTCCAGATACGACGCAGGATTAATGCGCGTACGCCGTTCTCCAAATGCCCGCTGCACAGGGTGAGTAATCTGTCGGTACTGACAATCCAGCAACAGCAGTTGTACTGAGGTTAGCGGCTGCTGCGCGATAACGCAGTTACGGGCCAGGCGGCAGTCATCCAGGAACATCCTCAGCGTGATACGTGGCTCAACAAACGACATGAGCACCGAGGTATCGTTAAAAATCTCGCTAAAATGCCGAACGAATAACTTCTTATCGACAACCATCAGCGCCAGTTCGCTAAACATCATGCCGTCCAGCGCATCCCGACTTTCTCCCAGCTTTAACCAGCGACGCAGACGTTCACCGCCAAAGTGCTGTTTCAGGAAGCTGTTGAGCGGATGTTGATCCGGCCATACCCGCGCAATCAGCGATTTGAGGGTTAATTCTATTGCGCGAAGCTGACGCTGCGCCCGCATCTGCGCATCCGGCTCTGCACGTTCAATCTCGGTTGGATACTTCAGGAGGGGCTGTTGCTGGCGCAACTGTTCCAGAGAAGCGACAAAGCGCAGCGCAGAAATCAGCTGATTTTCACTGACGTCCTGGCCATTTTCATATTGCGGCACGCTCTGCTGAAGATGGCGTAGCCGCAACGTGAACTGACTCAATTGCGCGTCATTCATCTGCAACCGCCTGGCGACAACACCCCAACCTCCCAGATTCAATCGCGCCTGGTCAAGCTGCTCGAGAAACCAGCGTGGATCTTTACCCTCTGCGACGCGCACGCCAAGCATCAGCAAAATTTCTACCGAGGCTTGCCGGATTATCCCCAAACAATGTTCGAATGGTGTACATGTCGCCTGTAACGCGCTATTGGTCATTATCTTCCCTAAAAGGACCCAAAAAGTGCGGCCTCACAATGGTGTGTAGTTATCTTTTTTAAATGCAGCGCTGTGCCGCCACAGACTAAAACACATTCATATAGCAAATAAATATGTTTTACAGTGACTTCCGCACAATCATTGAAAATTATTCTGGAGATAAGCCTGTGCCTGTACTGAAAACCTCGCGTTTGATCTGCCGCCCGCTCACACATGACGACTGGGCGTTTTTCTTAACGTTACAGCAGAACGCAGATGTGATGCGCTTTGTCGCTGACTCGCGTACCGAAGAGGAGATACGGACAGTCTTTGACTCCCGCTTGCCTGAATGGTCTCCCGGCAGTCCACACTGGCTGTGCCTGGTCCTGTGCGATAAGGCATCGGGCGTACCGCTTGGGGTAACCGGATATATTCAGGATAAAAATGAATGTGCCGAGGTCGGCTTTCTGCTCACTCCCGAGGCGCAGGGCAAAGGTTATGGCGCTGAATCCCTGCATGCCGTTTGCGATTATGCGTTTACCGCCGGAGGACTACGCCGACTGACGGCCTGCGTCACCGCAGGAAACGATGCCTCACGGCGTCTACTGGAAAAGGTCGGGTTCATTCTCGAAGGCACGCTGCGAGAAAGCTACTGGCTACATCAAACCTGGCATGATGACTGGATTTTCGGCCTGTTAAAACATGAATATCAGCCGCCCAAGCCATCAGGCGTTTTGCTGTAAAAAATGGCTGGATGGCGGCTGGCGTAACGGGGTGTGTTTCTTAAAATAGGTCTTTTTGTACAGAGATTATTATGCCGCTACATTCGACGCAGTTCACGCCCGCCTGTATCGCATTTATTAAGCAATGGCAGGGCCTGTCGCTGGAAAAGTATCAGGACAAAAAGGGGATCTGGGTCATTGGCTACGGGCACGAAATCACCGCAGATGAATCCTTTGATGCCCCAATTATTCTGATGCAAGCCGAAACATTGCTGTTCGCGGATATAAATATCTGCGAGGCATTCATCCATAAGGAAATGCCGCAAATACAAGATCGGTTTCAACAGGAAGCGTTAATTGCATGGATGCTCAGCGTGGGGATTAGCCGGTTTTGCAGTGCTGAATTCTGGCCGGGGGCTATTTCACAGCCAGAAACAGTCTGACTGTGAAATATTTTCCCATTATAGGGTGTCGTTTAGCATCATTGCCGCCTGCGTACGGTTTTTTACCTCCAGGCGCTGATACAGCGATTCAAGATGGGCTTTTACCGTTCCGGTGCTGATATTTAATAATCGACCAATTTGTTTATTAGATTCTCCGGCGGCCAGCATCGTCAGAATCTCCCGCTGACGCGCGCTGAGCAATCTGATATTTTGCCCGCCACATTCGGTCGCTGTGATGCAATCTCTGGGGATAAACATCATACCTATCGCGACGCTATTGAGTGCCAGCGTGAAGGTTTCCGCATCAGAGTCGCGCGGAACAATGGCCAGCACGTTTAATTGCGTGACTTCCTGTAGCCATTTTTTACGGCAGTCCGTTGCGGTTACCAGCACTTTTACCTTCGCAAAGCGCTCTGCTATCTGTTGCAGCAAGCTACGGCAGAACTCAGCGTCAAAATCTCCATCCAGCATTACCAGTGCATCAGGATTGTCTTCCAGCGTCCGCCAAAGATCATCTGCCTGACTGACACCCTGAACATTCACTCCTGGAATACGCTCTTGCAAAATTACATTCATTCCATGAATAAATATTGACTGCCTGTCAAACATTATTAACTGCATTATTTATCTCCGTCTGAATAAGATATTAGCCTTAACACGCGGAAGGGTATTATCCGAGGGGCAAAATATGAAGTCACCATTTGGCGGAGGCCATTTTACCGATAGACGGAGAAGAAAGAAGCAGACGTTATAAATAATTACAGCTGAAACCAAAGAATCACACAAAGGATCAAAATCGGGATCAAATATTCAGAAAATCCTTAATATTTGATGTTCAAAACTGGATTGCTAATATTAATAATCCAAAGTTTATATTCTTAGCTAAAAATAAGGAACTCACGATAACAGACAAATATGTTACAAAACAAAATATCGCATTAAATGATCATACGGACATGAGAATGGGAAGGTGATCATGGTTTCTGATGCAACAAATCCACTCCCGAAGAAGAATGAACTCTTCAGAACGTTTATCCCCGATCTCTTTCAGCACCGCGATCGCGGTATCAGATTCCAAATAATACCGGCAAACGCCATCAGCTATATTTTGACCTCTGATGGCGCGCCAGTTTTCGATTGCTCAAAAGGCTAAGTAAGAGGCAGTCAATTACAGGAACATCCCGCCAGAGACTTCGATACGCTGTGCCGTCATCCAGGCCAGCTCATCGCTGAGCAACGCAGCAATGGCGTCGCCAATATCGTCCGGTAACCCAACACGCCCCAGCGCCGTCTGCGATGCAATGTAGGCATTCAATTGCGCATTATCCCGCACGTTTCCGCCGCTAAAATCCGTCTCGATTGCCCCAGGCGCAATAATATTCGCCGTAATGCCGCGCTCTCCCAGCTCTTTCGCCTGATAACGGGTTAACACCTCCATCGCCCCTTTCATGGCAGCGTAAGCGCTGTAACCCGGTAGCGCAAAGCGCGACAATCCGGTCGAGACATTAAGAATGCGTCCGCCGTTGTTGATCAGCGCCAGCAGGTTCTGTGTCAGGAAAAAAGGTCCTTTAAAATGGATGTCCAAAAGCTGGTCAAATTGCGCTTCAGTGAACGCCGGATAAGGCGCGTTAATGCCAACTCCGGCATTGTTCAATAAATAATCAAAGGTGTCGCTTTGCCAGTGCGTTTGTAGGGTTTCCTGCACCTGTTTGACAAACTGAGGGAAAGTGGAAATATTTCCGACGTTCAACGGTAATGCTGCAGCTTTACCGCCAGATTGGCGAATTTCATCCACAACCTGCTGCGCTTCTTTTTCATTGCTGTTCCACGTCAGGATGACACCAATGCCTTTACTCGCCAGCTTTAGCGCCGCGTTTTTACCGAGTCCACGGCCGCCGCCGGTCACCAATGCGATACGTTGCGTCATAAGAAACCTCATTTCAGGTATTGTGAAGATTGAGACAAAGCTTATTAGGTGGTAGAAAAATAATAAATACCGCTTACTGCGCATTACTGTTTCATTTAGAACAACAATAGGGCATGAGAATGGATAAAATTCACGCAATGCAGTTGTTCATCCGCGTCGCAGAACTGGAGAGCTTTTCGCGCGCGGCAGACACCCTCGGACTTCCTAAAGGTAGCGTATCGCGTCAAATCCAGGCCCTGGAAAATCACCTGGGCACACAGTTGTTGCACCGCACAACCCGCCGCGTTCAGCTCACGCAAGACGGCATGATCTATTACGAACGAGCGAAAGATTTGTTGAGCAATCTCGATGAACTGGATGGGCTATTCCATCGCGACCCGGCCAGCATCAGCGGCAAGCTGCGCGTCGATATGCCGGTTGGTGTGGCGAGAAATCTGGTAATGCCCCGCTTACCGGCCTTCTTGCATCAGTATCCAGGGCTTGAGCTCGAACTTAGCAGCAGCGACCGCCTGGTGGACTTGATCCGCGAAGGCTTCGACTGTGTGGTACGCGTGGGAACGCTGAAAGATTCAGGGCTGATTGCGCGCCCGCTGGGGAAACTCACGCAGATTAACTGCGCCAGCCCGCAATACCTCGCCCGCTTTGGTTATCCGGAAAGCCTGGAGGATTTAGCCTCGCATGCGGTGGTTCACTACTCAGTCAATTTGGGAACACGTGCGCAAGGCTTTGAAGTGGCGACAGACAACGGTGCTAAATGGGTTAAAACCGGCGGCATGCTGACGGTGAACAGTACCGAAACGTATCATGCGGCATGTCTTGCCGGTCTGGGCATTATTCAGGTACCGCGCGTGGGCGTGCGTGATGCCCTGCGCGCCGGTACGCTGATTGAAGTATTGCCGCAATATCGCGCCGAACCATTACCGGTTTCATTGCTCTATCCGCATCGCCGTAACCTCTCCCGCCGCGTACATCTGTTTATGGAATGGCTGACCGGCGTGATGAAAGACTATGTGGACTGACAAGCTATACTGTCCTGAGAATGAACAGAACAAGGATTACTGCCCTGATGACGCAGGAAAAAGAGATTAAACGCCCCATTCAGGAACTTGAGCACGCACCAATCCCAAAAATTGAGACCCTGGAGCGTAAGAATACAGAAACCAACGGTAAGACCAACCAGGCGCTGAAAACCGCCCTGACCTTCGCCGATAAAATTCAACGCCAGCCCATGATTGCCCATCTGATTCGCGCCGCGGAGAGATTTAACGATCGTATGGGAAATCAGTTTGGCGCCGCCATTACCTACTTCTCATTTCTGTCGATGATCCCTATCCTGATGGTGTCGTTTGCCGCTGCGGGTTTTATTCTCGCTTCGCACCCTACGCTGTTGCAGGATATCTTCAGCAAAATCCTGCTCAACGTCAGCGATCCGACACTCGCCTCCACGCTGAAAAACACCATCAATACCGCCGTTCAGCAACGAACCACCGTCGGTCTGGTGGGTCTTGCCATCGCGCTCTATTCCGGAATTAACTGGATGGGAAACTTGCGCGAAGCTATTCGTGCCCAGTCGCGGGATGTCTGGGAGCGGACCCCACAGGATCAGGAAAAAATTTGGGTCAAATATCTGCGTGATTTTGTCTCATTGATTGGCTTACTGATTGCGCTGATTGTTACGCTGTCCATTACCTCCATCGCCGGTTCCGCCCAGCAGATGATTATCTCTGCGCTGTATCTCGACGGCATCGAATGGCTGAAGCCCGCCTGGCGGCTGATCGGCCTGACCATCTCTATTTTCGCCAACTACTTGCTGTTCTTCTGGATTTTCTGGCGGCTACCGCGTCACCGACCGCGCAAAAAAGCGCTCATTCGCGGCACGTTTATCGCAGCACTGGGGTTTGAAGTCATCAAAATGATCATGACGTACACGCTGCCATCACTGGTGCAATCGCCGTCAGGCGCGGCGTTTGGTTCCGTACTTGGCTTGATGGCGTTCTTCTACTTCTTCGCCCGTCTGACTCTGTTTTGCGCTGCCTGGATTGCCACAGCGGAGTACAAAGACGACCCGCGTATGCCGGGGAAAACCCACCGCTAATCTTTGTTTACTGCCGGATAACGCTGCGCTTATCCGGCCAACCCAATGCTTACGTCGAAATTCTGCGCATTATCAGAATTAAAATCCAGCCCGTAACTTTTGTTTAACCAAAAACCAGTTTTATCATCCAAGTTTTAAATTATGTGAAGCATTTCATGGAAGTGAAATCTCCAGCCTAAAAATTATCCCCTTTTTGCTCTGTTTTTGACCGATCGCAAGGTTTGTTACAGATTGAAATGTCTCTTTTGCTGTGCGTAATATGGCCTTTCGTTCGACCAAAAATAAGAAAATATTATGCAAGCAACAGCCACAACGCTCGACAACGAACAGGAACACACCCCGGTCAACTCGCGCAATAAAGTCGTCGTCGCCTCACTCATTGGCACTGCCATTGAGTTCTTCGACTTCTATATCTACGCCACCGCCGCGGTGATCGTGTTCCCCCATATCTTCTTCCCGCAGGGGGATCCGACCGCGGCAACGCTGCAGTCCCTTGCCACCTTTGCTATCGCCTTTGTGGCACGGCCTATCGGTTCTGCTGTGTTCGGGCATTTTGGCGATCGCGTAGGGCGTAAAGTCACGCTGGTTGCCTCACTGCTCACTATGGGGATCTCGACGGTTGTCATTGGCCTGCTGCCGGGCTATGAAACTATCGGTATTTTCGCCCCGCTGCTGCTGGCGCTGGCGCGTTTTGGTCAGGGTTTAGGACTGGGCGGTGAATGGGGCGGCGCGGCGTTACTGGCGACGGAAAACGCACCGCCGCGTAAACGCGCGCTGTACGGATCATTCCCGCAGTTGGGCGCACCTATCGGCTTCTTCTTCGCCAACGGCACTTTCCTGCTGCTCTCCTGGCTGCTGACCGACGAGCAGTTTATGAGCTGGGGCTGGCGCGTACCGTTCATCTTCTCTGCGGTGCTGGTGATTATCGGTCTGTACGTTCGCGTTTCGCTGCATGAATCCCCGGTCTTTGCCAAAGTGGCTGCGGCGAAAAAACAGGTGAAAATCCCGCTGGGTACCCTGCTGACAAAACATGTCCGCGTGACGATCCTCGGCACGTTCATTATGCTGGCGACCTATACGCTGTTCTATATCATGACCGTCTATTCCATGACGTTCAGCACCGCCGCGGCGCCTGTAGGGCTTGGCCTGCCGCGTAATGAAGTGTTGTGGATGCTGATGATGGCGGTTATTGGCTTTGGCGTCATGGTGCCGGTGGCGGGCCTGCTGGCCGATGCGTTTGGTCGTCGCAAGAGCATGCTCATCATCACCACGCTTATTATTCTGTTTGCGCTGTTTGCCTTTAAACCGCTGCTCGGCTCTGGCAATCCGGTGCTGGTGTTCGCCTTCCTGTTGCTTGGTTTGAGCCTGATGGGTTTGACATTTGGTCCGATGGGCGCGCTACTGCCGGAGCTGTTCCCGACCGAAGTGCGCTACACGGGGGCGTCGTTCTCGTACAACGTTTCATCGATTCTTGGTGCTTCCGTTGCCCCTTACATTGCCGCATGGCTGCAGGCGAATTACGGCCTGGCGGCGGTAGGTACGTATCTGGCATCAATGGCGGCGTTAACGCTGATTGCGCTGCTGTTAACCCACGAAACCCGCCATCAATCATTGTGATTCTTTGGTTGTAAGCACCGTCTGCGGCCTACGTTGAGCATGAAATGTAGGCCGCAGAAGCGAAGCGTTAGCGCCATCCGACAACGGCAAAAATCACTTCTTCATTTGCGACAAAATGGTCCGGCATTGATTAGCGTCTCCTTCAGAAGGTGAAATCAGCGCCAGCAAGGCCGCCGCGGGCGTCACTAACGTTGCCAGCGCGGCAGCAACCGCACCGCGCGCAATCAGCGGCCCGGCCTTCACACCGGCCTGCGGATTCTTAAAGGTGCCGCGAACATACAGCGGCGAACGCAGAGTAATAATACGAATGCCTTTGCTCTCCGGATCGATGGTTAAATCCAGTTGCTCCGACGCAAAACTCGCCGTACCAGTGACATTAATGACCGCGTTTTCCGTGTCGAAGGCAAAAATCTGCGGGCGGGCTACGCCGTTAACAATATCCAGATTCGCCGCCGCGCAGTTCACCCGCACCTCGTCATCACCAAATATCTGTCCAACAAGATAGTTGCCCAGATTCAAGCCAACAATTTCCATCAGATTCCGGCTGATCAAACCGTCGTTCATCAGCAGCTTCAGGTTGCCATTGCTGTTACCAAGCAGCGCCGCTACCGAGTTTCCGCTCCCGCTAAACCTGGCGTCACCGTTCATTTCACCGAGCGTTTTCTGCATCAGCTCCACATCCGGCATCAGCGCTTTTAGCTTCAGGCGGCGAGCCTGGATGTCCGCCTGCCCCCGCATCGGCTTTTTATCCCCTTCCAGATGGATGCTGGAGACAATGCTGCCTCCCGCGAGGCCAAATTTCAGCGGCTGCAGGCGCAGATCGGCATTTTTCAGGATGATATGGGTGGAGAGATCGCTGATTGGCAGACTGCTGCCGTGCTCAATACGCCGTCCTTTGAAACGTACGTCAGCGTCCATCACGTTCCATTTGTCGGTTTCAAAACGGTCATACGGCAAAACCTTGTCCGCGGGCTGGACGCTCTTCTCACCTTTGCGCTGTTCAGATTGTTTGGCCCGCTCGGCCCCTTTGCCTGAATCCACACCGATCAGCGGCCCCAAATCAGCCAGCCTCAGTTGGCGTGACTCAACATCCCCTTTCAGCATTGGGCGCGGCTTACCGGTGGTATAGGCCAGCGTTCCGTGAATATCGCTGTCGCCAATTCGGCCATTAAAATCGCGGTAATCAAAAACAGAGGATTTTTCCGAGTCAATTTTCGCGACCAGATGTCCGTCGGTTTCAAACGGCGGCGTATCCGGGAGCAGCACGCCGGTCAAATCGTACAAATCCCCTAGCGAATCTCCCGAGAATTTAAGCCGCAGATCCGCCCCGCCCATATTCATCGGATCGTTTATCGTACCCATAAACGCCACACGCGTATTACCCGAACGGAAATCAGCCTGAATCGGGAAAGGAGTTCCTTCACCGCGCAGTGCCAGCATTCCGCCTATCTTCCCGCTACCGCTTAGCGGTTCCCCGTTATATCGGCCTTGCGCTTTCAGGCCAAACACGTAGTCCTCAATGTGGGCGTTGCTCTCTTTACTTTTTGCGCCAGTCACTTCGCTAAAGGGCAACGGCTTACCCAGCGGATCGACCAGGATCTCAATCTCTGACTTCGTCACCTTATCGTTAATGGCGATGCGACCTTGGTCGAACAGAATGTTATCCAGCCGGAAAGACCAGGCTGATGGAGGCGCATTGGGATCGCGGTTTTCATCCCCTGCCAGGTTAAAGGTCCAGTTATTGTTTTTCTCCGACAGGCGGATAAGCCGCGCATCGGGTTTGACCAGCTTGATCCACGGGAGCCAGACGGTTTTTGTCAGCAATGCCAGTGGGGCGAGCGTGGCTTCAACGCGCGGGAGATGCACCATGGTGACGTCAGGAATGTCCGGCGGGTTGCCGAGGATGATATCCTCAGCATGAACATGCGGCCACGGAACCCAGCTACGCCAGCCGGTTTCCTGTTTTTGGCGTTCCCAAACCACGCCCAGGTCACCCCGTATGGCGAAGGGCCGGTTGAGTTCTGTAGAGACTTTCTGGTTGATGGTCGGTTTGAGCCGGTTCCAGTCAAATGTCGCAATCACGATGATGAGTACGACGATCAACAACAAGAAAACCCCTATTACTGAAGTGGTTATTTTGCCTGTTCTCGTCATGTTTAACCTCCTTACTTTCTTCCTTGCCTGTCCTAAAGATAGTCCAGCAGAGGAAAAGGAGGCGTTCTACATCCTTATCAAAGCGACAGAATTACGTCTTCAAGGGTATCAAGAGGCACTGGACGAGAGAGAAAATAGCCTTGCGCAGCGAAAGCCGGTGAGTTTTGCACATCACGCCACTCTTCCAGCGTTTCAACGCCTTCGACAATCACACCGCGGCAATAGCGGTTCATCAGCTGTAACAGCAGCGTAAAGAGATTGCGGCCCTCCGGCGTCTGGCGCAGCATGACAAATAGATCCCGCGCCACTTTGATATAGTCGTAACTCACTTCACTCAGAGCCGAGAAGTTTGCCATTCCGGTACCAAAATCATCCAGCCAGAGCGGGCCAAACTCGCACATTGAGGCGAACGACGATCCCTTCGGCAAGCGGATATGCTCCACCAGTTCAAAGCGCAGCCACGGCAGACATTCGATGATTTTCAGGATTTCGGGATCCTGGCGCATTGCAATCAGCGTTGGCCCGTCGACATTCACGGATGCCAGCAGATCGTGGGCTTTGAAAAACGCCCCTTTTTGTTCAAGCTGTACAAGCTGCTCTTTCACCACATCTACACGATGTCGTACGGCCACTTCGGCGAAATAGCGGTCCGGCGCGATACGTTGGGAGGGGTTTTCAGGATGGCTCACGACGGTCAGCAGCTCAACGGCCATCAGCCGTCCGTTGGTCTGATAAATCGGCTGGTAGGTGTAAGCACGCTCGCACTGAAGCCAATAGCGTCTCTCCTGCAAGTTTTCAATACTCGCATCGAGCGTAATTAGCTGCTGGGTAACCTGCTTTATCATCTGAGATGTCCTGTAAATAAGAGTGTGACTGACCGGACTCGTCAAAGGTTATCGGCGCTCAGGCGAAGAACTTTACGTTCAGCCCTACGCAAAATAGAAACTAAGCGGCAAAAAACGACGCAGAACACGTGCTGGCTCAAAAAAATAATGGAACGATGTTTTAATATAGTTGACCACTTAACACCCACAGCGCACACTAACGCTAATTTTTTTCAGAGCAGGTTACGACTATGTCCAGAAAGATTGCCGTGATTGGCGAATGCATGATTGAGCTGTCACAGAAAGGCGCTGACGTTCAGCGCGGATTCGGTGGCGACACGTTGAATACATCCGTTTATATCGCCCGTCAGGTCGATGCTGCGGCACTTTCCGTACACTATGTGACTGCGCTGGGTACCGACAGTTTTAGCCAACAAATGCTGGAATCCTGGCAGAGCGAAAATGTGGATACCTCATTAACCCAACGCATGGAAAACCGCCTGCCGGGCCTCTATTACATTGAAACCGATAGCACCGGCGAGCGCACCTTCTATTACTGGCGTAATGAAGCCGCCGCAAAATTCTGGCTTGAGAGCGAACAGTCCGCCGCTATTTGCGAAGAACTGGCGACATTTGACTATCTGTATCTGAGCGGAATCAGCCTGGCTATTTTAAGCCCGGCAAGTCGTGACAAGCTGCTGTCGCTGCTGCAAGAATGCCGCGCCAACGGTGGAAAGGTCATTTTTGACAATAACTACCGCCCACGTCTGTGGAGCAGTAAAGAAGAGACCCAGCAGGTGTATCAGCAAATGCTGGAATGCACCGATATCGCGTTTCTGACGCTGGATGATGAAGACGCGCTGTGGGGTGAAAAACCGGTTGCCGAGGTGATTGCCCGTACTCACGCGGCTGGCGTACAGGAAGTGGTTGTGAAACGCGGTGCAGACTCTTGCCTGGTTTCCATCGCAGGCGAAGAACTCATCGACGTTCCGGCCGTAAAACTACCGAAAGAGAAGGTTATCGATACGACCGCTGCGGGAGACTCCTTCAGCGCCGGGTATCTGGCGGTACGTCTGACCGGTGGCGATGCCGCTGATGCCGCAAAACGCGGGCACCTGACGGCAAGCACCGTTATTCAGCATCGCGGGGCGATTATTCCTCGCGACGCCATGCCGCAGTAATCTGGCGTTCTGGCAGGCCGGATTAGACGTTAACGTCGCGTCCGGCCTGCAGGTCACGATTCCCTTATTGCACCGGCGGGATGTCCGTCACTTCAGGATGTGATTCATCCGTTTCTACCGACGTTGCCGCGGCGGTAACCGGCGCCATAATGCTATCCCACGTCGCCTGCAGATCCTTCATATTGAATTCAGGTTCACCCTTCGGCTGCAACAGAATTAACGCCATATCTTGCGACAGTTGCTGACGCAGGTCCTGATTCAGCATCTCAACACTCAGGTTGTTCAAGAAGCTCTGACGTAAACGCTGATACTGTTCAGGCGCAATATCTACGACCTGGTTTTGCAGCGAGCGCAAACGCTGGCTGATCAAAATATCGGTATCGGTGCGACCATAGGTGGCAAACAGCTTCTGCAGTTCCAGATTCTTTTGCGCCACCAGCGCATTAAACTCTTCTTCCGGCAGCCCCTTATCGCGCACTTTGGCCAGCTCACGCGCAACCGTGCTGAGGTTCGCGTTCAGCTTACCGTTCGGTGATTCAACGTTAATGGCACATTGCGCGCGCAGGAACAGCACCCGACAGTCAAAGCCAAGGCCAATGTCTTTGGCATTGTTTTTGGTGAGCTCCTGCTGAATGTGCCAGAACAACGCTTCACGGGCTAAATCAGCGCGCCAGTAACGTAACAGCGCGGCAGATTCACGGATCGGCTGCCACGGCGTATCCCACATAATAGACAGGCGATCCTGACGTACCGCATCGGTCATTATGCTTACGGCCTCTGCACGCAGCGGAGAGAGCGTGGGTACCGGCGCAGGCGTTTCGCGTTTACCTTTTAATTCGCCAAAGGTTTTATTGATTTGATCAGCCACGCTGCGCGCATCTACGTTACCGACGATAATCAGCGTCATCGCATCCGGGGTATACCATTTCTGGTAGAAGGACTGGATTTTCGTCGCATCAACAGGCGTTTTCAGCGGATCGGCAGGATCGTGACCCAGCAGCGTCGATCCCTTCAGACGATAGCGCCACCATCCCTCTTTGGTATCTGACGGCCAGGTTGCAACCATATCTTCGCTACTCAGCGCATGATTGACCGACTCAGGGGTGATGCTCAGATTACCGGAAATATTCGCCAGATAAGAAAGTGACTCTTTCAGCAGATCGTTGCGACTGTTAGGCAGACTGAGGTTATACAGCGTGGAATCATAGGAAACGATAACGGGCGGCATGGGATGACTGGGATCGAACCCCTGCTGCCACAGAGAACGGGCTTGCGTAGCATCGAGGCCACCGCTTTGCGTCAGCGCGATACGCGGGATCGCATGGCTGAAACCACTCTGTTGTGTACTTTCGGTGAGTGAACCGGTATTGACCAGCAGGCGAACCTCAATACGGTCGCTGGGGCGCTGGGGAGTGGCTAAAACTTGCCACTGTAAACCATTTGCCAGCGTGCCCTGTTGCCACGCCGGGTCAGGCTGGAGCGCATCTGCCTGCACATAGCCGGCAGTGGCCATCATCAGCAAGCCGCCCGCTAAAAGTCGAATTTTTGTGCCCTGCATGTGAACCCCTGATCAACTATCCTGGAAATAAAAAGACAGCCCGCGAGAGGACTCTCTGAATATGACGTTAAAAACACTTCGTGTTAGACCGCAAGAACATAAAAATGTCACGGAGGAAGTGAAAAAATCCCGACGCCGCCGAATCGGCGGTTTCAGGCACAGGGGTTAATTATGCGCAAACGCCCGCAGTCCTGGAAGGGACTACGGGCATAAGTGGAGAGATTAAGAGGATATTTCGTGCGTTTTGCCATCCGGCGCACGATTATTCAGCACATCATCCAGCTTTTTATGGTCCAGTTCTTTCACCCATTTCGCTACTACAACAGTTGCCACACCGTTACCGACCAGGTTAGTCAGCGCACGGGCTTCAGACATAAAGCGGTCAATACCGAGAATCAGCGCCAGACCAGCAACCGGCAAATGGCCCACAGCGGAGATAGTCGCGGCCAGAACAATGAAGCCACTCCCGGTCACACCCGCAGCACCTTTTGAAGAGAGCAGGAGCACCACCAGCAGGGTTATCTGATGGAAGATATCCATATGGCTGTTGGTGGCCTGAGCGATAAACACCGCTGCCATCGTCAGATAGATTGATGTCCCATCGAGGTTAAACGAGTAGCCCGTGGGTATAACCAACCCGACAACCGACTTGCGACAGCCCAGTTTTTCCATCTTATCGAGCATACGCGGCAGCGCGGACTCAGAAGAAGAGGTGCCCAGAACGATCAGCAGTTCTTCACGGATATAGCGGATGAATTTGAAAATGCTGAAGCCGGTTGCGCGCGCAATCGAGCCCAACACCACAACCACAAACAGAATACAGGTGATGTAGAAACAGATGATCAACTGACCCAACTGCACCAGCGTCCCGACGCCATATTTACCGATGGTAAAGGCCATGGCACCGAAAGCACCGATCGGCGCAAGGCGCATGATCATGTTGATGATGCCAAAAATAACCTGCGAGAAGCTTTCAATCACGTTGAAAATCATCTGGCCTTTGCTACCTAAACGATGCAGCGCAAAACCAAACATAACCGCAAACAGCAATACCTGCAGGATGTTGCCACTGGCGAACGCGCCAATGACGCTACCCGGGATAATATCCATCAGGAAGCCTACGATCCCCTGGTCTTTTGCCTGTTCGGCGTAAATCGCAACCGCTTTGGCATCCAGCGTCGCCGGATCGACGTTCATACCGGCACCGGGTTGCACCACGTTGACGATGATAAGGCCGATGATCAGCGCAATCGTACTGACAATTTCAAAATAAAGCAGTGCAACCGCACCGGTGCGGCCTACGGCTTTCATACTTTCCATGCCTGCAATGCCGGTCACGACAGTACAGAAGATGACAGGTGCGATGACCATTTTGATGAGCTTCACGAAAGCATCACCAAGTGGCTTCATTTGGGCGCCTAATTCAGGGTAGTAATGGCCAAGGAGGATACCTATGGCAATTGCTGTCAGGACCTGAAAGTAAAGGCTTTTGAATATAGAGGTTTTCATAGGGTGTCCTTAAAGTAAAAACCACAGGTCTTGTAAGGTTTTGTTTAACCTGCGGCCTTAAAGTAACACCCACACAACATGACAGAAATGCGCCTGGATCATAATTGATACAGAAATGTTAAAAATTTTGAGCTGGCTCGCACAAGCGAGACCTTTTTTAACTTTTGTAATCAGCGTTTTTCGGCGTCAGATAACGTTCTTCGAAGATATTCGCCGGAACCGGCCGGGCAAACAGGAACCCTTGTGCCACTTCTACCCCCGCTTGTGATAACCATTCGCGTTGCGCTTCGGTTTCGACGCCCTCAGCGATCATCTGCAAATTGAGGCTATGCGCCAACTGAATGATGGCGGAGATCATGCTGCAATCTTCAGGGACGCCATCGACAAACATCTTATCGATTTTGAGTACATCCACCGGGAGCGACTTCATGTGCTGCAGCTGCCGCAGGCCCGCATACCCCATACCAAAATCGTCCAGCGCGATACGCACGCCCGCGTTGCGCAGCGGGCGTAAAATAGCCACAGCGGCATTAGGATCATCAATGTGCCGGCTTTCGGTCACTTCCAGAATCAACGTCCCAGGCTTGATGCGATAGCGGTTTAGCAATTCCAGCAGATCCGACACCATACTCGGATGCATCAGCTGTAGCGCAGACAGGTTCACCGAGAGCGGCAGCATCAGGCCGCGTTCCTGCCAGGCTGACAGCTGGCGGCATGTCTCCTCCAGCACCCAGTAACCGACCGTCACCATCAGGCCACAGGACTCAATCCTGTCGATTAACCCTTCTGGCAGCTCCCAGCTTCCGTCTGGCTGCTGCATTCGCAATAATGCTTCTGCGCTCAATACCTTACCGCTGGACATCTCCACCTGCGGCTGCATCCAGAGCGCAAACTGATGGTTATCCAGCGCGGTAAGAATATCGTTCTCTTCCGTCAAACGCTGTTGCGCCTCTTCCATCTGCAACGGGTCAAAGAACTGAATCCGGTTTTTACCCTTGTGACGCGACGTTAACACAGCTGAGAGTGCGCGGTGGTAAAGCTGTTCTGCGGTCAAATCGCCATTAAACATCGCCACCCCAATGTTGCAGGTTGGACGGAGTTGAATGCCCTGAATCGGTAATCGCTCGTTAACGATAGTGAGCACTTGCTGACCTAGCGTAATAGCGTGCCAGGGTTCTTTCACACCATGTGCGATGATGGCAAAGTCATAGCCGCTCACCTGGGTAAGCACCATTCTGGGGGCCAATACTGACTTCAGCTTTTCAACCAGCGTAAGCAGCAGGATTTCCCGCTGGGTCTCGGATAACACACCCGCGGTATCACGTAGGGTTTCGCAGGTGACAATCATCAACGCCGTAGTCTGCTGACGATTCACAACCTGCTCCAGCAGCGCCATCAGAAACGACTTGTTGGGCAGCTCAGAAACCGGGAATCGCATTGAATGGTCGCTTTGCTCTTCACTGCGGCGCTGAATCAGTTGCTGATTGAGGTTGTAGCTACGCACCAGCAGGCCAATCTCGTCGTCCTGATGCAGACGCGGCAATGCCAGCTGATAGCCAATCAGATCCTGCTGGGGAATGTCGTTCAGCTCACGCGCTATTTTACGTAATGGATGCAAAATCAATCTGTTAATACACCATGAGATGGCTACCGTGAGTATTAACGAGAGAAGTAAGTAAATGGTCACTAACGTTGAGAGCGTACTCATCACGAACTTGTACATACGGTACGAATCCGCCTGCAGCACCAGATACGCCAGCGGTTGCGGATTCGCTGAACGCTCAAGAGAATAGACCGGCAGCGAAATTTGTACCGGAAGTTCAAACAGGCGAGTCACCGTAACCGGAACCGGGCGTTCAGGAATAAAGCTCATCCGCAGCGCCTGAAACTGATTGGGAAGCACCACATCGGCGCGGCTGACCACGCCTGCTGGTCGAATACTTCTTAAAATAGCTTCTGCTTCGGGAATATCCCCTTTCAGGATCGTGCCCGACAGAGGCTCACGGACGGAGCGAGCGATACTTTCCAGTTGCGTAGCCGTGTTGTAGCGATTCTGCTGGACCAGATGGAACAACAAAACGGTGCAAAAAATAAACACAAACACCATGACAACGGCCGCAACCATTGCCATCTGCTTAATTGTTAACGAGCGACTGACACGCAAACTGACTCTCCACGGATAGACGAAACTGCCGTCAGAGTATACCCGATCGTAGCGGTATTAAGAGAGGCGGTATCTGAAAACTTCCCAGCATGCATTATCCCGACAGGATAGGCACCTGGCGACGAGATTTATCTGCATTTAAGCCGAAAAAGGCCGCAAGGTTACCCCCTGCGGCCTGGTTCGGGCGCATGTTGCCATCACGGCAGACAGACGCCCGCAAGGTGCATTACTTCCTGTTACGCAGCCAGCTCACAATCAGGCTGGCAATAATGCCAGCGATGATCGGAGCCGCTAAATCGTGCCAGAAGGCCACGCCTAACTGTGCGAGCGTCATATAGCCGCCTGTGTTGCAATGGCAACTGTTCACGGCTATTCTTGAGTTGTTCAGGTTCAAGTTAGCCCCCGTTTTGTTGCCAGGTTTATACCGAACAACGTGCGGGGGTTTTCTCTTTCCAGCAACCTATGCCGCCGGGGATCAAGCCCCCGCAACATTGCGCCTCACCGGGAATTCCCGGCTTGCCGCTGATTCTACGGTAGCCTACTTGCCATATCACTGCGCAATATACGGCTCTGCGTAGCGCCTCGCACTTCACCTGTTTTCTCACCATTGCGCTGGAAAGATTCTTGCCAGTTGGCAACATTCCTGCCACTCTTCAATACAGAAAAAGACATATCTCATTGATATCTATACCTTCATTTTCTGGCACAGCGATTGCTATTTGACTGTGAGCTGTTCTGTTCCGAATCAAAGGAGATATCATGTCTGACTGTCGTACTTACGGATTCAACACCCAGATCGTTCACGCGGGGCAACAACCCGACCCTTCTACTGGTGCGCTCAGTACGCCTATTTTCCAGACTTCAACGTTTGTTTTTGACAGCGCCGAACAAGGTGCCGCCCGCTTTGCGCTCGAGGAGTCCGGGTACATTTACACCCGTTTGGGTAACCCCACCACCGATGCGCTGGAGAAAAAGCTGGCGGTACTGGAAAGAGGTGAAGCCGGGCTGGCAACCGCATCCGGTATTTCTGCCATCACCACCACGCTGCTGACGTTGTGCCAGCAGGGCGACCATATCGTTTCCGCCAGCGCGATTTACGGCTGCACCCACGCGTTTTTGTCGCACAGCATGCCGAAGTTTGGGATTAACGTCAGCTTCGTCGATGCGGCAAAGCCTGAAGAAATCCGCGCCGCCATGCGCCCGGAAACCAAAGTAGTGTATATCGAAACACCCGCTAACCCGACGCTGTCGCTGGTCGACATTGAAACGGTAGCCGGTATCGCCCATCAACAAGGCGCATTGCTGGTGGTGGATAACACCTTTATGTCACCGTACTGCCAGCAGCCTTTACAGCTAGGCGCGGATATTGTGGTGCACAGCGTCACTAAATATATCAACGGTCACGGAGACGTGATTGGCGGGATCATTGTTGGTAAGCAGGAGTTTATTGACCAGGCGCGGTTTGTTGGTCTGAAAGATATCACCGGCGGCTGCATGAGTCCTTTCAACGCGTGGTTGACGCTACGCGGCGTTAAAACACTGGGTATACGTATGGAACGCCACTGTGAAAACGCATTGAAAATCGCCCGCTTCCTCGAGGGGCATCCATCCATTACCCGCGTTTATTATCCTGGCTTGTCTTCACACCCGCAGTATGAGCTGGGCCAGCGACAGATGAGCCTGCCAGGAGGAATTATCAGCTTCGAAATCGCTGGCGGCCTCGAGGCTGGCAGACGGATGATCAATTCTGTAGAATTGTGCCTCCTCGCGGTCAGTCTCGGTGATACCGAAACCCTCATTCAGCACCCAGCGTCTATGACACATTCGCCCGTTGCGCCAGAGGAACGGCTTAAAGCAGGTATTACCGACGGGCTTATCCGTCTTTCTGTGGGTCTTGAAGATCCAGAAGATATTATTAACGACCTTGAACACGCCATCAGAAAGGCAACATTCTGACCATTATGACCTGAACCGACGCCGATCGGTTCAGGTTGTTGAGAATCAAGACACAACAGTCTGGTAATACGCGCAATCCTGTTTCGGGGAGAGCGCGTATTTTGGGCAGGGGGTTCTATGCAGGACGACACATTACAACTAAGCAACAATACAGCAACCACCGTACCATTCTCAAAGAAAATACCGTTTACGAAATATGACTTTGGCTGGGTATTACTGTGTATCGGTATGGCAATTGGTGCCGGAACGGTACTGATGCCGGTACAAATAGGCTTAACAGGCATTTGGGTATTTATCGTCGCCTTTATTATTGCCTATCCAGCAACCTATATTGTGCAGGATATTTATTTAAAAACATTATCAGAAAGTGAAACTTGTAATGACTATACCGATATTATCAGTCATTACCTGGGAAAAAACTGGGGTGTATTTCTTGGCGTCATCTATTTTTTGATGATTATTCACGGCATATTTATCTATTCCTTATCCGTGGTTTTTGACAGTGCCTCATATATCAAAACCTTCGGCTTAACCGATGCCGATCTTTCACAATCGATAATCTATAAAGTGGCCATTTTTGCCGTGCTGGTGGCCATTGCTTCCGGGGGAGAAAAGCTGCTGTTTAAAATCTCCGGCCCGATGGTGGTAGTCAAAGTGGGGATCATCATCGTGTTTGGTTTTGCGATGGTTCCGCACTGGAACTTCGCTAATATCAGCGCATTCCCTGAAGCATCGGTCTTCTTTCGCGACGTGCTGCTGACCATCCCGTTCTGCTTCTTCTCGGCGGTGTTTATTCAGGTGTTGAACCCAATGAACATCGCCTACCGCAAGCGGGTAGCGGACCGGGTTCTGGCCACCCGCATGGCAATACGCACACATCGCATCAGTTACATTACGCTGATTGCGGTCATTCTGTTTTTCTCATTCTCTTTTACCTTTTCTATTAGTCATGAAGAGGCCGTTTCGGCCTTCGAACAAAATATTTCCGCACTGGCGCTGGCAGCGCAAGTCATTCCTGGGCAAATTATTCATATCACCTCAACGGTGCTAAATATCTTCGCCGTATTAACCGCATTCTTTGGTATTTATCTGGGGTTCCACGAGGCGATTAAGGGTATTATTCTTAATGTTCTGAGCCGTATTATTGATGTGGAAAAAATTAATCCCCTGGTGCTTACGCTGGGTATTTGCACCTTTATTGTTATCACCCTGGTGATCTGGGTGTCATTTCGTGTATCGGTACTGGTGTTCTTCCAGTTGGGTAGCCCACTTTACGGGATTGTGTCCTGTATTATTCCGTTTTTCCTGATCTATAAAGTAACGCAACTGGAAAAACTACGCGGGCTGAAAACCTGGCTAATCCTGTTGTACGGGATCCTGCTGTGCCTGTCGCCATTATTGAAGCTGATTGACTAATCCGTTTACAGCGCCGTCAGTCACTGACGGCGCTTAACTCACACTCTCCAGTTGATAGCTGCGAATTTTATTCAGTACCGTGGTATGTGACACCCCCAGCGCTTTAGCGATATGCCGCGACGACACATTCTCTTCCACCATCTGTTCAATAAGCTGGCGTTCAGCACACAAAACCTGTTCTTTAAAAGGACGCTCTGTCGGCGTCAGCTCAACGGCAGGCAAATTCACCATCCCTAATTCTTCCCGCGTAATGACATCGGATTCCGCCATCAGCATCAGGCGAATGATGGTATTTTCCAGTTCGCGAACGTTTCCCGGCCAGGTGTGATGATGCAGGGTATCAAAGCAGGCTTTATCCAGAATGATCCGTCGTTGGAATTCCTTCGCGTATTTCTGCACAAAGTGGCGAATCAATAGGCTGATATCCTGCGGGCGCTCCCGCAGGGGCGGAATGGTCAGTGAAAGTACATTGATGCGGTAATAGAGATCGGCGCGCAGCAGACGTTGTTCCACCATCTCTTCCAGATTGGCGTTGGTTGCCACAATAATGCGCACATTGACCGGAATAATTTGCGCCCCGCCAACGCGACGGATCCCGCCATCCTGAAGTACGCGCAGTAATTTAGCCTGTGAGCTCAGCGACATTTCACCAAACTCATCGAGAAAAAGGGTGCCTTTATCGGCCATTTCAAACAGCCCTTTTTTGCCTTTACAATCTGCACCGCTAAAAGCTCCTTTCTCATAGCCAAAGAATTCACTCTCCATCAACGACTCAGGTAGCGCAGAGCAGTTGACAGGAATAAACGGATAAAAACGTCGCTGCCCGGAATTATGGATAGCCCGGGCAAGCAGTTCTTTGCCAGTACCCGTATCGCCGCGGATCAAAACGGTATATTTGCTGTCGGCAATTTTTATCGCCTTTTCGATAAGCGAGTGCATGCTCTGGCTGCTACAAATAATGTCAGAGAAATAGCGCGGGCGTTCCGGCTCAGGCGTTGACAGTTCGCTTATCTCTTCACACAGGTAAGCGACGTTAATAATATCGGCGCGCCGGCCTAAACAGGATTGCACGCAGGAAATATCCTGTAACTGACGGCACCAGGATTTAATCAGGATCCGTCCAGGCGTGACTTTCATGGAGATGATATTGATATCGCAGCAGGAAAATTCCTTCAGGACATCCTCAACCATCGACAGACGATCAATTGTTTTAATATCCCAGCGTATCGTGACCACATTTGCTCCTGACAGTTAGCAACTGCGAAATAGATATTTCTGTGACGAGAGGAAATCTGACTACATTTTAGACGCTGTGGAATAATGTTCTGCCAGAGGACTCACATTGTGGATGTAAAAACAAAATATAAAAAAACCGGAGCACAAGGCTCCGGTTATCAGGTCATAACCCACGTTTATTGCTGTGGATTTTCATCCTGGTCAACAGCGAAACAGGCCACGAGTTGTCCACCGTAATCCTTCAACTGCGGCTGAAGCTGGGTACACGGACCAAAACGCCGACGGCAGCGGGCATTGAACGCACAGCCCGGCGGTGGATTCAGCGGGCTTGGCAGCTCACCGGTCAGCTTGATACGCTCGCGGCGATCGTCCGGGTTCAGGCGTGGCGTTGCGGAGAGCAGCGCCTGCGTATACGGATGACGCGGATTATTGAAGATCTGATCCTTCGTTCCTTTTTCCACGCAACGGCCTAAATACATCACCATCACCTCATCGGCAATGTGCTCTACCACCGACAGGTCGTGCGAGATAAAGACGTATGACAGCCCCAGTTCCTGCTGCAAGTCCATCATCAGGTTCAGCACCTGCGCACGAACAGAAACGTCCAGCGCCGAGACCGGTTCGTCGGCAATCACCACGTCTGGATCAAGCATCAGCCCGCGAGCGATGGCAATACGCTGACGCTGACCGCCGGAGAACATGTGCGGATAGCGGTCGTAGTGCTCGGTTTTCAGCCCCACTTTCGCCATCATCGCCAGCGCTTTTTCACGACGCTCCTCTTTACTTAGCGTGGAGTTGATCAGCAGCGGCTCTTCCAGAATCTGCCCTACTTTCTTGCGCGGGTTCAGGGAACCGTAAGGGTTCTGGAACACAATCTGGATTTTCTGCCGGCGCAGCTTCTGCGCCTGCGGGTCGTGCTTAAGCAGATCCTGCCCCTGATAATACAGCTCGCCGCCGGTCGGGACTTCAATCATCGTCAGCAGGCGACCAAGGGTGGATTTCCCACAGCCCGACTCGCCTACCACCGCCAGGGTTTTGCCGCGTTCCAGCGTAAAGGAGACGCCGTCCAGCGCTTTCACCAGGCGTTCCGGGGCGAACATCCCCTTCTTCACCGGGTAGTGTTTTTTCAGGTCAATTGCCTGCAACAGCGGCTGTGGCAAAGCGGCCTTTTGCGTACTCATAGCCCAGGCCTCCCGGCATCATCAAGTGGGTAGTGGCATTTCGACTGACGACCGCCTTCCAGCAGGTTCAGTTCAGGTTCTTCAGCGCGGCATTTGTCAGTCGCATAGGGGCAGCGCGGGTTCAGTAAACAACCGGTCGGGCGGTCATATTTACCTGGCACCACGCCCGGCAACGAAGCCAGACGCGCTTTATCCTGAGCGAACTCCGGCAACGCGCGCAGCAACGCCTGGGTATACGGATGACGCGGCGCGCGAAAAATATCCTGCGCGGCCCCGGCTTCCACTACCTGCCCGGCGTACATCACAATGATCTTGTGCGCCGCTTCGGCCACCAGCGCCAGGTCGTGCGTGATTAGGACCAGCGCCATGTTCTCTTTTTGCTGCAATTCCAGCAGTAGCTCGATGATCTGCGCCTGAATGGTCACATCCAGCGCTGTTGTCGGTTCGTCGGCAATCAACAGCTTTGGACGACAGGCAATCGCCATCGCGATCATCACGCGCTGGCTCATCCCACCGGACAACTGGTGCGGATAGACATCCAGACGCGAGGCCGGATCGGGGATCCCCACCAGCGTCAGCAGGTCAATCGCCCGCTGAATACGCGTTTTTTTGTTGCCGCCCTGGTGCACCTTAATGGCTTCCATAATCTGGTAGCCGACGGTGTAGCACGGGTTAAGGCTGGTCATCGGGTCCTGGAAGATCATCGCCACTTCCGCGCCCACTAACTGGCGACGCTCTTTCTCAGAGATGCGCTTCAGGTCACGACCATTAAACTCCAGATTTTCGGCCATAACGCGACCTGGGTAGTCAATCAGTCCCATGATCGCCAGCGAGCTGACGGACTTACCAGAACCGGATTCCCCTACAATGCCAACCACTTCACCCTGGTTCACGCTGTAACTAATGCGGTCTACGGCACGGAATTCGGACCCCACATCGCCGAAGTGCACCGATAATTTATCTACATTTAATAACGCCATCTCGAACCTCTTACTGCTTCAGTTTGGGATCGAGCGCGTCACGCAGACCGTCACCCATCAGGTTAAATGCCAGCACCGTCAGCAGGATTGCCAGCCCCGGGAAGGTCACGACCCACCAGGCGCTTTGGGCAAATTGCAACACGTCAGAGAGCATGGTGCCCCATTCCGGCGTAGGCGGCTGTGCGCCCATCCCCAGGAAGCCGAGGGCAGCCATATCGAGAATGGCGTTAGAGAAGCCAAGCGACGCCTGAACAATCAGCGGCGCAAGACAGTTAGGAAGAATATTGACGAACATCTGGCGCATCGCACCGGCTCCGGCCACGCGGGATGCGGTAACGTAGTCGCGGTTAACCTCCACCAGGACGGCGGCGCGCGTCAGACGCACATAGTGCGGCAATGCCACGAACGTCAGCGCCAGCGCGGCATTGCCAATTGAGGGCCCAAATACCGCCACCAGCACCAGCGCCAGTAACAGGCTCGGCAGTGCCAGCATGATATCGACCACACGCATGATGACGTTATCGACAATCCCACCAAAGTAACCGGCAATCAGCCCGAGAATCACGCCCATCAGCAGGGAGAGCACCACCACCAGACAGCCGACCAACAGAGACAAACGCGCACCGTACATCAGGCGGGACAGCACATCGCGGCCCACATCATCAGTACCAAACAGATGCGCCATGGTACCGCCTTCCTGCCACGCAGGAGGAGCCAGCAGCGTATCGCGGAACTGCTCTGCCGGGTTGTACGGCGCGAGGACGTTGGCAAAGACCGCAATCAGGATCATCACTACAACGTACACCAACCCAACAACCGCACCTTTGTTGCGTTTAAAATAGTGCCAGAACTCCTGCAGCGGGGTCATGGGCACCGGTGCAGCAATAACTTTATTTTCAGTAACCTGTGACATGATGGCCCCTTACTTCCTATGCCGAATACGCGGGTTCACCACGCCGTACAGCAGGTCTACCAGCAGGTTGACGAGGATAATCATCGTCGCGACCAGCAGCACCCCGCCCTGTACCACTGGATAATCACGGCGTTGTAGCGCATCGATCAACCAGCGTCCCAGTCCCGGCCACGAGAAAATAGTCTCGGTCAGGATCGCCCCAGCCAATAACGTACCGACCTGCAGGCCGATAACGGTCACAACGGGCAGCATCGCGTTACGCAGAGCGTGAATGATGATGACGCGCATACGGGTCAGGCCTTTGGCGCGTGCGGTACGAATGTAATCTTCACCCAGTACTTCCAGCATCGATGAACGAGTCATACGCACAATTACCGCCAGAGGGATGGTGCCAAGCACCATTGCCGGCAGGATCATATGCGCCAGCGCATCGATAAAGTTGCCCTCTTCACCCCAAATGGCGGTGTCAATCAGCATAAAACCGGTCAGGGGATTGGAATCATCAAGGAACACCATGTCGCTCACCCGACCGGAAACCGGCGTCAGGTTCCACTGCACGGAAACCAGCATGATCAGCATCATGCCCCACCAGAAAATCGGCATGGAGTAACCGGTCAGCGCCAGGCCAACGGCAGTGTGGTCGAAAATTGAGCCGCGCTTAACGGCAGCAAGTACACCCACCGGAATACCCACCGCAACGGCGAAAATCATCGCGCAGACGCCAAGTTCCAGCGTTGCTTTAAAGCGAGGAACGAACTCTTCCCACACCGGTAATCGGCTTTTCAGCGAGATACCTAAATCACCATGCATAACCCCCCAGATGTAATGGAGGTACTGCTGCCACATCGGTTTATCCAGACCGAGTTCAGCCAACAGTTGAGCATGACGCTCAGGGGAAATTCCACGCTCACCCGCCATGATCATTACCGGATCGCCGGGTATCATATGAACGAAAGCAAAGGTGAGAAGAGTGATACCGATAAACGTGGGGATGACAAGTCCCAAACGTCGGAGAATGAACTGCAACATAACCCGGATTCTCTCTAATGACGCACGGCCTGGAACCGTGAATCTGTATTGCTCACAAATCTTATCTCCCCCTCCAGCGAGAGGGAGATAAAGCATTACTGTCAGGTGGCGCTACGGTGACCCGACTTAACGGTCCGTAGCGCTGCCTGGCTTGCTTTTAATTATTCGACAGAGACGTTTTCGAAGTGATGTTTGCCTAATGGATCAACCACATAGCCTTTCACTTCTTTACGCACTGGTTCATACACGGTGGAGTGAGCAACAATCAGAGCCGGGGCCTGATCGTGCATAACAACCTGAGCTTGCTTGTACAGTTCAATACGTTTGTTGTGATCGTCGGTCGCACGCGCCGGCTGGATCAGATCTTCAAACGGCTTGTAGCACCAGCGAGAGTAGTTGGAACCGTCTTTCGCTGCCGCACAGCTGAACAGGGTGGCGAAGAAGTTGTCCGGATCCCCGTTGTCACCGGTCCAACCCATCATCACCGCCTGATGCTCACCCGCTTTGGCGCGTTTCAGATATTCGCCCCACTCGTAGGTCACAATCTTGGCCTGAACGCCAATTTTCGCCCAGTCAGCCTGAACCATTTCCGCCATACGGCGGGCGTTCGGATTGTAAGGACGCTGTACCGGCATGGCCCACAGCTCAACGGTGAAGCCTTTATCCTGACCCGCTTCCTTCAGCAGCGCTTTAGCCTTTTCAGGATCGTAGGTGTAGTCTTTAACGTCGTCGTTATAGCCCCACATGGTCGGTGGGATCAGGTTTTTCGCGGCAACGCCGGCGCCCTGATATACCGCTTTAATGATGGCTTCTTTGTTCACCGCGTAGGTCAGCGCCTGACGGACTTTCACGTCATCAAACGGTTTCTTCTCGGTGTTGAAAGAGAGGTAACCAACGTTCAGACCGGCCTGCTCCATCAGGTTAATGTTTTTATCCTGCTTCATGCGCGCGATATCTGCCGGGTTCGGGTACGGCATCACCTGGCACTCGTTCTTCTGCAGTTTGGCGTAACGCACGGAAGCGTCAGGCGTAATGGAGAAGACCAGACGGTCAATCTGTGGCTTGGTGCCCCAGTAACCTTCGAATGCTTTATACAGAATACGGGAGTCTTTCTGGTACTGCTGCAGCTGGAACGGACCGGTCCCAATTGGGTTCAGATCCACTTTCTCCGGGGAGCCGGCTTTCAGCATGTTGTCTGCATATTCTTTGGAAAGAATAGAAGCGAAGTCCATCGCCAGGTCAGCCAGGAAAGGCGCTTCCGGGCGAGTCAGCACGAACTGAACGGTTTTATCGTCCACTTTTTTCACTTCGGAGATCAGATCTGGCAGACCCATCCCTTCGAAGTATTCATAGCTACCGCCAGAGACTTTGTGGTACGGGTTCTGGGCATTTTTCTGACGATCGAAAGAGAACACCACGTCATCGGCGTTTAAATCGCGCGTCGGTTTGAAATCTTTGTTGTCCTGCCACTTCACGCCCTGGCGCAGGTGGAAGGTATAGGTTTTACCGTCTTCGCTGATTTCCCACTTCTCAGCAAGGCCCGGGATCACTTCAGTTGTACCGGTTTTGAACTCGACCAGGCGGTTATAGATCGGTACGGAGCTGGCATCATAGGTCGTGCCAGAGGTGAAAAGCTGTGGGTTAAAGCCTTCAGGAGATCCTTCTGAACAATAAACCAGAGTTTTAGCCTGTACGCTTGCGGCGCAGGTCATAGCCACCAGGCTCAGACCAAGCTTCAGCATCCCTGACTTCTTCAAGGAAATACTCATTCTTCTGCTCCAAATGTGATGTTTGTTGTTTTACCCTTTGCAGTGGGTTTGCACCGCCTGGCCTTTTTTGTTTTTTACCCGGCCGGGTCGGCGTTAAGAGGATAGGGATTCCGTTCACATAAGCGACTGAGTTGCAGTGCGGATTCTCCATGAAATGCCCCTCATGCCCTACAATCTGTCAACAGAATGTGAAAACGTCAATACAGGTAACCGTGATTTACACCAACGGTGAGAATTCGCAAACAAAGATTAAAAAAAGTGCAGAAGGACATTTTCAGCAGGGAAATTTGTGCTACGCGCACTATGCCAGAATAAACATCTTCATATTTCGCAACATTTGGTGATTAACATTTATGCAAATTATTAAAACTTTCTAAATTAATGCTGCATATCTGAGCGATTAATGCCATGAACGCTAAAGCGCACAGCGGAAAATGCCAGGTTCAGCCATAAGTAGCGCAAAAAAAGTTTCAAGCAAATATAAAAAAAGGCAATGGAATATGTCACAGAATCGTTAACAGTCAGTGGGAAGTGGTGCACAATTTTTGCAGATAAAAGGAAGGTCAATTTTGGTCGGAGAGAGAGGATTACTCGCCACTGACGTGGCTCGCCCTACGGGCCGTTGCTAACGCAACGTTCTCTCGCTGCGCTCGAGTCGAACCTCTTACCCCCGGAGGTTCTCATCATCGTGGGTTTCAAATGCAAAAAACCCTGCTCGTTGAGCAGGGTTTTGAATTTGGTCGGTGATAGAGGATTCGAACCTCCGACCCCTTCGTCCCGAACGAAGTGCGCTACCAGGCTGCGCCAATCACCGAATGCGGGCGCATCTTACTGCTCAGCCGCGCCCCCGTCAATCCCTTAGTATCAAAATGCCATTTGATCGGCGAGAAAGTCAGCAGCCCAATTACTGAGCCGTAACCTTCTTCGCGTCCGGGATACGGCACCAGTTGTTATTCTCGTTAATACCGCCATTTGGCGAGGTATAACCGAGGCAACCCAAGATAGTGTCGTACAGTTCCACATGACGACGCGGCACCTTCATATCAGCTTCTTGCTTCAGGTGTGCAAACGCCTTCGCATGGTCTGGGTCTTCCAGATATTTATCTGACATCCACACCAGCATAGGAACGCGGAACTGCTCTGGCGGAGCCATTTTACGCGGCGTACCGTGCAGGTGCTCACGCTCGTTAATCGACTCACCGTGATCGGCGGCGTAGAACACTATCGCTTTCTTATCCCGCAGTTGATCAAACACTTTGGTAATAAAGTGATCAACATAGGTTACCGAGTTATCAAAAGAGTTAATCATCTCGGCTTTCGAGCAACCGCTATCCACATTGACACACTCCGGCTTCCACTGCGCATATTCGCGGGTGTAGCGCTGCGTGTAGTTAAAATGCGAACCTTTGGTATGCAGAATAATCAGACGTTTGCCATCATCGTCATTCGGTTGCAGAGACTGCTGCATTTCAGTAATCAACAGCATATCGTCAACGTTCTTGCCACGGTTACGCGGCTCTGCGCCAATCTGCTCTCGGTAAGCGATGTTCTCCGCCATGGTATTGCTGTAGAACCACATCTCGCTTTGCATCGCGTAGAGGTCTGTCTTGAACCCTAACTGACCGAGCACGGAAAAGACGTTTTGTTCTTTCAGGGTACGCTGCGGGTTTTCTTCCGCCCCACCTTCACGCACAAACATACAGCGCAGCGAAAGCTTGGTCGCCGTATCACAGGAATATCCACGGAACGCGGCCAGATTTTTCTCCTGGGCGAGCCTTGGCGTGGTATTTCGCTCATAGCCAAAAATCCCCATATGGTCCCAGCGGGTGGTTTCGCCGATAATAAAAACCACATAGGTGTCGTCGAGGTTCTTAGGCTCAACATAGGTAAATTTCTTCGCCGGGTTCATCAGCGATTTGTTGTCTGAGGATTCATCCACCTGTGCCCAGGCGTACAAACCCAGCGCAGAGAGCCAGTTTGACGGCAAGTAAGAATTCGCCACAACCCCGCCATAGCTGGGTAAATCGATACCTGTTTCTCGCTCTACGCTTCTCTGTTGCATGCTCAGCAGGCGAATCGGCGCCCATACCATCAGGCCGGCCAGTAAAACTACCGCTACGCTACGCCACCTCATGCCCGGTGTACGAATTTGTCTCATCAACGTGTAGCGGCAGCGGTTACTCCAAATCAGCACCAAGGGAATAATACTGACCGAAACCAGCCACACGATGAAATGCCAGCCGACGACTTCTTTCGATAAATCAATATCCGTGGTCATTACGGAGGCGATAATACCGTAACCAATTACCACGTTCAGGAAGGTCATATAATAACTGGCGCCAGCAGAACACAGCACCAAACAGGTTGCCAGGACACGCCAGGCGCGGCGGCCAAACAAAGAGAGAAGTCGTAGTAAAAAGAAGGTCACCAGCACAGTGCCGGCCAATTCAACAACCGCGGAGAGTCCTTTCCAGACGGTAAAATCGTGCGCATATCCGCTAAAGCGACGGAAAAATACAGCACAGTTCATAAACAAACCGATATAGATTGCCAGCAAGAAACTGAGTTTCTGCTGCGTCATCGACTTAATGTATCTCATGCAAACAAACCCTGGAAATCGGGATAAAAAACCCTGAGCAGCGATCAATCAGACCTGACAGAGGAAAAATGCGACAACAGCAGAGGTGAAATGTCTACGGGCGCGGGTAAGTAGACCACAGGAGGGAGCAAAAGTGCTTATAGAGAATGAAAATGGCGCATAAATTTTTGTAAATATATGCGCCAGGTATTAATCATACTACTAATAGATTTAGGCGTGCGCCTCGGTATAGACGCTACGTTGTGGCTGACGAATAGTGGTAGAAAGCGCCAGCGAAATGATTAACAGCGCAAAGATAACGCAGAAGGTCACATAGAACCCGCCAAACAGCGAGGCGATAATGGAACCGCAAATGCTACCGATACCGAAGCCCAGGTAAATAACACCGTAGTTTTTAGCCAGGTTATTCAGACCGAAGAACTCGCTGACCAGTGACGGGAATACGGTGATGGTGCCGCCAAAGTTAAATGCGACACAGGCAATAGCCATAAAGAAGGTTACGTCATTCAGCGGCGCGAACAACAGTGCAGCCATACCGACCAGCGAAACGACCTGACCAATGGTGATCACGCGAATACGGGAGATTTTATCGGACAGAATCCCCAGCACCAGACGACCCGACAGGTTCGCGATAGAAATGACGGTAACCGCATTCGCCGCCGTCGCCACATCCATATGCGCCAGGCTTTGTGCGATATCTTTCGCCACGCCAATGACGTACAGACCGCTCATACACGCTGTCAGGAACATGACTGCCAGCATCCAGTACTGCGGTTTGCGCATGGACTGCGCCAGGGTGTAGTCGTTCTCAACTACGCCATTCTTCGCTTTCACTTCCTGATTCGGCGCATCTTTCATCAGCGTGGAGCCAAAGACGATCATCACCAGTACGATCGCGCCCCAAATCATGAAGGTTTTTTCCAGGCCCACGGTGCTCAGCAGTTGGCTGTCGATAAATTTAAAACCGAGGCTGCCAAGGCCATAAGAACCGATGGCAAAGGCGGAAATCAGCCCTTTACGCTCAGGGAACCATTTTACGCAGTTGGAAAGCGTTAACAGGTAACCTGCACCATCCGCCAGACCAACCAGCACACCGGCGCTCAGCCACAGCATAATCAGGCTGTTGGAATGGGCGGTTAAGAAGAAACCGACGCCGAGTAAAATACCGGAGGCCATGGTGACGCGTTTCACGCCAAAACGTTCCTGCAGCTTGCCGGCAACGGAAGAGGAAATCGCCAGCCCGAGGCTCAGCAGGCCAAAGGAAAATGCCACCTGACTTACCGGCGCATCGAGCTTAGAAGAGAGCGCGCCATTAAACAGGCTCCAGGTATAAACAGAACCTAAAGCAAATTGGGTAATAATCGTGCCGATCAGTGTTAGCCAGCGAGTGCGCTGATAATCAGAAGTTTTCATGGCAGTCTTCCTGCATAAGCAAAATGGGAAATTCTCTGCCAACAACCATACCGAAGCGCTTTTATGGCCAGGAGAAAACGGCATGAAATGCCACCAGGACGGAATGAAATGCCTGGAATGCGGAATGAATGACGAGACAAAAAGTCGGGTTACTGAATTTTATCGTAAGAGTTAGTACACGCTATCGCTGAGGGGCGTGTGATTGTTGATCTCAATATGTAACAGAGATGTTTATATGATGATTGTTTGCGTTAAAATTTGGCACTCACTCCCATGGTGTACATATAGTCGCTGTTATTGGTGCTATTTTCCGCCTGCGAAAGCGCCGCGTAAGCCGCCATGTGCCGGTTCAACAGCATATCTGCGCCAACGGTAACATCCAGCCAGTTACCGTCTTGACCCGCCGCCGTCATGCGACTGAGGCCCGACTGCGCTTTCCAGATATTCTCGCCAAACTGCTGGTTATAGCTGATTTGCGCCCACGGTCGCACATCACCGAACTGAGAATTGACTCGCCAGCCTAACGTGCTGACGCTGGCATGCCACAGCGGATCGTTCTGCGTTACCGACGTCACGCTATCGCCAAATTCGTTGTAAGTAGACGTGGTCGAACCGTCATAATGCAGCGCGGCCACCGGACCGGTCATCACCTGCCTTGAAAGCGGAAAGTTCCAGCCCATACTCATGCCGCTGGTCGCATCCATAGGCGTTTCATCCGCCAGATTCACCACGGGACCCGCCACGTTTTGAGTGGAGCGAATACGTTCTTCCAGAATGTCGTTATAACGTGGTTGGTGATCGCTGTCCCATGTATAACGTTCAGCCGTATGCCCTGACATCGCATCAACGATATATTCTTGTTGCCAGCCATATGCTGTATTGATGAACAGCGCACAAACTACGACGCTCGCCAGAGTTAACCTTTGGCGACCACTACTGTTTCTTATAATCATCAACGCGACTCCAGAAAAGAGCCGAATTCGGCGATATTATTGTCATTGTGTGAAGGATATCGGGCCCATCAGGCCCTGTATTAAATATTGTCTTTTTAGCTGGCGCGTCAAGGCGGGCCGAATGAAATTTTTACGCCAGTAAAAACAGCGAGGAAGAATATGCAGCGTTGCGGATGGGTCAGCCAGGACCCACTTTACATTGCCTACCACGACAAGGAATGGGGCGTCCCCGAAACAGATGGCAACAAGCTGTTCGAAATGATCTGTCTGGAAGGCCAACAGGCCGGTTTATCGTGGATCACCGTGCTAAAGAAACGGGAAAATTATCGCCACGCCTTCCACCATTTTGACCCGGAAAAAGTGGCGGCCATGACCGAAGAGGATGTGGAAAGACTGGTACTGGATGCCGGCATTATTCGCCATAGAGGAAAAATTCAGGCCATTATCGGCAACGCTCGCGCCTTTCTGACCATGGCGCAAAACGGAGAATCGTTTAGCGAGTTCGTCTGGTCGTTTGTTGATAACCAACCGCAACTGACCCGCGCCGCCAACCTGAGCGATATCCCCACCTCTACACCGGCGTCAGATGCTCTGTCTAAAGCGTTAAAAAAACGCGGATTTAAGTTTGTCGGCACCACCATCTGTTACTCCTTTATGCAGGCATGCGGCCTGGTCAATGACCATGTCACCAGCTGTATCTGTTACCCGGGAGAACAACATGATTCGTGAATCAAAGGCTGACGATCTACCGTCGATTCTGGCGCTGTGGATGGAAAGCACGATCCATGCCCATCCGTTTATCGAAGAACGCTACTGGCGCGAAAGTGAATCCATCGTGCGGGATGTTTATCTGCCAGCCGCACAAACCTGGGTATGGGAAGAAGAAGGGGTGCTCAAAGGCTTTGCCAGCGTCATTGACGACCGCTTTCTCGGCGCGCTGTTCGTCGCGCCTGCCGCCATCAGAAGCGGGATCGGCAAAGCGCTGGTGCAGCATGTGCAGCAGCGCTTTTCGTTACTCAGCCTCGAGGTCTACCAGAAGAATCAATCAGCGGTGAACTTCTACCATGCGCTGGGTTTTCGCATTGAAGATGGCGCATGGCAGGAAGAGACTCACCATCCCACGTGGATTATGGGCTGGCAGGCGGATCAAACGCCGTAAGCGCCAACGTTGGTCCGCTGTATTTTTCGAGCCACGCCAGCGCAGTGTTGCCCGCACAGCCATTCCCCAGCTTCGAGCTGGGGAGATCTTTGGTCAGCACGTTGACGGCGCCATTTTTACAAATACCGTTGGCGGCGAGATCCAAATCAGGCCAGGCGCCCTCATGAATACAGATGACACCGGGTTTAATTCCCGTCGTCACGACCGCTCCCGCCAGAACGTGCCCACGCTGGTTCCACACCCTGACCGTGTCGCCATCCGCAATACCGCGCGCTTTGGCATCCTGCGGATGAATCGTGACGGGCTCACGATCCGCTACCGCATACTGTTCGCGCAACGCGCTGTAATTTAGCTGACTGTGCAAACGGTGCGCCGGATGGGCGGAAAGCAGCTGTAACTGGCCCGGCTCGGCGTTACCGAACCACTCATCCGGCTCCAGCCACATCGGATGCCCCGCACAGTCCGCGTAACCGTAACTGGCAATCCTCGCGGAGTAGATTTCAATTTTACCGCTGTCCGTTTTCAGCGGATGCGCCTGTGGGTTGCGGCGAAAATCCGCGAAACGGATAAACTCCGCGCTGGCGGCGTTTTCTGGCATTTCGATCAGCGCATTCCGCTGCCAAAACTCGGTGAATGGCGGCAACGTCACCTGCTGGCTAGCCCCACGCTGCCCGGCAATGTTGTAAAAAGTCTCCAGCCATTCCAGCTCGCTTTTGCCTTCGGTAAATCGCTCATACCCGCCCTTCTCCCAGCGTTCACTCAGCTCGGCAAAGACATCAAAATCATTTCGCGCTTCATCCTGCGGCGATACAACCTGCTTCATCGGCACCAGATGCTGGTTGCTGTAATCGCCGGTCATGGTCAAATCATTACGCTCAAAAGACGTCGTCGCCGGCAGCACGATATCGGCATGCTTCGCTGCGGCTGTCCAGAAACACTCCGAGATAACCACCAGCTCCGGTTTTTGCCAGGCGCGAATCAGACGGTTGGTGTCCTGATGATGGGTGAAGTTAGCGCCGCCCGCCCACCACAGCATACGGATGTCCGGGAAATGGCGGTCCATACCGTTGTGCTGATAAAAACCACCCGGGTTCTCCAGCGCTTCAACAATTCGCGCCACCGGGATTTTATCCACCGCGTCGGTGCCGTTTTTAACGCTGCCCTGCATTGAAGCCAGCACCGCAGCGCGGCGCGTTGGGTTGCCGCCGTTGGCAAAATGGTACGACAGCCCAAAGCCGCCGCCAGGCGTCCCGATTTGCCCGAGCATGGCAGCCAGCGTGACAATCATCCAGTGTTTCTGCTCGCCATACTGCTGGCGTTGCATACCCCACCCCGCCATCAGCATGGTGGTGTTTTGGTGAAATATCGCCGCAAGTTCACGTATTTTCGCCGCCGGAACACCACAAATTTCAGCGGCCCATTCTGCCGTTTTTGCAACATCGTCAGATTTGCCCAGCAGATAGTCGGCAAAACGGTCATATCCGGTCGTACACCGGGCGAGAAAGTCCGCGTCGTGCCAGCCGTTTTCCACCAGCGTATGCGCGATACCCAGCATCAGCGCCACGTCGGTCCCCATATGCGGAGCGATCCATTCCATCTTCTCGCCAAAGAAATCGACGCTTTCCGATCGCATCGGATCGATACAGATCAACCGCTTCCCGCTGCCACGCAGTGCCTCAAAGTAAGCGAGGCCCTGCTCGTCGGAGGCGTTCCAGGCAATTTTCAGGGTATTCAGCGGATTGGCGCTCCATAACACCACCACTTCGCTGTTCTCCAGCACCACCGGCCAACTGGTCTGCTGCTGGTAAACTTCGTTACCGCCCACCACGTACGGCATGATGGCCTGCGCAGCACCCGTCGAGTAATCCCCCAGATGCCCGGTATAACCACCCGCCAGCGCCATATAACGCTGTAGCAGGGTCGCTGCTTTGTGTAACACGCCGTTGGAACGCCAGCCGTAGGAACCGGCAAAAATCGAGGCCGGGCCGTAGCTGTCACGGATGCGTTTATGCTGCGTATGGATAAGATTCAGCGCGTCGTCCCAACTGACACGAACAAATTCATCCTGCCCGCGCACCCCCTGCGGATCCTCCGGCGAGGCGAGAAAGCCTTTACGCACCATGGGAAAACGTACCCGCGTTTTACTGTGTACCTGGTCGCGCACCACGGTTTGCAAAGAGTTGGGATGGGCGGTGGGCAGCACGCCGCGAGAGGAGAAAACCGTCTCGCCATCGGTTTCGACGAGAATAGGTCCCCAGTGGGCGGCGGTTAACACCGAGTAATGTGCGGGTGAATTAGCCAAGATGGCGCTCCTGAATGCGATGTGACGGCTTATTTATTATGCCGTTCAATGTTACTTACAAATTTCAGAGTCTTCCCTGGAATTTTCTTCATGTTCACACGTCATAATCAACCGCCACGGTCGCTGTGGCAAAGAAGAAAAAGTCATTAAGGAATTAAGATGAAGAAACGTGTTTTTGTTATTGCTGCCATCGTGAGCGGCGCCCTGGCGGTTTCTGGCTGCACAACAAACCCTTACACCGGAGAACGCGAAGCGGGTAAATCCGGCATTGGCGCGGGTATTGGCTCTCTGGTCGGCGCGGGTATTGGCGCACTCTCTTCTTCGAAGAAAGATCGCGGCAAAGGCGCGCTGATTGGTGCGGCGGCTGGCGCGGCCGTTGGCGGCGGTGTCGGCTATTACATGGACGTGCAGGAAGCAAAACTGCGCGACAAAATGCAGGGAACGGGCGTCAGCGTGACGCGCAGTGGCGATAACATCATCCTGAATATGCCAAATAACGTCACCTTCGACAGCAACAGCAGCAACCTGAAACCTGCGGGTGCCAACACCCTGACCGGCGTGGCAATGGTACTGAAAGAGTACAATAAAACCGCCGTCAACGTGCTCGGCTTCACCGACAGCACCGGCAGTCAGGATCTGAATATGCGCCTGTCGCAGCAGCGCGCGGACTCTGTGGCCAGCGCCTTAATCACTCAAGGCGTCGCCGCTAACCGTATCCGCACTCAGGGTATGGGCCCGGCAAACCCGATCGCCAGTAACAGCACGGCGGAAGGTAAAGCGCAAAACCGCCGCGTAGAGATCACTTTAAGCCCGCTCCAGTAACGTTTTGTGCCGGATAATGGCAGCGTCTTATCCGGCATGAAGCACTTGCCATCGTTGATTTTCGCGTTAAGGTGTTGTCACCAAATTTAGGGAAATCAGCGATGAGCAAATCAACACGGGCAACCATCAGCGATGTGGCGAAAGCCGCAAAAACCGGCAAGACCAGCATTTCACGCTACCTCAACGGTGAAAAGCACCTGCTTTCCGACGCGCTACTGGCCCGCATTGAACAAGCCATTGCCGATCTCGACTACCGTCCCAGCTTGATGGCAAGAGGCCTGAAACACGGTCGTACCCGTCTGATTGGTCTGATCATCGCCGATATTACTAATCCCTACTCCGTCAACGTGTTAAGCGGGATTGAAGCCGCCTGTCGCGATAAGGGCTTTACCCCGCTGGTGTGTAACACCAACAACGAAGTGGATCAGGAGCTGCATTATCTCGACCTACTGCGCAGCTACCAGGTCGAAGGGATTGTGGTCAACGCCGTTGGAATGCGCGAAGAGGGGCTGAACCGCCTGCAACAGTCTGCGCTACCGATGGTACTGATTGACCGTAAAATCCCCGATTTCGCCTGTGATATGGTCGGGCTGGATAACACCCAGGCGGCAACGGTTGCCACTGAACATCTGGTCGAGCAAGGCTTTGAAGCCATCCTGTTCCTCAGCGAACCGCTGGGCATGGTGAATACCCGCCGCGAACGCCTGAGCGCTTTTCGCGCCACGCTCGCACAGTACCCCGGCGTTATCGCGCAAAATGCCGAAGTCCCGCTAACGGACAATACGCAACTGGATGACACGCTGCGCCAGTTTCACCAGCAGCATCGGGGGATGCGCAAAGCCGTTATCTCTGCCAACGGCGCTCTCACGCTGCAGGTTGCCCGCGCCCTGAAGCGCATTGGCCTTAACTGGGGCAGCGATATCGGCCTGCTCGGTTTTGACGAACTGGAATGGGCGGAGCTGGCGGGCGTCGGTATTACCACGTTGAAACAACCCACATGGCAGATTGGCTACACCGCCGTTGAGCAGGTTGTACGCCGAATTGATGGCGGCTCTGCTGCCATTCAGGAACAGGTATTCTCCGGCGAGCTGATCGTGCGCGGCTCAACCGCCCGTTAAATTTCCTTCGTGATGGTGATCATAAATTCGACATCATGAGCTTTTCTTTGGAACCGGTTCCATCTAGCGTTATAACAAGAATGCTAGTCTGGAGTTTCCATGAAAAGAAAAATTATGGTGGTTACCGCCGCCTACGGCTACGACCAGGTGCAGGCCGCAGGCGGGCAAACGGCAATGTTGCCCATCATTGCCGAAGCCGGTGCTGACGGCGTCGAAATCCGCCGCGAGTTATTAACCGACGCCGAGCTGAAAACGCTGTCCACAATGGCCTCTGCAATCGAACTCTTCGGCCTGCTGGCCTGTTATTCAGCGCCTGAACCGTTATTCCTTGAGGATGGGAACCTGAATCCCCGACTTCCGCAGCTCCTCGAAGAAGCGCAGGCCCTACAGGCACTGTGGTTAAAAGTCTCTCTCGGTCATTTTTCCCATACCGAACAGTTCGACGATTTACGTGAATGGCTGGACAACAGCGGTATGGAGCTGGTTGTGGAAAACGATCAGACCGCCTGCGGACGCCTGCAGCCGATGCAACGTTTTAATGAAGCCTGTCAGACGCAAAGCCTGCCGATATCTCTGACTTTCGATATGGGCAACTGGCTGTGGGTTGGCGACTCCCCGGAACAGGCCGCGCAGAACCTGGCGCCAACCGTCGGATATATCCATGTCAAAGCCGCAGTTACGCATCGCGATAGCTACCGTGCCGTACCGCCTGATGAAGCAGATTCACGCTGGCTGGCGCTGTTAAAAACGCTGCCCAACGATGTTCCGCGCGGTATTGAGTTCCCCCTGGAAGGGCAGGATTTGACGGCGGTTACCCGCCACTACGTCGAGCTGTTACGCGAGGAGTAACACATGAAAAATTCACTGGATGCGGTCACTATTGGTGAAGCGATGGCGATGTTTGTCGCCACGCAAACCGGCGAACTGACGGATGTAGAGCAGTTTATCAAGCGCGTTGCAGGCGCTGAACTCAACGTGGCGACCGGTCTTGCTCGTCTGGGCCTGAAGGTCGGCTGGGTGAGCCGCGTAGGCAACGACAGTTTTGGTCGTTTTATCGTTAAGTCGCTGGAAAAAGAAGGGATAGATGCGCAGGGAGTTACCCAGGACGGGCGTTACGCTACCGGCTTTCAGCTTAAATCTAAGGTCGAAAATGGAACCGATCCCATTGTGGAGTATTTCCGCAAAGGTTCCGCCGCCAGCCACCTCAGCGTTGAGGATTATCACGAGGACTATTTCGCCAGCGCGCGCCACTTGCACCTGAGCGGCGTGGCGGCGGCGCTTTCTGCCAGCTCCTATGAACTACTGGCGCACACCGCCCGCACGCTGAAAGCCCAGGGGAAGACCATCTCGTTCGACCCAAATTTGCGTCCGGTACTGTGGAAAAGCGAAGCCGAAATGGTGGAAAAACTGAACCGGCTGGCATTCCAGGCTGACTGGGTTTTACCTGGATTAAAAGAGGGGATGATTTTAACCGGCCAACAGACGCCTGAAGCCATCGCCGACTTTTATCTGCGCCACGGGGTGAAGGCCGTGATCATCAAAACCGGGGCTGATGGTGCCTGGTACAAAACAGCCAGCGGTGAACAAGGTTGCGTTGCACCGGTAAAAGTCGACAACGTGGTCGATACGGTCGGCGCAGGCGATGGCTTTGCCGTAGGCGTTATCAGCGCCCTGCTGGAAGGCCGTTCGCTGCATCAGGCGGTGACCCGCGGCAATAAAATCGGCGCACTGGCCATTCAGGTTCAGGGCGACAGCGAAGGATTACCCACACGTGAACAATTAGGGGAATAAACTCCCGGCCAACTCTGTCTCTGTACCCTACATACAGAGGCGGCGTATCAGCATAACCAGAGGGCAGTCTATGAATAGCTCAACTAATGCAGCAAAACGCTGGTGGTACATTATGCCAATCGTGTTTATCACGTATAGCCTGGCGTACCTTGACCGTGCGAACTTCAGCTTCGCCTCCGCCGCCGGTATCAACGAGGACCTCGGCATTACCAAAGGGATCTCTTCCCTGCTGGGCGCTCTGTTTTTCCTCGGCTATTTCTTCTTTCAGATCCCAGGCGCGATTTACGCAGAACGGCGCAGCGTACGAAAACTGATTTTTGTCTGTCTGATCCTCTGGGGCGCATGCGCGTCGTTAACCGGTATGGTCAGCAATATTCCAATGCTTGCCGCCATCCGCTTTATTCTTGGCGTCGTTGAAGCCGCGGTGATGCCCGCAATGCTGATTTATATCAGCAACTGGTTTACGAAATCCGAGCGCTCGCGCGCTAACACTTTCCTGATCCTCGGTAACCCGGTTACCGTCCTGTGGATGTCTGTGGTTTCCGGTTATCTGATCCAGGCGCTGGGCTGGCGGGAAATGTTTATCATCGAGGGCTTCCCGGCCATCATCTGGGCGTTCTGCTGGTGGGTATTGGTAAAAGACAAACCGTCTCAGGTCGGCTGGCTGTCAGAATCTGAAAAAGCCGCCCTTCAGGCGCAACTGGAAAAAGAGCAGCAAGGCATCAAAGCCGTGCGTAACTATAGCGAGGCCTTCCGCTCACGTAACGTCATCCTGCTGTGCATGCAGTATTTCGCCTGGAGTATTGGCGTCTATGGTTTTGTCCTGTGGCTACCGTCGATTATCCGCAACGGCGGCGCAAATCTGGGCATGGTAGAGGTTGGCTGGCTGTCATCCGTACCTTATCTGGCGGCGACGGCGGCGATGATCCTCGTCTCCTGGGCCTCCGATAAGCTGCAAAACCGTAAACTGTTTGTCTGGCCGCTGTTATTGATAGCCGCTTTCGCTTTTATCGGCTCCTGGGCCGTGGGTGCAGACCACTTCTGGATTTCTTACACGCTGTTAGTTATTGCGGGTGCGGCAATGTACGCCCCATATGGCCCCTTCTTCGCCATCATCCCGGAAATGCTGCCGCGCAACGTCGCCGGGGGTGCAATGGCGCTGATTAACAGCATGGGCGCGCTAGGCTCATTCTTTGGTTCATGGTTTGTCGGCTACCTCAATGGCGCAACCGGCAGCCCATCCGCCTCGTACATTTTTATGGGGGTAGCGCTTTTTGTCTCAGTATGGCTAACTTTAATTGTTAAGCCTGCTAATAATCAGCAATTACCTATTGGCGCACGCCACGCTTAAATTTTAACTTACGGAGATTCGCATGAAGCCGTCCATTATTCTCTATAAAGCGTTACCTGACGATTTACTGCATCGCCTGGAAGAGCATTTTACTGTGACTCATGTGCCTAACCTGCGCCCGGAAACGGTCGCACAGTACGCCGAGGCTTTTGCCAACGCGGAAGGTCTGCTGGGTTCCAGTGAAGCCGTCAATACCGCCCTACTGGAGAGAATGCCCAGGCTACGTGCGACATCCACGATTTCCGTAGGCTATGACAACTTCGACGTCGATGCCCTCAACGCGCGCAAGGTGCTGTTGATGCACACGCCAACCGTGCTGACGGAAACTGTCGCCGATACGGTAATGGCGCTGGTGTTAAGCACCGCTCGCCGCGTGGTAGAAGTTGCTGAACGGGTGAAAATTGGCGAGTGGACCAAAAGTATCGGGCCGGACTGGTTTGGTACGGATGTACACCACAAAACGCTGGGGATTGTCGGCATGGGCCGTATTGGTCTGGCGCTGGCGCAACGCGCGCATTTTGGTTTTAGCATGCCGATTCTTTATAACGCGCGCCGTCATCACCAGGAGGCGGAAGAACGCTTCAACGCGCGTTACTGCGACCTCGATACGCTGTTGCAGGAGTCCGATTTTGTCTGCCTGATCCTGCCGTTAACCGCAGAAACGCATCATCTGTTTAGTACCGAACAGTTTGCCAAAATGAAGTCCTCCGCCATTTTCATTAACGCCGGGCGTGGGCCAGTGGTCGATGAAAAAGCGCTGATTGCCGCCCTGCAAAGCGGGGAAATTCATGCCGCAGGCCTGGATGTGTTTGAGCAGGAGCCATTACCAGCAGACTCACCGTTATTGGCGTTGCCAAACGTGGTAGCCGTGCCGCACATAGGTTCAGCTACGCATGAAACGCGCTATAACATGGCGGCCTGTGCGGTGGATAACTTAATCGATGCTCTGCAAGGACGCGTTGAGAAGAATTGCGTGAACCCGCAGGTCGCGCCATAAACAAAAGGCCGGGTAGCACTTACGCTTACCCGGCCTTTTATGTATTACAGCGCCTTCATTACTGAGCGGCATTCACCGCAGCAGTCCAGGCCTGATTAAATGCCTGATGCTGAGAGGCCAACGGGCCAATCAGAGTGTTGTACTGACTTGCCTGCTGTGAAGTTGGGAACTGGATACCGTTAGCGACAAAGCTCACCTGCGTATCCTGCTGTGCCACAAAATCACCGACCTGCACTAACTGCTGCGTGAAGATTTGCGCGGCAGGGATCAGCGGCTGTAGCGCCTCTGAAGGTACAGTGACGACTTTATTGTAGACCTGGTCAAAGACCGGCTTCAGATCCTCGCCCTGCTTCAGCGCGCCATGCGCAGCATCTGCCTGCAGTTTCGCATTCTGCAACTGTTGCCCTAATACGCCCAACGCACCATTTGCCTGACGCAGCGGTTCACGCTGAGTCACATAATCCTGAGGAACACGAATCGCATTTACGCTATCAACCACCGGGCGCAGACCGGAGTCCATTGCCTGATTAACCTGCTGCGAATAGCCATACAGAATCGCGTAATCGGACACAAACGGGCCAAACTGTTTTTTCTGATCGGCGGTCAGCGTTGGTAAACGCTCTCCGCTACGCATTGCAGTATTCTGCAGAAAATCGATAAACGCTTTGCGTTGATCGCCTTCTTTATCAAAACACCCACTCAGGCCAACTACCATTAAGAGCGCCAAAACAGGCGCAAACCAGCGAGAGCAGGACTTACCTGTCGCCATTTTAATACTCCTTTCACCCAAAAATGCGCACAACGACACCCGCGTGCCTGACGTTGACAAGGATAGTCCAGGTCAGCCCCGCAAGATACCCTTTCCGCGTAATCTTGTGGGGGAAAATAACCGCTCCCGCCACCCATCGTTTTGCTAAACAATGCGCCATTTACCACACGACGTCATATTTTAGTCATCTTTACAATTGGGATCGATCGTTCGCAGATCCCGACCTTTATCAGTTCGTTAGCCTGCAAAAGATTGTCGACCCCGATCCGCTGAAACGAATCCATCACGCAAACCTAAAATCCGGCTTCATTTTTTCCGACTACTCTTAATGAGCTTCGATGAAATTCACGATCCCGCTGTGTGATTTGTAGGAGTTCTCAATGGAATACAAAGATCCTATGTTTGAACTGCTGAGCAGTCTGGAGCAGATTGTTTTTAAAGATGTATCGCAGACGGTTACTCTGACGCAAAAAACCAACCCTTTCACCGAATTTGAACAGCTACGACGAGGGACAGGTTTAAAAACAGATGATTTTGCCCGAGTGATGGGCGTGACAGTCGCGACGGTTCATGAATGGGAGTCTAAACGCGTAAAGCCTTCCAATACCGAATTGAAGTTAATGCGCCTGATTCAGGCAGACCCAAGATTAAGTAAGCAACTGATGGATTGAACTATTTTTCAATTTTACTTATGAACGGTCCTGTAAAAGGGCCGTTCCCTTAAGGGGGTTATCCACAAAAAAGAAAATAGTAGTTGCATCCACATGCGTAAAATGAGTTAATGCCCTCAACGGTTTGACGTACAGACCATTACAGCAGTTAGTAAGGCAAGTCCCTTCAAGAGTTATCGTTGATACCCTTCGTAGTGAGCATTTCCTTTACTGTTAAAAAATCTGTAAAGCACGCCATATCGCCGAAAGGCACACTTATTTTTTAAAAGGTAATACACTATGTCCGGTAAAATGACTGGTATCGTAAAATGGTTCAACGCTGACAAAGGTTTCGGCTTCATCACTCCTGACGATGGCTCTAAAGACGTGTTCGTACACTTCTCTGCTATCCAGAACGATGGCTACAAATCTCTGGACGAAGGTCAGAAAGTTTCCTTCACCATCGAAAGCGGCGCTAAAGGCCCGGCAGCTGGCAACGTAACCAGCCTGTAAGCTTAAAAAGCTCAAAATTCTGAATCCCTGCCAAACGGCGGGGATTTTTTTTATCTGTACTTCGCAAGACTCCCCGCCCAAACGCTTCTTTGCATTACTTTACCCGTCCTCCCTTTGACCTTTCCCTAAGGGCAAGCTTTATAGTGAGCCAGTCTGTATTCCACAATATTCACAAGGAATTGAAGCTATGTCGAAATCCTCACTGCTGCTGGTTTTAGGTTTGCTCACAACCGGTAGCGCGTTCGCAGCAACTCCGGAAGCTGCTTTTCTGGCGGAACACGGGCTCAGCGGTAAATCCGTCGAGCAAATCGTCGAGACCATTGACCAGTCGCCACAGAACCGCCCGCTGCCGTACTCAGCATCTATCACCAGTACCGAACTGAAGCTCTCTTCGGGCGATCAGATTTATACCCTACCGCTCGGTGACAAGTTCTATCTGTCATTTGCCCCCTATGAATGGCAAACACATCCTTGCTTCAACCACAGCCTTTCTGGCTGCCAGGGCGAAATGCCGGAGAAGGCATTCAATGTCAAAGTGACGGATAACAAGGGTGAGGTGATGGTACAAAAAGTGATGAAGAGCGGTCGAAATGGCTTCGTCGGGGTATGGCTACCGCGCAATATGGCAGGCACAATCGCGGTAAGTTACAACGGTAAAACGGCAGAGTATCCCATCAAGACGATGGAAGACAGCCAGACCTGTCTGACAAAATTACAGCTGCGCTAACAACATACAAAAAAGCCGGATGGCACAATGCTTATCCGGCTTTTCTAAGTCAGCTCAGGAGCGTTACTGCAGCAGAGAAATATCCGCTACGCGCAGGAACAGTTCGCGCAGTTTTGCGAGCATAGACAGACGGTTAATACGCAGATCTTTATCTTCCACGTTGACCATCACTTTCTCGAAGAACGCATCAACCGGTTCACGCAGTTCCGCCAACTCAACCAGCGCTTCCTGGTAACGACCAGCTGCAAAGACAGGCTCCAGCTTATCGCGCAGCACCACAACCTGCAGCGCCAGCGCAATTTCTTCCGGCTCTTTCAGCGTTGCCGAATTTACGCGGTCATTCAGCGTCTCTTCAGACTTCGCCAGGATGTTCGATACACGCTTGTTCGCTGCAGCCAGCGCGGACGCGGCTTCCAGCGTACGGAAGTGCGAAACCGCCTTCATACGTGCGTCGAAATCAGCCGGACGAGTCGGACGACGCGCCAGTACTGCCTGAATGGTATCGACGGTGTAACCTTCATCCTGATACCAGGCGCGGAAGCGACCGAGCATAAAGTCGATCACATCATCCACCACGTTGGCGTTAGTCAGCTTGTCGCCATACAGACGAACCGCTTCTTCGGTCAACGTTTGTAGATCCAGATTCAGGTTCTTCTCAACGATGATACGCAGTACGCCCAGCGCGGCACGACGCAGCGCAAACGGGTCTTTGTCGCCTTTCGGATGCTGACCGATACCGAAGATACCCGCCAGTGTGTCCATCTTATCGGCAATCGCCACGGCACAGGCAACCGGGTTAGATGGCAGGTCATCACCAGCAAAACGCGGCTGATACTGCTCGTTCAGCGCCACAGCGACATCTTCCGCTTCACCATCGTGACGCGCGTAGTGCATGCCCATCACGCCCTGGGTATCGGTGAACTCGAAGACCATGTTGGTCATCAGGTCGCACTTGGACAGCAGGCCAGCACGCGTTGCGTGGTTAACGTCAGCGCCAATTTGACCAGCAATCCAGCCCGCCAGCGCCTGGATACGGTCAGTTTTGTCGCGCAGCGTACCCAGTTGCTGTTGGAACAGCACGGTTTGCAGACGCGGCAGATGGTCTTCCAGACGTTTTTTACGGTCAGTATTGAAGAAGAATTCGGCATCCGCCAGACGCGGACGAACCACCTTCTCGTTACCGGAGATGATTTGCTGCGGGTCTTTGGATTCGATGTTGGCAACGAAGATAAAATTCGGCAGCAGTTTGCCGTCGTTCGCGTATACCGGGAAGTACTTCTGGTCACCTTTCATGGTGTGTACCAGCGCTTCGGACGGAACAGCGAGGAATTTCTCTTCGAACTTCGCGGTCAGCACGACCGGCCATTCCACCAGCGAGGTGACTTCTTCCAGCAGGCTTTCACTCAGATCGGCGTTGCCGCCAATTTTACGCGCCGCGTCTTCGGCATCAGCTTTGATTTTGGCTTTACGCTCAGCGTAATCCGCAATCACTTTGCCGCGCTCACGCAGAATTTCTGGGTACTGATCGGCATTATCGATGGTGAACTCCGGCTCGCCCATAAAGCGATGCCCGCGGATCACGCGATCGGACTGAATACCCAGAATAGTTGCCGGAATAACTTTGTCGCCCAGCAGCAACGTCACGGTGTGAACCGGACGCACGAAGTGAACGTCAGACGCGCCCCAGCGCATCAGTTTCGGGATCGGCAGCTTCGCCAGTGAGGTGGCGATCATATTCGGCAGCAACGCTTCAGCGCTTTCGCCTTTCACATGCGCGCGATACAGCAGCCACTCGCCTTTGTCGGTGGTCAGACGCTCAGCCTGATCAACCGTGATGCCACAGCCACGCGCCCAACCTTCGGCCGCTTTGCTCGGTTTACCTTCGGCGTCAAACGCCTGGGCAATGGCCGGGCCGCGTTTTTCTGCTTCACGGTCGGGTTGTGCTTCAGCCAGGGCAGCGACTTTCAACGCCAGACGACGCGGCGCGGCGAACCACTCCACGTTGCCGTGCGCGATGCCAGCATTATCCAGCTCCGCGGTAAAGTTCGCAGCAAAGGACTCAGCCAGGCTGCGCAGTGCTTTTGGTGGCAGCTCTTCAGTGCCGATTTCCACCAGAAAAGTTTTCTCAGACATGGCCGCCTCTTATTTGTCTTTGTTGCACATCGGGAAGCCAAGGGCTTCACGGGAAGCGTAGTAAGCTTCTGCCACTGCTTTGGTCAGGGTGCGAATACGCAGGATATAGCGCTGACGCTCGGTGACGGAGATGGCTTTACGCGCATCCAGCAGGTTGAAGCTATGGGCGGCTTTCAGAATACGTTCATACGCAGGCAGCGGCAGCGGATTTTCCAGCGCCAGCAGCTGCTGCGCTTCTTTCTCGTACTGCTCGAAGCAGGTGAACAGGAAGTCCACGTCGGCGTATTCGAAGTTGTAGGTGGATTGCTCCACTTCGTTCTGATGGAACACGTCGCCGTAAGTGGTTTTACCCAGCGGGCCGTCGCTCCAGACCAGGTCGTAAACGCTGTCTACGCCCTGAATGTACATGGCCAGACGTTCCAGACCGTAGGTAATTTCCCCGGTCACTGGTTTACATTCCAGACCACCAACCTGCTGGAAGTAGGTGAACTGCGTGACTTCCATGCCGTTCAGCCACACTTCCCAACCCAGACCCCAGGCACCCAGCGTTGGGTTTTCCCAGTTATCTTCCACGAAACGGATATCGTGAATGGTCGGGTCCATACCCAGCTCTTTCAGAGAACCCAGGTACAGCTCCTGAATGTTGTCCGGAGACGGCTTAATCACTACCTGGAACTGATAGTAGTGCTGTAAGCGGTTCGGGTTTTCGCCATAGCGGCCGTCGGTCGGACGACGAGAAGGCTGCACATAAGCAGTCGCCATCGGTTCCGGCCCCAGCGCCCGCAGGCAGGTCATTGGGTGAGATGTCCCCGCGCCGACTTCCATGTCCAATGGTTGAACGATGGTGCAGCCCTGGCGAGCCCAGTAATCCTGTAAGGTCAGGATCAAGCCCTGGAAGGTCCTGGTATCAAACTTTTGCATATTATTTCGTGCTGGATACGTGTGGATTTAAAGGAAGCGGTCAGTATACCCGCTGGCTGCAAGATATACAGTACGAAACGGGAAAAAGGGGGAACTTAGCGCATGGAAAGGTGTAAAAACTGCCCGTCTGCATCAAAAGAGCATACAAAACTCTCTTTACGGAAGGTAGAACCACGCATCTCATAGCTGCCCTGGAATTGTTCCAGACCGGAGATATCAATTTTCTGCACTCCAGTGTTGTAGATTTGTGCCGCCTCATTTTTACATAGTGACTCCATATCCAGCGAACGTGTTGCACTGACTTTGATCTTTTGCGCCTTCTGCGCGGGTGCAGGCGGCTGGGTGTCGGCGCACGCAACCAGTAAAAGGGTAACGATCGCGGAAAAGAAATACTTCATCATCATTTTATTACCGCCTGGTTTGCTGGTCAGTCTTATTATTAAGTGTCTGGAAACGGATGCTATTTTGAGAATCTCATCAGACCATCTCAAGCTTTAGCGTAAGAACTCGGATTTTTCCAGTGAGCTACGCTCGCAAATTTTCGGTCAGACTTTTTTTAATGGATACAGAGGAACTGATGCAGCCCAAAATATTCTGGATTGATAACCTGCGCGGGATAGCCTGTCTCATGGTTGTGATGATCCACACCACGACCTGGTACATCACCAATGCGCAAAGCGTCAGCCCATTGAATTGGGATCTGGCCAATGTGCTCAATTCAGCTTCTCGCGTCAGCGTCCCGTTGTTCTTTATGATTTCGGGCTATCTGTTTTTTGGCGAGCGCAGCGCCAAACCGCGCCATTTCATGCGCATTGCGCTCTGCATCCTGTTTTACAGCAGCGTGGCGCTGGCCTACATCCTGCTGTTTACCTCGATCAACGCTGAGCTGTCGCTGAAAAACCTGCTGCAAAAGCCGGTGTTCTATCACCTGTGGTTTTTCTTCGCGATCGCCGTAATCTACCTGGTTTCCCCGCTGATACAGGTAAAAAATATCAGCGGCAAGATGCTGCTGGCGCTTATGGTGGTTATTGGGGTGATTGCCAATCCCAATACCGTCTCACAAAAAATTGGCGGTTTTGAGTGGCTTCCCATCAACCTGTACATCAGTGGCGACACCTTCTACTACATTGTGTACGGTATGCTAGGCCGAGCGATTGGTATGATGGATACGCACAAGCGCGCGCTTACCTGGCTCTGTGCGGCGTTGTTTATCACCGCAGTGTTTATTATTTCTCGAGGCACGTTGCATGAACTGCGTTGGCGAGGCAATTTTGCCGATACTTGGTATCTCTATTGCGGCCCGGCGGTGTTTATTTGTGCTGCCTCCCTCCTGACGCTGGTCAAAAATACGCTCAGTACGCGCACTCTGCCGGTACTGGGCCTTATTTCCCGCCACTCCCTGGGCATTTATGGCTTTCATGCGCTGATCATTCACGCGCTACGCACCAACGGTGTAGAACTCAAAAACTGGCCGCCGCTGGATATGTTATGGATTTTTAGCGCCACGCTAGCGGGAAGTTTACTGTTGTCTGTATTGTTGCAGCGCATCGATACGCGCAGACTGGTGAGCTAACAATAAAAGCCCTCGATCGGTAACCATCGAGGGCATACGATCACTCCGTAAAATCGTCTGCGACTGCCAGCGTTTCTTTTGGATGCTCAAAGTCACTATCACGGATATTTTTCTGCACCGCAACGGTACCAAACAGGCTTAAAAAGAAGGCCAGGCCGTAAAACCCTTTCTCGTTTAGCAGCAGCGGGGCATTCCACAAACCGATAACCAACAATGCAACCGCAATAATAAACGCGGCAAGACAGGTTATGTAGTAAATCGGCGTAGTCGGGATCCCCTCATATTTATCCCGTACCGTCTTTTGATACGACGCAGCAGAAAACAAACCAAGCACCAAAACAGCAAAGTAATACCCCTTTTCGTTCAACTGCATATCGGCATTCCACAATCCCAGCAGATAAACCACAATGCCGCCGAGAAGCGCGACCCATGACACAATACTAAATGCCGGTGAATAAGTTGATGTCCTGTTTTCCATTTAGAGTTCCGGTCCTTTAGATAAATATTCTGCTGAACGCATGAGTAAAACTTGCCCCAGTAAACATACGATGAATGCCAGCGGGAACAGCCCCTTTTCGAGGGGTGATAATGGGACATTCAATACGCCCACCAACAGCACCCCTACCGTGATGAGCGCCACCATCTGACATACAGAGGCGAAGTGTTCATCGTTCTGATTGAGATTTTCTGCACGCTGATAAACGTACGTCACAAACATTCCCGTCATCAGCACGGCAAAAAAATAGCCTTTGCTACTCAATAACGGGCATGCCCGCCATAAGCCAATAACGTAAATCAATGCACCAGAGAAGAATAATATCCATGGCAACAGCCTTGTTGTCTTCATTGGGACCTCCTTATCCATCATGGATACAATATGAATAACCCGCTAAAGACAACACAGAAAAGGTCACTACGCCGGACTTTCAGAATAAATTCATGCGCGCTAATTATTAATTAGATTGAAATATATATTTGATAAATCCCCTCTGTTTATCAGAGGGGATTTAGGGTCAGGACATCAGCGGTTGTAATTGCTGATAGATTCGGCGGAAGGTTTCCCGACGCTGTTGGTAAAGGGCATGGCGCTCGGCATCAGGATAATGCGCCTGCTCCAGCGTAAGCTGAGGTAGAAGGTCTGATAATGGCTGCTGCGGATTAATGGCAATCTGCGCCAGACGCGCCGCACCGAGAGCAGGACCAACATCGCCGCCGGTACGGTAATCCAACTGCAATCCGCTGATGTCAGACAGCATCTGACGCCAGTATTCGCTGCGCGCCCCGCCGCCAATCAGCGTAATGCTGGAGGGCTGCACGCCGCAGGCGTGTACCACGTCCATACCCTCAGCCAATGCAAAACCAACGCCTTCCAGCACCGCCTGTGCCAGCTCCGCCGGACCATGCTGATGCGTCAGACCGAAAAATACGCCCTTCGCCTGCGGGTTGTTGTGCGGCGTACGTTCACCGGACAGATAGGGTAAAAACCAGACCGGCTCAGCGTGTTCATCCGCCTGTTGCGCTGCGGCAATCAACGCAGGAACGCTCGCCAGTCCGGTTAATTTTGCCGCCCAGTCCAGGCAGGATGCCGCACTTAACATCACGGACATCAGGTGCCATCGTTCAGGCAATGCATGGCAAAAGCTATGGACCGCGCTTTCCGGTTTGCTGAGAAAGCCGTCGCTGACCGCAAAATAGACCCCGGAAGTACCCAGCGATAGCATCGCCTGACCGGCATTCATCATGCCCACGCCAACCGCCCCCGCTGCGTTATCCCCACCTCCGGCGACCACCGCAACCTCCTGCATTCCCCAGGCCCTGGCGACTGCTGGCAACAATGTTCCGGTAATCTCACTGCCTTCATAGAGCGCAGGCATATGCGCACGAGTCAGCTTACAGGCTTCCAGCATGACATCACTCCAGTCACGCTTCGCAACATCCAGCCACAAGGTACCAGCCGCATCAGACATATCGCTGGCGAAATCGCCGGTCATACGCAGGCGCAGGTAATCTTTCGGCAGCAGGACTTTATCAACCCGGCTAAAAATCTCCGGTTCGTGGCGCTGTAGCCACAGCAGCTTTGGCGCGGTAAAGCCAGGCATCATCAGGTTGCCGGTGATGGCACGAGACTGCGGAACCAGGCTCTCCAGCATGACGCACTCTTCGGCGCAGCGACCATCGTTCCACAGGATAGCCGGGCGCAATACCTTCTGTTGTTCATCCAGTAGCGTCGCGCCGTGCATCTGTCCGGCAATCCCCAACGCTTTCACCTCGCGAAGTGAATGCTGCCGACCCAGGGCTTTCACAGCGCGATCCGTTGCCAGCCACCACTGCTCTGGGTCTTGTTCTGACCATAACGGGTGCGGGCGCGAGACGGTGAGTTTCTCTGTTTGCGAAGCGACCACATCGCCCTGCTCGTTGAGCAGAATGGCCTTTACGCCTGATGTGCCAAGATCTATCCCGATATACATAGGGCATCGTTCCTTAAAGAAAGGCCCGGTAGCGCGAGCTGACCGGGCTTACGGACATTCTCAGAGACCCGTTATTTGTCGAACAAATAATGGTTCACCAGATTTTCCAGCAATTCCTGATGACCGCTTTGGTGCACTGGCGCCAGGTTGTGTTGTTCAGCGTACTGCGCAATTTCCGTCAGCGTCATCTGCCCTTTCAGAATTTGCTGGCCCAGCTCACCATTCCAACCGGCATAACGTTTAGCCACGCGCTGATCCAGACCACCGTCTTCAATCATACGCGCCGCAATTTTCAGCGACAGCGCCATGGTATCCATCGCACCAATATGACCATAGAACAGATCGTTTTTATCGGTACTCTGACGACGAACCTTGGCATCGAAGTTCAGGCCACCGGTGGTGAAGCCGCCGGCTTTCAGGATTTCGTACATCACCAACGCATTCTCTTCTACGCTGTTCGGGAACTGATCAGTATCCCAGCCCAGTTGCGCGTCCCCACGGTTGGCATCGACAGAGCCAAACAGACCCAGCGCGATAGCGGTGGCGATTTCGTGATGGAACGAGTGACCCGCCAGCGTGGCGTGGTTGGCTTCGATATTCAGTTTGATCTCTTTTTCCAGACCGAACTGCTTGAGGAATCCGTATACGGTCGCCGCATCGTAATCGTACTGGTGCTTGGTCGGTTCCTGCGGCTTCGGCTCGATAAGCAAAGTGCCCTGGAAACCGGTTTTGTGTTTGTGTTCCACGACCAGTTGCATGAAGCGACCAATTTGCTCACGTTCCTGACGCAGATCGGTATTCAGCAGCGTTTCATAGCCTTCACGACCGCCCCACAGAACGTAGTTTTCACCGCCTAATTTATGCGTGGCATCCATAGCCGTAACCACCTGCGTGGCGGCCCAGCTGAACACTTCTGGATCCGGGTTCGTGGCCGCGCCCGCGCCGTAACGTGGGTTGGTGAAGCAGTTTGCCGTTCCCCACAGCAGCTTCACGCCGCTCTGCTCCTGTTTTGCCGCCAGTACATCAACCATCTGCGCGAAATTGTTTTTGTACTCTTTCAGCGACGCACCTTCCGGCGAGACATCCACGTCATGGAAGCAGTAGTAGGGCACGTTCAGTTTGTGGAAAAACTCGAACGCCACGTCCGCCTTGCGCTTCGCTAATTCCAGCGCTTCACCGGGCTGCTGCCACGGGCGATTAAATGCACCAACACCAAACATATCTGCACCATTCCAGCAGAAAGTGTGCCAGTAGCAGGCAGCAAATCGCAGGTGATCTTCCATACGCTTGCCTAACACTAACTCATCAGAGTTGTAGTGACGAAATGCTAATGGATTAGTTGATTTGGTGCCTTCATAACGAACGCGCTCAAGCTGGTCAAAATAGGCTGGCATAATGAACTCCATAATCAGGTAATGCGGCGGGTGATGGATAATGTCGTAATATTGGGCACTCCCCACCTATTGCTCAATTATGTTATTTCATACTGCCATTGAGATAATTCACAAGTGTGCGCTACTTCTCAAAATAAAATCTGACCAATTTAAAAATTGTTACTTATCAAACTTAAATGCAACCCAGGTAACGAATCATTTAAAATACGATCCCGGTCATAAATCAAGAAATAAACCAAAAAACGTAATTGGAAGATAAAAATCTATAATTGCCTTCCCGCCGTTACCTGTTAAAACTCTGCTACGTCTTATGCTGTGATTGTTACTTTTACTGCTGTTTCCCCCCTACAAAAGGCATCACGATTATGAAGATGAAGAACATTTTACTTGCTGTTTGCACATCCCTTTTACTCACCAGCGTCGCAGGTCATGCCAAAGAAGTAAAAATCGGTATGGCGATTGATGATCTCCGCCTGGAACGCTGGCAGAAAGATCGCGATATTTTCGTCAACAAAGCTGAATCGCTTGGTGCGAAAGTATTTGTACAATCGGCGAATGGTAATGAAGAAACCCAAATGTCGCAGATTGAAAACATGATAAACCGGGGCGTGGATGTCCTTGTGATAATCCCTTACAACGGCCAGGTATTAAGCAATGTTATCAAAGAAGCAAAACAAGAAGGGATCAAGGTGCTGGCTTACGATCGCATGATCAATGATGCTGACATCGATTTTTATATCTCTTTCGATAATGAAAAAGTAGGTGAATTACAGGCTCAATCATTAGTCAATATTGTCCCCGAAGGGAATTATTTCCTGATGGGGGGCTCACCCGTTGATAACAACGCGAAGCTGTTCCGCGCTGGACAAATGAAAGTATTAAAACCGTATATCGACAGCGGAAAAATTAAGGTGGTGGGCGATCAATGGGTTGACGGCTGGTTACCGGAGAATGCGTTGAAGATTATGGAAAATGCGCTAACCGCCAACAATAACAAAATTGACGCAGTAGTTGCCTCAAATGACGCCACAGCTGGCGGTGCGATTCAGGCGCTGAGTGCGCAAGGATTATCAGGAAAAGTCGCTATTTCCGGACAAGATGCAGACCTTGCAGGCATCAAGCGCATTGTCGCCGGGACTCAAACCATGACGGTTTATAAACCTATTACATTGCTCGCAAATACCGCTGCGGAAATCGCCGTCGAACTGGGAAATGATCAACAGCCTAAAGCAGATACTTCGCTGAATAATGGCCTGAAAGATGTCCCTTCCCGACTACTCACACCTATTGATGTTAACAAAGATAATATTAACGAGACCGTCATTAAAGACGGATTCCACAAGAAAAGCGATCTGTAAGCCATGTGCCCTCTGCAAATCAGAGGGCAATAAAACGTGGTGTCAAATTCGCCACGGATATACGTGAATGTCCACGCAGGGTTCTCTTATTGGCTTATGTGGAGCAGTTATGCCATATCTTCTTGAAATGAAAAACATTACCAAGACATTCGGCGTAGTGAAGGCGGTTGATAACGTTAGCCTTAGGATCAATGCTGGCGAAATCATTTCATTATGCGGTGAAAATGGTTCGGGTAAATCGACGCTAATGAAAGTTCTGTGCGGAATTTACCCGCATGGAACCTACGAAGGCGAGATCATTTTTGCTGGCGAAGCCATCCGTGCCAGCCATATTCGTGATACCGAACGTAAGGGTATTGCGATCATCCACCAGGAATTAGCCCTGGTGAAAGAGTTAACAATACTGGAAAATATTTTCCTCGGTAACGAAATGACCCGTAACGGCGTTTTTGATTACGAGATGATGACGTTACGCTGTCAAAAATTACTCGATCAAGTCAGTTTGTCTATTTCGCCAGATACGCGCGTGGGCGATTTAGGATTAGGGCAACAACAGCTGGTAGAAATTGCAAAAGCGCTGAATAAGCAGGTCCGCTTACTTATTCTGGATGAACCAACGGCCTCCCTCACCGAGCAGGAAACTGCAATACTGCTGAATATTATACGTGACCTACAACAGCATGATATCGCCTGCATTTATATTTCACACAAATTGAATGAAGTTAAGGCCATCTCGAATACCATTTGCGTTATTCGCGACGGTAAACACATCGGCACACGCGATGCGACCAACATGACTGAAGACGATATTATCACCATGATGGTTGGTCGTGAGCTCACCGCACTTTACCCCAGCGAGCCTCATATCACGGGAGAAGATATTTTACGGGTTGAGAATCTGACAGCCTGGCATCCCGTCAATCGCCATATAAAACGCGTCAACGACATTTCTTTCTCACTCAAGCAGGGCGAAATTCTCGGCATTGCCGGACTCGTCGGTGCAGGACGTACCGAAGCCGTACAGTGTCTGTTTGGCGTCTGGTCTGGTCGTTGGGAGGGAAAGATTTTTATTGAAGGCACTCAGGTGCATATCCATAACTGCCAGCAAGCTATTGCTCATGGCATCGCCATGGTGCCTGAAGACAGAAAAAAAGATGGCATTGTTCCGGTGATGGCTGTGGGGAAAAATATCACGCTGGCTGCACTCGATAAATTTACCGGGGGCATGAGCCATCTTGATGATGCCGCTGAACAAAAATGCATTCTGGAATCGCTTCAACAGCTCAAAGTAAAAACATCGTCCCCCGACCTTGCGATCGGGCGTCTGAGCGGAGGGAATCAGCAAAAAGCGATTCTCGCACGTTGCCTCCTGTTAAATCCCCGGATTCTCATTCTTGATGAACCCACCAGGGGTATTGATATCGGCGCCAAATATGAAATCTACAAACTCATCAACCAGCTCGTCCAGGAAGGCATTGCCGTGATTGTCATCTCCTCTGAATTACCTGAAGTGCTCGGACTAAGCGATCGCATCCTCGTGATGCATGAAGGAAAACTGAAAGCTAACCTGGTAAATCATAACCTGACTCAGGAGCAGGTGATGGAAGCCGCATTAAGGAGCGAACATCATGTCGAAAAACAATCCGTCTGAAGCGAAACTTTCTCCCTCTATCACAGGTGGTTTCCCAGCAATAAAATCGCTTAACTTGCAAGTCTTCGTCATGATTGCGGCGATTATCGTGATTATACTGTTTTTCACGTGGACCACTGATGGCGCATACCTGAGCGCACGTAATGTCTCGAACCTGCTTCGACAGACTGCGATTACCGGTATTCTTGCCGTGGGTATGGTGTTTGTGATCATTTCCGCTGAAATCGATCTCTCTGTCGGTTCCATGATGGGATTATTGGGCGGCGTAGCGGCGATCTGTGATGTTTGGCTAGGCTGGCCTTTACCGCTGACGGTGATCGTAACCTTGACTCTGGGATTGCTCCTCGGGGCATGGAATGGATGGTGGGTTGCTTACCGCAAGGTTCCGTCGTTTATCGTCACCCTTGCGGGAATGCTGGCTTTCCGCGGTATTCTGATTGGCATCACCAACGGCACCACCGTATCCCCCACCAGCGCAGCAATGTCTCAGATTGGTCAGAGCTACTTGTCTGATGGCACAGGCTTTGTCATCGGTGCTCTCGGCTTAATGGCGTTTGTTGGCTGGCAATGGCGAGGCCGTATGCGTCGCCAGGCGTTAGGCCTTGCCACTCCCGCATCAACGTCGGCTGTGGGTCGCCAGGCATTCACAGCCATTGTCGTCTTAGGGGCAATCTGGCTATTAAACGATTATCGTGGTGTTCCAACGCCCGTCCTGCTGCTGACGCTGCTGCTGCTCGGTGGGATGTTTATGGCCACGCGCACGGCATTCGGTCGGAGAATTTACGCCATTGGCGGGAACCTGGAAGCCGCCCGCCTTTCAGGTATCAACGTTGAACGCACCAAACTTGCCGTCTTCGCTATTAATGGTTTGATGGTCGCCATTGCCGGGCTCATTCTTAGCTCCCGGCTTGGCGCAGGTTCCCCTTCCGCAGGGAACATTGCAGAACTGGATGCCATTGCCGCATGTGTTATCGGGGGAACCAGCCTGGCGGGAGGGGTCGGGAGTGTTGCCGGCGCCGTCATGGGCGCATTCATTATGGCTTCTCTCGATAATGGAATGAGTATGATGGACGTCCCCACCTTCTGGCAATACATAGTGAAAGGGGCGATATTGTTGTTGGCGGTATGGATGGACTCAGCAACCAAACGTCGTTCCTGAATTTAAGAAGTGGGTGTATCTCAATGCCGGTTAATGCAACCGGCATTGTCTTATCTACATGATTCAGCGGGAAAAGAACCATGTTTTATAAACGTCATCGTATTACGTTGTTATTTAATGCCAATAAAGCCTACGACCGTCAGGTGGTTGAAGGGGTTGGCGAGTATCTGCAAGCGTCGCAATCGGAGTGGGATATCTTCATAGAAGAAGATTTTCGTGCTCGCATTGATAACATTAAAGAGTGGTTAGGCGACGGCGTTATTGCCGATTATGACGATGATGATATTGCGCAATTACTTGTCGATGTGGATGTTCCGATCATTGGCGTTGGGGGTTCCTACCATCTGCAGCAAGATTATCCACCAGTACATTACATTGCCACCGACAACCACGCGCTGGTAGAAAGCGCCTTCCTGCATCTGAAAGAGAAAGGGATTAACCGGTTTGCATTTTATGGTCTTCCGGCTTCAAGCGGTAAACGCTGGGCCGCAGAACGTGAATATGCGTTTTGCCAGTTGGTTGCCAAAGAGAAGTACCGCGGCGTCGTCTATCAGGGGCTGGAAACCGCGCCGGAGAACTGGCAGCACGCGCAAAATAGGCTGGCGGACTGGCTGCAAACCTTACCTCCACAAACCGGGATTATCGCCGTCACCGACGCACGTGCGCGGCACGTTCTGCAGGCCTGTGAACATCTGCATATTCCGGTACCGGAAAAACTGTGCGTCATTGGTATCGATAACGAAGAGCTGACCCGTTACCTGTCACGAGTCGCCTTGTCCTCCGTCGCTCAGGGGGCCAGACAAATGGGGTATCAGGCAGCCAAACTACTCCACCGCCTGCTGGCTCACGAAGAGATACCCTTACAGCGCATTCTGGTTCCTCCTGTACGCGTTGTTGCGCGTCAGTCTACAGATTATCGTTCACTTACCGATCCTGCCGTTATTCAGGCGATGCATTACATTCGCAACCATGCCTGCAAAGGTATCAAGGTTGATCAAGTGTTGGACTCAGTAGGGATTTCACGTTCGAATCTGGAGAAACGCTTTAAAGAAGAGGTCGGAGAGACCATTCACGCCGTGATTCATGCCGAAAAGCTGGAAAAGGCGCGCAGTCTGTTGATTTCTACCACGCTTTCAATCAACGAAATTTCACAGATGTGCGGCTATCCGTCTCTGCAGTATTTCTATTCGGTATTCAAGAAAGAGTACGACACGACGCCAAAAGAGTATCGCGATGTGAACAGTGAAGTGTTGCTATAAGGATGATAGCCGGATGGCGAAGTCGCCATCCGGCACTCGAAATTACATATGCGCGGCGATTAAACGCTGGTTGTCCTGATACATTGCGAACAGATAGTTGTTATAACTCTGTCCCTTAGTGGAATAACCCTTCAGCTTATGGATCATCGCGGTGGCGGTGACTTCCTGATCGGCTTTACGCAACTGCGCACGTGACTTACGGAAGGAAGAGTAGGCCGGATGCGTATTCAAATTAATGACGTAAGCATTCACCGACTCTTTCACTGATTCAAACTGTGAGTAGCCTTTCACCTTACCCGGAGCATTGTTACAACGACCCTTGCCACATTTCATGCCAAACAGGTTGTTGTTGCTACGCGCCAGCTTCGACGTACCCCAGCCGCTTTCTGCCGCAGCCATGGTTGCCACCATACTGGTCGGGATAATGTCTACACGCTCAAGCAGCGTATTCCACGGAATTTTACGCGTGTTACCAGACCAGTTCACCTTGTAGCGCTTCGCGATGTCTTTCATACGCGTACGCTCAGTCGGTGACCAGCGGTTCTGGTACTGTTTTGAAATCAACCAGTTACGGTCCGCCGTAATGGCAGCATTTTGACTGCTAATATAAGGCATAACCGTCCGGAGAAACGCTTTTTTCCTTGGTGTTCCGGAAGGGTATTTTCGCAAATCAGGAAGTGAACTACTCTTTGCACTATTGCGAGAATACTCTTGTTTACTGCTAACCTGTTTATTACTTGCCTTGGTTATCTGGGGCTTGTGACTCGTTGTCGCCGTGTGTGTCTTTGCCAGCACCTCACCCGAAAATGCAACGGTGAGTAACATAAGAATCATTGCCCCATATCGTCGAATGGTAGTCAATATCATTAGGTCTCCTGGTCGGATTTATACATTCCAACACCTTATATTTTTCACAAAAATGAGAGATGAATCTCAAATCATATCAAAAATAGCCGTCAAGAGCACCCACAGGAATAGTCCAATTCTGAAACTATGTCACGTATTAACAGTTCTGGGTGCCATTAATTCGAAGAAAATGTGGAGGTTATCGCAAAATAAGTTCATTTTTTGCGCGCGATCGCTCCCCCTCACTTCTCCTCCTGGCGGAATCAACTCAAAGGAGGAGTTTCCGGCCTGATTTCGCTGGCAAACTGGCGAAAATCGCAGCATCAAGGACAGCACTATGAAACTTGCCGCCGTTGCGCTGGCGCTAATGCCCGGCATTGCCATCGCCTCATCATGGACGTCTCAAGGACTTCCCACCTTCGAAGCGGAAGGTACGGGTAAATTCGTCAGCCATGCAGCGTTGACGAAGGGTACCCGTCCTTTAACCCTGAATTTTGACCAACAGTGCTGGCAGCCTGCTGATGCGATAAAACTCAACCAGATGCTGTCGCTAAAACCTTGTGAAGGCACGCCGCCACAGTGGCGTTTATTCAAAGACGGCGATTACACGCTGGAAATCGATACCCGCTCCGGTACGCCAACGCTGATGCTGTTGGTAAAAAGTGCTAAGGACACCGTCACCCCCCAGATTCGCCAATGCCCGAAATGGGACGGTTCACCATTAACGCTGGACGTGAGCCAGACCTTCCCGGAAGGTGCCGTGGTGCGTGATTTCTACAGCCAGCAAACGGCAACGGTAAAAAACGGGTCGATTACCCTACAACCCGCCGCAACCAGTAACGGGCTGTTGCTACTGGAACGGGCGGAAACCGATGCCCCCGCCGCTTTCGACTGGAATAACGCCACGGTGTATTTCGTCCTGACGGACCGCTTTGTGAATGGCGATCCGAGTAACGACCACAGCTATGGGCGTCGCAACGACGGCATGCAGGAAATTGGCACGTTCCACGGTGGCGATTTGCGCGGGCTCGCCAGCAAACTCGACTACCTGCAACAGTTAGGTGTCAACGCCCTGTGGATCAGTGCGCCGTTTGAGCAAATCCACGGCTGGGTCGGCGGTGGCGCCAAAGGGGACTTCCCCCATTACGCTTACCACGGCTACTACACCCAGGACTGGACCACGCTTGACGCCAATATGGGAAACGAAGCGGACCTGCGCGCGCTGGTTGATGGCGCACACCAGCGCGGCATCCGTGTCTTGTTTGATGTGGTGATGAACCATACCGGCTACGCCACGCTGGCGGATATGCAGGAGTATCAGTTTGGGGCACTGTACCTATCGGGCGATGAACTGAAAAAAACGCTCGGGGAACGCTGGACGGACTGGCAGCCATCCGCCGGGCAAAGCTGGCACAGTTTCAATGATTACATCAACTTTAGCGATAAAGCTGGCTGGGAAAAATGGTGGGGAAAAAACTGGATCCGCACCGATATTGGCGATTACGACAATCCTGGCTTTGACGACCTGACGATGTCGCTGGCTTTCCTGCCCGATCTGAAAACCGAATCCACCACGCCTTCCGGGCTGCCAAACTTTTATCAGCACAAGCCGGATACGCACGCCAAAGCCATCGCCGGTTACACGCCCCGGGATTATCTGACGCACTGGCTCAGTCAGTGGGTGCGTGATTATAGGATTGACGGCTTTCGGGTCGACACCGCTAAACACGTCGAGCTTCCCGCCTGGCAGCAGCTAAAAACACAAGCCAGCGCGGCGCTGGTCGAATGGAAGAAAGCCAATCCGGAAAAAGCGCTGGATGATAACCCCTTCTGGATGACCGGCGAGGCCTGGGGTCACGGTGTGATGCAAAGCGACTATTACCGTCACGGCTTCGATGCGATGATCAATTTCGACTACCAGGAGCAGGCGGCAAAGGCCGTCGATTGTCTGGCAAATATGGACCCCACCTGGCAGCAGATGGCGGATAAATTGCAGAACTTCAACGTCCTGAGCTATCTCTCCTCGCACGATACACGTCTGTTCCGCGAAGGTGGAGACAACGGCGCCGAGCTATTGCTGCTGGCACCTGGCGCGGTTCAACTCTTTTATGGCGACGAGTCGGCCCGCCCCTTTGGCCCAACCGGCTCAGACCCATTACAGGGTACGCGCTCAGAGATGAACTGGCAGGATGTGACCGGGAAATCTGCCGCCAGCGTCGCCCACTGGCAGCGAATCAGTCAGTTCAGGGCCAGACATCCCGCCATTGGCGCCGGTAAACAAATCACGCTGCCGCTGACGCAGGGATACGGATTTATTCGTGAGCATGGCGACGATAAGGTGATGGTGGTGTGGGCCGGTCAGCCCTGATCCCGGCAGGCTTCTCGCTGTGCACGCAGCGGGAAGCCTTACTCAACATTAAAAACCAGCCAAATAAAAATCAGTAGCACAAAATCTCAATCCGGCCTGCTACCCCTGATTTGCACCCTGCCATGGGTAGCGCTATGGTTAGCCACTTTACTACTCAGTTCGACAGACCACCTGCTATGACATTCTCACTTTTTGGCGACAAATTTACCCGCCATTCAGGCATCACACGCCTGATGGAGGACCTTAACGACGGTTTACGCACCCCAGGCGCCATCATGCTCGGTGGCGGCAATCCGGCGCAAATTCCAGAGATGCAAAATTACTTTCAGTCTCTGCTGGCAGATATGCTGGAAAACGGCAAAGCCACTGATGCGCTTTGCAATTACGATGGTCCACAAGGTAAAACCGAGCTGCTGACTGAGCTGGCGAAACTGCTACGTGAGAAGCAGGGTTGGGATATCGAGCCACAAAATATTGCACTGACAAATGGCAGTCAGAGCGCATTTTTCTACTTATTCAATCTGTTCGCCGGACGCCGCGCCGACGGAACAACGCAAAAAGTGTTGTTCCCGTTAGCTCCGGAATACATTGGCTATGCCGATTCCGGGCTGGAAGAGGATCTTTTTGTCTCCGCGCGTCCAAACATCGAACTGTTACCAGAAGGTCAGTTTAAGTATCACGTTGATTTTGAACACCTGCACATCGGTGAAGAGACGGGCATGATCTGCGTGTCACGTCCGACAAACCCGACAGGCAACGTGATCACCGATGAAGAGCTGATGAAGCTGGACCGGCTGGCCAACCAGCATGGGATCCCGCTGGTGATTGATAACGCCTATGGCGTACCGTTCCCCGGCATCATCTTTAGCGAAGCGCGCCCGCTGTGGAACCCCAATATTGTGCTGTGCATGAGCCTTTCCAAGCTGGGTCTGCCAGGCTCCCGCTGCGGCATCATTATCGCGAATGAAAAAATCATCACCGCTATCACCAACATGAACGGCATTATCAGTCTCGCGCCTGGCGGAATGGGTCCAGCAATCATGTGCGAAATGATTAAGCGCAACGACCTTCTGCGCCTGTCCGAGACGGTGATCAAGCCGTTTTATTATCAGCGCGTTCAGGAGACGATTGCGATCATTCGCCGCTATTTATCTGAAGATCGCTGCCTTATTCATAAACCGGAGGGCGCGATTTTCCTGTGGTTATGGTTCAAAGATTTGCCTATCACTACCGAACTGTTGTATCAGCGTCTGAAAGCGCGCGGCGTGCTGATGGTTCCCGGTGACTACTTCTTCCCGGGTCTGGATAAACCCTGGCCGCATACGCACCAGTGCATGCGGATGAACTACGTGCCAGAACCGGAGAAAATCGAAGCTGGAGTGAAGATTCTGGCTGAAGAGATCGAACGCGCCTGGCTGGAAGGCTAACGCAAACCCGACCCCAGAGCGGGTCGGGCTCACTTCACAGCGGCTGTGAACGCAGGCGCTGGCGCTGAATACTGACGGCATCAATACACTGCAACGCGCTGGTCGGGCAGGCTTCGACACACGCGGGTCCCGCATCACGGTGCCAGCATAAATCGCACTTTATCGCCTGCACCCGTGACGAGCGGGCGACGACATTCATTGCCCCAAACGGGCAGGCCAGCATACAACTTTTACAGCCAATACAACGCGTCTGTTCAACGAAGATATGCCCATGTTCACGACGAATTGCGTGCGTCGGGCAGACATTTGCACAGGGAGCGTCCTCGCATTGATGGCAGGCGACTGCCGTCGTAAAGGCGTCGTCTTTGATCACGCGGATGCGCGGGGTAAACGCAGTAGGAGAGACCGACGCGCAGTCCTGGTTTTGCTGGTGCGCGACGACGCAAGCAACTTCGCAGGTACGACACCCAATACATTTTGCCGCATCCGCCATAATAAACTCGTTCATTGCTCCCTCCGTCTGCGTGAAAACCACAGAGTGCCAGAGAGGTTGCCCCTGACGCCTTGATCGGACAGGGGAAACGGTTAAATATTGTCAGGTGCCTGAACAACTATGGCGATCCGCCTAATCGCGAACGGTAAAACCCAGCTCATTGGAAATCGCCTGCGCGGTTTCCCGTAGCGGCTTGAGTAGATTTTTTTCCCCTATCTGCTTAAGTCGCGAAGTAGAGAGTGAAATTGACACCGCGTACGGCACCCGACCATGAATATCAAACACCGGTACAGCAATACAGGAAACGCCCAGTTCGTTCTCTTCCCGATCCATCGCCATACTGCTTTCGCGGATCTGCGCCAATTCGTCGTACATCGCCGGCAAACCGGTAATGGTATTGCGGGTCAGCGGCTGAATAAGATCCTGATGGCTCTCCCAATAAGATTCCACATAATCCGCATGTCCAAACGCCATGTAAATTTTACCCATCGCGGAGCAATACAGCGGCATATGTTGACCGATATAAGCGCGGGTACGCAGCATGCCCGTCGTCGGTTCCAGCTTATAAATCAGAATCGCGTGGTCATCTTCACGGCTTGAGAAGTTGATTGTTTCACCCGTGGCAATGTTCAACGCTTCGAGGTGCGGTGCGGCAACATGGATGATATTCAGTGAAGATAGTGCCTTCTGACCCACGGCGATAAATTTAGTGGTCAACCTATAGCTACCCGCAGCAGGTGCAGGCGTGACATATCCGCAGGACTGCAGCCCTTGCAGGAGTCGATGCACAGTACTTTTGTTCAGCCCGGCCAGTTCAGACAGATGGGCCAGTGGGCACCCATTCGGATAGTTACTCAGAATCTCAATCAACATTAAACCACGGAACAGGCTCTGACTTCCGGCTGGCCTCTCTTTGTCTTGCGTCATTTCACTCTCTTTTGTGCCCATCGCTTCCGCTCCCCTTTTCGTCGCGCTCTGATGGTAGCGCAAAGTGTGTTTCAGTTCACGATCTGAACCGAAAAAACACAACCATTTGATTTTGATGATTTTAAAAAATAGACCACCCCGTTGATCTGTCAAAATTTGATCGCTATATTTGAAATCAGATTTCGCATAGTGAAATTTAGAGATAAAAAAGCGATCAAATTTAAACAAGGAAACAGGAATGAAAGTCACTTTTGAGCAGTTGAAAGATGCGTTCAAGCGGGTACTGCTGGCACGCGGTATTGCCGTTGAAACCGCCGATGCCTGTGCCGAAATGTTTGCGCGCACCACCGAGTCCGGCGTTTATTCGCACGGTGTGAATCGTTTTCCTCGTTTTATTCAGCAATTGGATAACGGCGACATCATTCCTGAGGCCAAACCGCAACGCATTACCAGCCTGGGGGCGATTGAACAATGGGATGCCCAGCGTTCGATCGGCAACCTGACGGCGAAAAAGATGATGGACAGAGCCATTGAGCTGGCCTCCGATCACGGTATTGGCCTGGTCGCACTGCGTAACGCCAACCACTGGATGCGCGGCGGTAGCTATGGCTGGCAGGCGGCGGAGAAAGGTTACATCGGTATCTGCTGGACTAACTCGATTGCCGTCATGCCACCGTGGGGTTCGAAAGAGTGCCGCATTGGTACTAACCCGCTGATCGTCGCGATCCCCTCATCACCAATCACCATGGTTGATATGTCGATGTCGATGTTCTCCTACGGCATGCTGGAAGTGAATCGCCTGGCCGGTCGCCAACTGCCGGTAGATGGTGGCTTTGATGATGAAGGCAATCTCACCAAAGAGCCGGGTGTTATCGAAAAAAACCGCCGCATTTTGCCAATGGGCTACTGGAAAGGTTCAGGTCTGTCGATTGTGCTGGATATGATTGCCACCCTGCTTTCTGATGGCTCCTCCGTTGCGGAAGTCACCCAGGATAACAGCGATGAATATGGCGTTTCACAGATTTTTATCGCCATTGAAGTTGATAAGCTGATCGACGGCGCCACCCGCGATGCCAAGCTACAGCGGATTATGGATTTCATCATCACCGCCGAACGCGCAGATGAAAACACGTCTGTCCGTCTGCCGGGCCACGAGTTTACAAAGCTACTGGAAGAAAATCGCCGGAACGGTATCACCGTTGACGACAGCGTCTGGGCAAAAATTCAGGCCCTGTAAGGAGCAACACCATGATCTTCGGACATATTGCTCAACCTAACCCATGCCGTTTGCCCGCTGCGATTGAAAGGGCGCTCGACTTTCTGCGCACCACAGATTTTCAAAAACTGGAGCCGGGCGTGGTGGAGATCGACGGTAAAAATATCTTCGCGCAAATTATCGATTTAACCACCCGTGACGTTGCCGAAAATCGTCCTGAGGTGCATCGCCGCTATCTGGATATTCAGTTTCTGGCCTGGGGTGAAGAGAAAATCGGGATCGCCATTGATACCGGGAATAACCAAATCAGTGAATCGTTATTAGAACAGCGCGATATTATTTTTTATCACGCCAGCGAAAATGAATCTTTCATTGAAATGATTCCGGGAAGTTATGCCATATTTTTCCCGCAGGATGTTCACCGCCCTGCATGTCATAAAACTGTCGCCACGCCGATCCGTAAAATAGTTGTGAAGGTCGCTATTTCAGTTTTATAAAAAGGAGCACAACATGAGCGTTAATAATGCCGGTTATATTATCGGTGCGTACCCCTGTGCACCCTCATTTCACCAAAAGAGTGAAGAGGAAGAGAAGGATTTCTGGCGACAACTCGCCGATACCCCGGATATTCGCGGACTGGAGCAGCCCTGCCTTGAACATCTTCACCCGTTAGGCGACGAATGGTTATTACGTCATACACCGGGCGACTGGCAAATCGTGGTCACAGCTATAATGGAAACCATGCGCCGTCGTGGCGCAAACAGCGCTTTTGGGCTGGCTTCCAGCGACGAAGAACAACGTAAAGCCTGCGTGGCGTATTACCGCCATCTGCAGCAGAAAATCAACCATATCAATGCGGCCCACGCCGGAAAAGTAATCGCGCTGGAGCTGCATGCCGCACCCTGTGCCTGCAATCCAGATGTTGCGCAGGCCACCGACGCATTCGCCCGTTCGCTTAAAGAGATAGCCAATTGGGACTGGTCCTGCGATCTGGTGCTGGAACATTGTGATGCCATGACCGGTATTGCGCCGCGCAAAGGTTTTCTGCCGTTGGAAAACGTGCTGGAGGTCATTGCCGGGTATGACATCAGCGTGTGCATTAACTGGGCGCGCTCGGCCATTGAAGGACGGAACCTCACCCTACCGCTGACCCACACGCAGCAGGCCAAACGGGCTGGAAAACTGGGCGCACTGATGTTTTCCGGTACCACGCTTGCGGGGGAATACGGCGAGTGGCAGGACTTACACGCACCGTTTGCCCCTTTCTGTCCAGAAGGTTTGATGACCACAGAGCATGCCCGCGAATTATTCGCCTGCGCAGGAACCGAGCCATTGCAATTTGCCGGCATTAAATTACTGGAAATAAATGCCAATGCAGATGTGGCTCATCGTGTAGCAATATTGCGCGACGGTATCGCCGCATTAAATAAAGCAAAACTATAAAAATAAAATACTACTCTACGAGAATATTAATATGAACATGACCTCTCGCCCTACACTTCAAGATATACCCCGTCAGCGCTGGCTACGGATTATTCCACCTATTCTCATCGCCTGTATTATTTCTTATATGGACCGCGTCAATATCGCATTCGCGATGCCCGGCGGAATGGATGAGGAATTAGGTATTTCCGCCACCATGGCCGGTCTGGCCGGTGGTATTTTCTTTATCGGCTATCTGTTTTTACAGGTTCCCGGCGGAAAAATTGCCGTACACGGCAGCGGCAAGAAATTTATCGGCTGGTCGTTGGTTGCCTGGGCGGTCATTTCCGTTTTGACGGGGTTGATCACGAATCAGTATCAACTGCTGGTTTTGCGCTTCTTACTCGGCGTTGCCGAAGGCGGCATGCTGCCGGTCGTGCTGACGATGATCAGTAATTGGTTCCCCGATGCCGAACGCGGTCGCGCCAATGCGATTGTGATTATGTTTGTGCCGATTGCCGGGATCATTACCGCCCCGCTCTCGGGTTGGATCATCACCGTGCTCGACTGGCGCTGGCTGTTTATCATTGAAGGTTTACTGTCTGTCGTCGTCCTGGTGCTGTGGGCCTATACCGTTTACGACCGTCCGCAGGAAGCGCGCTGGATCTCTGACGCCGAGAAAAATTACCTGGTGGAAACGCTGGCCGCCGAGCAAAAAGCCATTGCCGGAACCGAAGTCAAAAATGCCTCTCTGGGCGCAGTACTTTCCGATAAAACCATATGGCAGCTAATCGCGCTGAACTTCTTCTATCAGACCGGGATTTACGGTTACACCCTGTGGCTGCCGACCATTCTCAAAGAGTTGACTCACAGCAGCATGGGGCAGGTCGGCATGCTCGCCATTCTGCCTTACGTCGGCGCAATTGCCGGGATGTTCCTGTTCTCTTCTCTCTCTGACCGCACCGGTAAACGCAAGCTGTTCGTCTGCCTGCCGCTGACTGGCTTTGCCCTGTGCATGTTCCTCTCTGTGGCGCTGAAAAATAACGTCTGGCTGGCTTATGCCGCGCTGGTCGGCTGCGGATTCTTCCTGCAATCGGCTGCGGGCGTGTTCTGGACTATTCCGGCGCGTTTGTTCAGCGCGGAAATGGCCGGTGGCGCACGTGGGGTCATCAACGCTCTCGGCAACCTCGGTGGCTTTTGCGGTCCTTACGCGGTCGGCGTACTCATCACCCTGTACAGCAAAGATGCGGGCGTTTACTGCCTGGCAATTTCACTGGCTCTGGCCGCGCTGATGGCCCTGCTGCTGCCAGCGAAATGCGATGCCGGCGCCGCGCCGCTAAAGACGCTGAATCCACATAAACGTACAGCTTAAAACAATGCCCGGTGGCGCTTCGCTTACCGGGCCTACAGGTAGCAACCGTCGTAGGCCGGATAAGCGTAGCGCCATCCGGCAAAAATGAGATAACAAAGATGAGTGAGAAAGCGACCTTCTGGCTGGGTATTGATTGCGGCGGGACCTATCTGAAAGCGGGTTTGTATGATGCCAAAGGTCATGAGCAGGGAATTAACCGGCAATCGCTGCAGACAATATCGCCATTACCCGGGTACGCCGAACGCGATATGCATCAACTGTGGCAACAGTGCGTCGCGACCATTGCCGGGCTGTTAAAGCGTACAGGTGTCTGCGGCGAGCAAATCAAAGGTGTCGGTATATCCGCTCAGGGCAAAGGCCTGTTCCTACTTGATAAGCAAGATAAGCCGCTAGGTAATGCCATTCTCTCTTCTGACCGACGTGCGATGGACATCGTACAGCGCTGGCAGCAGGATGGGATCCCTGAGCAGCTCTACCCGGTCACCCGCCAGACATTGTGGACCGGGCATCCGGCATCGCTCCTGCGCTGGGTGAAAGAGAACACCCCTCAGCGCTACGCGCAAATTGGTAGCGTCATGATGGGTCATGACTACCTGCGCTGGTGCTTAACCGGCGTCAAAGGCTGCGAAGAGAGCAATATCTCCGAGTCGAACCTCTACAACATGACCACGGGTCAGTACGACCCGAGGCTGACTCAGTGGCTGGGTATCAGTGAAATCGACCATGCCCTGCCCCCCATCGTGGGGTCAGCAGAAATATGCGGGGAAATCACCGCTCAGACAGCCGCCATCACCGGTCTGGCGGCGGGTACGCCCGTCGTCGGCGGCCTGTTTGATGTGGTTTCCACCGCACTCTGCGCCGGTATCGAAGATGAGCACACCCTTAACGCGGTGATGGGAACGTGGGCTGTCACCAGCGGGATCGCTCACAGGCTGCGCGACCACGAGCCTCATCCCTATGTTTATGGCCGCTATGTGAATGACGGGCAGTACATCGTTCATGAAGCCAGTCCGACCTCCTCCGGCAATCTGGAATGGTTTACCGCTCAGTGGGGCGAACTCTCTTTTGATGAGATCAATCAGGCCGTCGCCAGTTTACCGAAAGCCGGTAGCGCGCTTTTCTTCCTGCCCTTTTTGTACGGCAGTAACGCCGGGCTGGAGATGACCAGCGGCTTTTATGGCATGCAGGCTATACACACTCGCGCCCACTTATTACAGGCCATCTACGAAGGCGTGGTTTTCAGCCACATGACCCACCTGAACCGCATGCGTGAACGTTTTACGCAAGCACATACCCTGCGCGTCACCGGAGGTCCGGCGCACTCCGACATCTGGATGCAAATGCTGGCAGACGTCAGCGGCTTACGTATCGAGCTGCCGCAGATTGAAGAGACCGGCTGCTTTGGCGCAGCGCTCGCCGCCCGCGTAGGCACCGGCGTTTATCACAATTTCAGCGACGCGCAGCGCAGCTTACAGCACCCAGTGCGCACGCTGCTGCCAGACGCAGCGGCGCATGCGAGCTACCAGCGTAAATATCGCCAATACATAGATTTAATTACCGCACTACAGGGCTATCACGCCCGCATTAAGGAGCATGAATGATGAGTCGACCATTACTGCAACTGGCGCTCGACCACACCAACCTGCAGGCAGCCCAGCGCGATGTCGCACTGCTACAAGAAAGTGTCGATATCGTTGAAGCGGGAACGATTCTCTGCTTGACCGAAGGCCTTAGCGCCGTCAAAGCGCTGCGCACCCAGTGCCCAAATAAAATCATCGTCGCCGACTGGAAGGTAGCCGATGCGGGCGAAACCCTTGCACAGCAAGCGTTTGGCGCTGGCGCTAACTGGATGACCATCATCTGCGCTGCGCCGCTGGCGACAGTAGAGAAAGGCCATGGCGTCGCGCAGTCCTGCGGCGGCGAAATTCAGATGGAACTGTTCGGCAACTGGACGCTGGATGACGCCCGTGACTGGTATCGCGTTGGGGTTCGCCAGGCGATTTACCATCGTGGGCGCGATGCCCAGGCCAGCGGGCAACAGTGGGGAGAAGCTGATCTGGCGCGCATGAAAGCGCTTTCCGATATCGGTCTGGAGTTGTCAATTACCGGCGGGATTACGCCCGCCGACCTGCCGCTGTTTCGCGATATCAACGTCAAAGCCTTTATCGCCGGACGCGCGCTGGCTGGGGCGCAAAACCCAACGCAGGTTGCCGCTGAATTCCATGCGCAAATCGACGCCATCTGGGGAGCACAGTATGCGTAATCATCCGTTAGGTATCTATGAAAAAGCGCTGGCGAAAGACCTCTCCTGGCCGGAGCGTTTGGTGCTGGCGAAAAGCTGCGGTTTTGATTTCGTCGAGATGTCGGTGGATGAAACCGATGAACGTCTGTCGCGTCTCGACTGGAGCCCCGCTCAGCGCGCATCGCTGGTGAGCGCGATGCTGGAAACCGGCGTGGCAATCCCCTCAATGTGCCTGTCCGCCCACCGCCGTTTTCCCTTTGGCAGCCGCGATGAATCAGTCCGCGTTCGGGCGCGCGACATCATGACCAAAGCCATTCGTCTGGCGCGCGATCTCGGTATTCGCACCATTCAACTGGCAGGTTACGACGTCTATTACGAGGAACATGACGAAGGTACGCAGCAGCGCTTTGCCGAAGGGCTGGCATGGGCAGTCGAGCAAGCCGCCGCCGCGCAGGTCATGCTGGCGGTAGAAATTATGGATACCGCTTTTATGAACTCGATTAGCAAGTGGAAAAAGTGGGACGAAATGCTGTCATCGCCGTGGTTCACCGTCTATCCGGACGTAGGCAATCTCAGCGCCTGGGGAAATGACGTCACTGCCGAATTGACGCTGGGCATCGACCGTATCGCCGCTATCCACCTGAAAGACACGCTACCGGTAACCGAAACCCATCCGGGCCAGTTTCGCGATGTGCCTTTTGGCGAAGGGTGCGTGGACTTTGTCGGTATCTTCAAAACGCTGCATGAGCTGAACTATCGCGGATCGTTTCTGATTGAAATGTGGACTGAAAAAGCGAATGAGCCGGTACTGGAAATTATCCAGGCGCGACGCTGGATAGAAGCACGTATGCAGGAAGGAGGATTTCCATGTTAGAACAACTGAAGGCCGAGGTGCTGGCGGCCAATCTGGCGCTTCCGGCTCATGGTTTAGTCACCTTTACCTGGGGTAACGTCAGCGCGGTGGATGAAACGCGTAAGCTGATGGTGATTAAGCCGTCCGGCGTGGAATATGACGTGATGGCCGCCGACGATATGGTGGTGGTGGATATTGCCAGCGGCAATGTGGTTGAAGGTAGTAAAAAACCCTCCTCAGACACGCCAACCCATCTGGCGCTGTACCGTCGCTACCCTGAAATCGGTGGGATCGTCCACACCCATTCACGCCACGCGACGATCTGGTCACAGGCGGGTCTTGATCTCCCGGCATGGGGTACCACACATGCCGATTATTTCTATGGTTCTATTCCGTGTACTCGTCTGATGACCGTTGAGGAGATTAACGGCGAATATGAATATCAAACCGGTGAGGTCATTATTCAGACCTTTGAGCAACGCGATCTTAATCCGCTGCATGTTCCGGCGGTATTAGTGCATTCACACGGTCCGTTCGCCTGGGGTAAAGATGCCGCAGACGCCGTACATAACGCCGTGGTGCTCGAAGAGTGCGCCTATATGGGGCTGTTCTCGCGCCAGTTAGCCCCTCAGTTGCCGGATATGCAGTCGGAGTTGCTGGATAAACACTATCTGCGCAAACACGGTGTGAACGCGTATTACGGGCAGTAACGGGTCAGGCGCTATTAATATGCTCTTTGCAATAGCGCCGTTTCCACGCTGCGGGTGTCAGGCTGGTATGCTTGCGAAAGATTTTGCGAAAGTAACCCACATCATTAAATCCACATTTTATCGCCACTTCGGTAAGCGACAGCGAGCCACTGATCAACAGTTTTTCTGCCGCTCTTACCCGCTGGCGATGCAATGCTTCAGTTAGCGTCAGCCTGAAAGCGCTACGGAATACACGCCCCAGATAATCCGCATTGCAATGCAGCTCTTTCGCCAGAGTTGAAGCACTAATCGGCAGGTGGAACTGGGTGTGGATTATTTGTTGCGCTTTCCATGCCAGCGCATTACCGGGGCTATCTGCGGGTTGCTCGCTAGCCGCCGCGGAGATTTGCTGCAAAATCAGCAGTAGGATCAGTTCCAACGCAACGCTGCGATGAATATTTTCCTGCTCGCGTAAGAACTGCCGAAACAGCGAAATAATATATTGTGGCTCGCTAACCCGGGCATGCTGAGGAATCGCAAGCAACGGTTCTGTAAGTGAAGCATCGTTTTCTGCTGTCACCTCAAAGTGCAACCAGTAAAATTTCAAATCAGCCGGAAATTGTCCCACACCAATATGCAAACGCTGCGGCCATAGCAACAAACTTTCTCCAGCATTCACACAAAAAACGGTCTGGCCTTCGCGAATCGTTAATGTCCCTTTTTCGACAAAGATGATTTCCCAGGATTGCAATTGCCGCGCCGGATGGCTTCCCACGCCTCGGGAAATAAATAGCCCACCATTTTGCACTTTAATCGGAAGAGACATGGATAATTCGAGCATATATATTCAAATTCCCGCTTTTTTGCATTATTTAAACTACTCTTTATCATTGATTATTCACGATAAAACTGCTTTTCGCTGGATCGAAATCACATTTTTATAATGAAGTCGGAATTGTCATCTTTTTATACTTTTCTCTTCCCTTGTTGACCCTAACATTTCGTGCAGAATAAATAACGTACTTTGCAAATTACAAACAAATAACCCGCAACGTAGCGGGGTACTTTCTGAAAATCCTCTCCGGGAGTTATTTATGACTTCGGCTCCGATTACGACATCTGATTTGGCACAGCGTGCCCAGGACGACAAATTATCCCTGCGTGAAAAAATTGGCTACGGCCTGGGCGATGCAGGCGGGACGGTAATTACCTGTCTGATCATGAACTTTCTGACATTTTTCTACACCGATGTCTTCGGGTTAACGCCCGCGCTGGTCGGCACATTGTTTATTGCCCTGCGCGTATTTGATGCTATTTCCGATCCGATAATGGGCATACTTGCCGACCGCACGCAAAGCCGCTGGGGGCGTTTTCGCCCATGGCAGCTGTGGGTGGCAATTCCCATTGGCATCATTGGCGTACTCACGTTTACCGTCCCTGACGCCAGCATGAGCGTAAAAATCGCCTGGGCATTCGGCACCTATCTGTTGCTCTCCGTCGGCTATACCGCCATTAACGTGCCGTACTGTGCGTTGATCAACACCATGACCACCCGCCACAATGAAGTGATCGCCTGCCAGTCCTGGCGCTTTGTGTTGTGCGGCGTGGCGGGATTCCTTGTCTCCGTCGGCCTGCCGTGGATGGTGGATATTCTGGGTCAGGGCAACGCCGCGCAGGGTTATCAGTTCGGCGTGGGCATCCTGTGCGCCATCGCAGTGGTGATGTTCCTGTGCTGTTTCTTCTGGGTTCGCGAGCGTGTGCCGCTGGCGATGATGGGAAAATTTACCCTGCGCGAACACATTGGCGGGCTGCGCAAAAATGACCAGTTGCTGCTGATGCTGGTGATGTCTTTCCTGCTGATTAACGTCTTCAATATTCGCGGCGGCGGGTACATGTACTTCATTACCTACGTGCTGGAGGGCAGCACCGCTTACACGTCGCTGTTTTTCACCATGGTCACCTTCGCGTCCATCATCGGTTCAGTGGTTGTCAGCCCGCTGACCCGCCGCATTGATACCGTCAAACTCTATTACTACACCAACGTGGTGCTGGCAGCCCTGGCAGTGATGATGTGGTTCCTGCCGACCGGTTCGGCTTATCAGACATTATGGCTGGCGGTTATTCTCGGCAACGGCATTATTTTAGGCTTCACGCTGCCGCTGCACTTCTCGCTGATGGCCTTTGCCGACGATTACGGCGAGTGGAAAACCGGCGTGCGTTCCTCCGGCATGAATTTCGCCTTCAACCTGTTTTTCATCAAGCTGGCCTGGGCCTCAAGCGCGGGGATCATCAGCCTGTTGTTTATTTTTGTCGCCTATCAGCCAGGCGCTGGCAACCAAACCGCCAGTTCGCTGCAAGGGATTACGGCGATGGAAACGCTGCTGCCCGCGCTGTTCCACCTGCTGCTGGCGCTGTCTATCCGCATTTGTAAACTCAATAACCCGATGATGTCGCGCATTGCCACCGATCTGCGTCAGCGTCATGTACAGCCTTAAGGAGCATGAAATGAACGTACTGGAAGTCGACCTGCACAAGCTCACGGTCAGCGATCCGTTTCTCGGACAATATCAGCAGTTGGTGCGTGATGTGGTGCTCCCCTACCAGTGGGATGCGCTCAATGACCGCATTGCAGAGGCGGAACCAAGCCATGCGATAGAGAACTTCCGCATCGCCGCAGGGCTGCAGGATGGCGAGTTTTACGGCATGGTTTTTCAGGATAGCGATGTAGCGAAATGGCTGGAGGCCGTTGCCTGGTCGCTGTGCCAGAAACCCGATGCGGAACTTGAGAAAACCGCTGATGAGGTCATTGAACTGGTGGCTGCGGCACAGTGTGAAGATGGCTATCTCAATACTTACTTTACGGTAAAAGCCCCGGATGAACGCTGGACCAACCTCGCGGAATGCCATGAACTGTACTGCGCCGGTCATTTAATTGAAGCGGGCGTCGCATTTTTCCAGGCGACGGGTAAGCGTCGTCTGTTAGAGGTGGTGTGCCGCCTGGCGGATCACATCGACAGCGTGTTTGGTCTCGGAGAGAATCAACTGCGTGGCTACCCCGGACACCCGGAAATCGAGCTGGCCTTAATGCGCTTGTTCGAAGTGACCCAGCAACCTCGCTATATGACGCTGGTAAATTACTTTGTTGAGCAGCGCGGCGCACAGCCCCATTTCTATGACGAAGAGTATGAAAAGCGCGGCCAAACCTCTTACTGGCATACTTACGGCCCAGCATGGATGGTGAAGGATAAACCCTATAGCCAGGCACATCAGCCCATTTCAGAACAGCAAACGGCGATCGGTCATGCAGTACGTTTTGTTTATCTGATGACCGGCGTGGCGCACCTGGCGCGCTTAAGCCGGGACGAAGGCAAACGTCAGGATTGCCTGCGTCTGTGGAAAAACATGGTCCAGCGTCAGTTGTACATTACCGGCGGGATCGGCTCTCAAAGCAGCGGTGAGGCGTTTAGCAGCGATTACGATCTGCCCAACGACTCCGTGTACGCGGAAAGCTGCGCTTCAATCGGACTGATGATGTTCGCCCGCAGAATGCTGGAAATGGAGGCCGACAGCCAGTATGCCGACGTAATGGAGCGCGCCCTGTATAACACCGTACTTGGCGGCATGGCGCTGGACGGTAAACACTTTTTCTACGTAAACCCACTGGAAGTACATCCTAACTCATTAAAATTCAATCATATTTACGACCACGTAAAGCCCGTTCGCCAACGCTGGTTCGGCTGCGCCTGCTGTCCGCCAAATATCGCCCGCGTGTTAACCTCAATTGGCCATTACATCTACACGCCACGTCAGGACGCGCTGTATATCAATATGTACGTGGGCAATAGCATGGAAGTCCCCATTGCAGATGGCTCGCTCAAACTGCGCATTAGCGGAGATTATCCATGGCATGAGCAGGTAAAAATCGCCATCGAATCGCCGCAATCGGTATATCACACTCTGGCCCTGCGCCTGCCAGACTGGTGCTCCGCGCCGCAGGTTTTACTGAATGGTCAGCCGGTTGAGCAGGATATTCGCAAAGGCTATTTGCACATCAGCCGAATCTGGCAGGAGGGAGATACGCTGAGTCTGACTCTGCCGATGCCAGTGCGTCGGGTGTACGGAAATCCACTGGTGCGTCATGTTGCCGGTAAGGTCGCCATTCAACGAGGGCCGCTGGTGTATTGCCTGGAGCAGGCCGACAACGGTGAGGAGCTACATAATTTGTGGCTGCCAAAAGAGAGTGAATTCAGGGTATTCGAGGGTAAGGGGCTGTTCAGCCATAAACAGTTAATTCAGGCTGAAGGCGTGAAGCAAAGTAGCGATGACGCGACACAGCAATCCTTGTGGCACTACGATGTTTCACCGACTACGCGCCAGTCACATACCCTGACGTTTATTCCGTGGTTTAGCTGGGCGAACCGTGGTGAAGGCGAAATGCGTATCTGGGTAAACGAGTAGTAACTGAAGGTATGCCGGATGACGATGCTTCGGGTCTTATCCGGTCTATCACATTGAAAAGATTGCCCTCCTCCCTGAGGACAAACGGGTGAGAATCAGAAACGCCAGGTCAGACCGGACATAAAGGTAAAGCTGTCATCACGGTCAACCATCGGGCTATTTTTAATATCATCTGGCAGCGCACTATAGTTGGCGCTGGCCAGCAGCGTCAGATTGCTGGTCAATGCGTATTTAGCGGACAGACCAACATACGGTGTCCAGCTATCGCCAGGGGAGTAGCTTGATAACCCACTACGGCGGGATTCATTGCCAGAGATGCCGTAGTAATATTCGTTGAAGTTTTCGTCATAGTAGAGCACGCCAATCGCCGGCGTCAGCGTCAGCTTGCCCATCGGCATTTGGCGAAACAGAGACATTTCGCCAACCCAACCGTTGCTGTTGTCCAGCACATCCGCTGCTGCGGAGACTTTCACGCTGCCCCATTTCTCATGGTGATACCATGCAGCACCCGCCATCGCGGTTGCGTCACGCTTGTTCAGTTGCTTCATCGCTTGATCGTCGTTATCACCCGGATCAAACTCAAGCGGCATGTACGAGGCAGTAATGCTAAATTCATTACTTTCATTTTTTGAAAGAATATAACCTAACGTTGTTTGCCTAAAATAAAATGATTCACTTTCATAACTGACAAGCGGTACTGCGTGAACGTTATCATTATATCCACGATAAGGAGATTCGTTATATACAGCGCCGCCGCCAATAGAAAATTCTGCGGCAGTTGCGCTCGCCATAAATGAAAAGGCGAATAGCGCCACAATATTGCGTTTAATTAACATGCCCACATTCCATTTTAAAATAAGATACAAAACGCGTGCATAATAATGCTTACAATTTCATCGGTGCAAGATTCATATTTATATAGTAATATATACAAACATATATATTGGGTTTGGCAATGAACAAATTACAACTCAAACACCGGGAACTGAAGATTATTTCGGTAATTGCTGCCAGTGAAAACATCAGTCATGCCGCTACGGTTCTCGGCATCGCACAAGCCAACGTTAGTAAGTATCTTGCTGATTTTGAATCCAAAGTTGGACTAAAGGTATTTGATCGCACCACTCGACAGCTCACCCTCACACCGTTTGGTACAGCGCTGCTTCCTTACATCAATGACATGTTGGACAGAAACGATCAGCTCAATAATTTCATTGCTGATTATAAGCACGAAAAACGTGGCCGGGTAACCGTATATGCTCCGACGGGCATAATTGCTTATTTATCGCAACATGTGATCGCAAAAATTCAGGATATTGGTGGAATTAGCCTCTCACTTAAAACATGTAACCTGGAACGAAAGGCATTTTTTGAAGGTGTCGACTTCCCTGAAGATTGTGATATTTTAATCACCTATGCGCATCCTAAAGATGAATCTCTGGTTGCCAGTTTCATTACTAAATATGCGGTGACGGCTTTTGCCAGCCCTGAGTATATCAAAGCACATCCTATTAGTAGCCCTGATGAACTGAAAGAACATTCCTGTATCCTGATTGATTCCATGATGATAGATGAGGCTAATATCTGGCGTTTCACTTCTGCCGGAGGCAAGGAGATGCACGATTATCGGGTAACCGGAAATTATGTCTGCGACAATACACAGTCTGCACTGGCGCTGGCACGTAACCATCTGGGCATTGTTTTTGCGCCAAATGCGAGTGTGCAAAAAGATGTTGAATCCGGGTCGCTGGTTCCATGTTTCTCAGAACAACATGAATGGTGGCTGGATTTGGTGGTGATTTTCCGCAAACGTGAATACCAGCCGTGGCGGGTACAGTTTATTCTTGATGAGATGTTGGCAGAGATCCGCCAGCAACTTACTCAGGCGCTGGAACAGCAGCCTGAGTAAGCGAAATTAGGGTACCAGGTTCAAAATGGTAAGCAAAATAGCCTGCGCCTAGTGATCGAGATACAGATAATGCACCCAACTGGTCATGCGCAGCAGAACCTTACGCATCACTGACACATGGGTGAAGTGATCAGAATAAACCGCGACCTGCGCATAAATCCCATCAGGCAGAGCGTTCACATCCACATTATCATTCAGCTCAATCGTGGCGATCACCCCTTCCGATCCAGGCGTAGAATTTAAGGATTGCAGCGCCCCATTCGACTGGTATGTCCCCCCCGGTACGGCCGGACTGATGGCAGCCAGTTTGCCGCTGAAAACCTTACCCGGCAGGGCGTTAAACACCACTTCAGCTTCATCGCCTGGCTCCAATCGCAGCAACGAGTTTTGCCGGAACTGGGCGATAATTTGCCGTTTTTGATCCGGAATAAACACCATCACCGGACGCATAGGCAGCGCGGCGGCATAGGTTCCCGGTCGCATCAGCACCTGCGTAACGTAACCATCGCTGGGCGCGCGAACCACTGTCTGGTCCAGGTTGAACTCCGCTTCGGCTAACTGCGCTTTCAGGCTGGCAATTTGCGAATTCTCACCCTGCACCAGGCTGTCTAACTGACTCTGGATTTGCTGTTGTTCCGCAACGGAGGATTTCACCGCTGCTTCCTGCGCCAAATAGTTTTGCCGCGCCGCATCGATATCGCGTTCAGAAAAAGGATTGACCTTCGCCTGACTCCCCTGCGCATAGCGCTGGTAATCTTTAGCTAGCTTGTCACGCGTAGCCTTTGCCCGCTGCGTGTTGGCTTGCATTTCGTCTAACTGCGCCACCAGCACCTGCTCTTTATGTTGTGCAGTGACAATATCAGCTTTCAGGCGATCAACTCGTGCCTGGTAACGTCCTGGATTAAGTTTAAACAGTACCTCACCTTTTTTGATCAGCGTATTCTTCTTATCCGTCACTTCCGTCACGACCCCCGTGACCTGCGGTACTACGGGAATAGAAATTACTGCCTTTTGCGCCTTAAATGTATACGGATGGTTATAATTCATCAGTAATATAAGCCCGCAAACAATGAATATACCGCCCAATGCTGCAGTGGGTACTGTCCATTTATTGGCAGGAATTTTAAAAATCTTAAATATTGACCATGCGCACGCCACATAGGTCAGAACGATCAATAAATCCATCGATATTACTCCGCCGGAGAGGTCTTCGCCTCACCCAGTTTCTTTTCCAGATCGGCAACCCTGGCCTGCAACTGGATCAGGGAAGAATCCGCGCTTTGCATACCCCACCCGCGTTCCGGGCGATAAAGCGTTGCCCAGATCCATAAAAAGGGCCAAATGACATGTAAGGTAAACAAACTCACCCAGCCTACGACATGTATTGCGTCAGCGTGAGGATGGTTACGTTTCTTTGCAATGAGATAGGGAATATCATGCAGAATAATAATCCCGTAAAAAATGACCAGGAATACAAAAATAAGCACTCCTAATGCAAAATAATTAAGGAACATATTTGCCTCAGGGATTTAAATTAAAAATTCGGCTGCAATTTGATTTACACAATAGAGTTGATAATAGTAGTGGAATGACCAGATTGGATGCAATCGTCTTATTTATATAACGATATATGGGTTTATATATAACTGCAGAATAAAGATATGCCCGGCGCAAAACCGGGCAATAAGTGATGAGAAATTAAAATAGTCCCAGCGGTTTATCCGAGTAGCTCACCAGCAGACATTTGGTTTGCTGATAATGCTCGAGCATCATCTTATGCGTCTCGCGCCCGATGCCCGACTGCTTATAGCCACCGAATGCCGCATGGGCCGGGTAAGCATGGTAACAGTTGGTCCATACACGCCCCGCCTGAATCCCACGGCCCATCTTGTACGCCAGATTTCCGTTACGGCTCCAGACACCAGCGCCAAGCCCATATTGGGTGTCATTGGCGATTTCCAGCGCCTCTTCCATGGTTTTAAAGGTCGTGACGGCCAGCACGGGCCCGAAGATCTCTTCCTGGAAAACCCGCATGTTGTTCTTGCCAAACAGAATGGTTGGTTCGAGGTAATAACCTTCTTTTAAGTCGCCATCCAGTTGCTTGCGCCGCCCGCCGGTGAGAACATCAGCCCCTTCTTTCTTACCAATATCGATGTAATTCAAAATGGTTTCCAGTTGACCATGCGAGACCTGCGCACCCATTTGCGTCACGCTGTCTAACGGGTTGCCGCTGCGAATACCCTCCACCCGGCGAATAGCTCTTTCCATAAAACGTTCGTAAATAGATTCCTGTACTAACGCACGGCTCGGACAGGTACACACTTCACCCTGATTGAAGGCAAACAGCGCGAAACCTTCCAGCGCTTTGTCAAAAAACGCATCCTCTTCATCCATCACATCAGCGAAGAAGATATTGGGCGATTTCCCACCCAGCTCCAGCGTGACGGGAATAATGTTCTGCGTGGCGTATTGCATGATCTGCTGCCCAACTTCCGTTGAGCCGGTAAACGCCACTTTCGCAATGCGTTTAGACGTCGCCAGATACTCACCGATTTCCCCACCCGCACCGTTTACCACGTTCACCACGCCCGGCGGGAGCAGATCGCCGATGACTTCCATCAGCAACAGCACGGACAGCGGCGTGAGGCGCGCGGGTTTAAGCACGACGCAGTTACCCGCCGCCAGCGCGGGCGCCATCTTCCAGCTGGCCATCAGCAACGGGAAGTTCCACGGGATAATTTGCCCTACCACGCCAAGAGGTTCATGGAAGTGATAAGCCACGGTCTCGCTATCAACCTCGCTTATACCCCCTTCCTGCGCACGAATACAGGAAGCGAAATAGCGGAAATGGTCAATCGCCAGCGGAACATCTGCCGCGCTGGTTTCGCGGATGGGCTTACCGTTATCCCAGGTTTCTGCCGTCGCCAGCAGTTCCAGATTTTGCTCCATACGATCGGCGATTTTGAACAGTATCGCTGCCCTGTCCTGCACGGATGTCTGTGCCCACTTGTCTTTTACTTTGTGCGCGGCATCCAGTGCCAGATCGATATCCTTTTTGCCGGAAGAGGCCACTTCGCACAGTAATTGCCCGGTTACCGGCGTCAGGTTTTGGTAATACTCGCCGTCCACTGGGGCAACCCAGTCACCGCCGATAAAGTTATCGTATCGGGCTTTTAACTTCAGAGGGTAACCATACTCGCCGGGATAAATACGCGTTGAAGGGGGGTTATTGGTCATGACCGTCTCCTTGCTGTAGGGGTACTACAAGGGTAGACGGGGCTGGCGAATTATTCGCCAGCCATTTACTGCTTTACGACAGGTATCACGAATTACATAGCAGCGCGATAAATCGCCATGATTTCTTCATGAGTCGCCTGAATCGGGTTAGTGAAACCGCAGGCATCTTTCAGGGCATTGGTCGCCAGTACGGCAATATCCTCTTCCTTCACGTTCAACTCACGCAGACCGTCCGGGATATTCACTTTCTGCGCTAGTTCGCGGATCGCCGTGATGCAGGCTTCCGCCCCTTGCTCTGCGCTCAAGCCAGCAACGTCCACACCCATTGCCGCAGCGCAATCACGCAGGCGAGCGGCAGCCACTTTGCTATTGAAGACCTGCACATGCGGCAGCAGCACTGCGTTACATACACCGTGCGGCAGATCGTAGAAGCCACCCAACTGGTGCGCCATTGCGTGCACATAACCAAGAGAAGCGTTGTTAAAAGCCATGCCCGCGAGGAACTGCGCGTAAGCCATGGCTTCGCGCGCCTGAGCATTGCTGCCATCTGCAACGGCGACCGGCAGGTTTTCCGCAATCATGGTGACCGCTTTCAACGCGCACGCATCGGTAATCGGCGTTGCAGCAATAGACACGTAGGCTTCAATGGCGTGGGTCAGCGCATCCATACCGGTTGCCGCTGTCAGGGACTTCGGCATGCCGACCATCAGCGAGGAGTCATTAACGGACAGCAGCGGCGTAACGTGCTTATCCACAATCGCCATTTTTATGTGGCGTACTTCATCGGTAATGATGCAGAAACGGGTCATCTCAGATGCCGTGCCCGCGGTGGTGTTAATGGCGATCATCGGCAGCTGTGGTTTTGCAGAACGGTCCACACCTTCGTAATCGCGAATATCGCCGCCGTTAGCCGCCACCAGCGCAATGCCCTTCGCACAATCGTGCGGAGAACCGCCGCCGAGGGAAATAACGCTATCACATTCGTTTTCTTTCAGTATATGCAGGCCAGCAGCGACGTTACTGGTCGTGGGATTAGGATGCGTACCGTCGAAAATTACGCTGAAAATATCACGTTCCTGTAATGCTTTTTGAATCTCGCCAGCCATACCTAATTTTGTCAGCATGGCATCCGTGACAATCAGCGTACGACGAAAACCATATTCCGCCATTGTATTCATTGCTTCTTTTAATGAATCAGCGCCGATTACATTCACGGAAGGAATAAAAAATGTTGAAGCAGCCATTGTACGATCCTTAATTACTCTAAAGAGTCAGGAAGCATACGAGTGAAATATCCAACAAAATATGATCGTGGTTGTTATTTTAATAACACCCACAATTAAAAAGCACATTAGGTTCATAATCTAATGTGCTTATTTCAATCAATATTTATTTTGTATTAATTCATTTAATTCCTGAATTAATTGTTTCATTACTTTTCGGGAAACAACAAAGCATCGCGTAATAAATGATCATTTCCCCGGCGACGCGTAAAACCAATGCGGTCAAAATATTCCAGAATCTGGATAGCCAATTTGCGTCCAACGTTAAGCCTGTCGCGGAAATCGGCAGCACAGGTCGATCCTTTCTCCTGATCCAGTTCGCGGATCATATTGGCAAAGGCCACAATCCGATCGTTACGGTAATAGCGATCTTTGACGATCGCGGTGATGATGCCTTGCTGCGCTGCTTGTCGTAACGCCACACGCATCATCTGCTCATCTGTGCCCGTCTGTTTTGCCAAATCGCGCACCCACCACGGCTCATCGCCAAAAAGCGGTTCTGCTTTTTGCCAGATAGCCTGCTGCTCTTCGCTGAAACCGGCCTTATGATCCGGCAAATGCAGCCAGCCATGATGACTATGGATGGCTCCGCTCTCACGCATCTTTTCAATCAGCAGCAGGACCAGCGCTTCATCTTCCATCGGCAAAGCCATACGGCGCAGGCGTTCTCGCCCAGGTCCTGGTTCATCACGGTGCTGTTCGTGGTACGTCGCCAGCGTATCAAGGACTTTCCGCTGCCAGCGCGCTGCAACGGCAGCATTCAACAGACTGTATCCCGCCTGAATAAAGCCATGCAGCTCAATCAACGGACGCATACCGTTGCCGTTGAGCTGACGCGCCCAGGCGAAGTCAGGAATATTCACCGCCCCGCGCGTCAGATGCAGCGCCAGAGCTTCGCCGTCGCTCTGCACCTTCTCCAGTGCTGCCAGCCACTGCAAATATTCCGGCTTACGCTTCCCGCGACGCGGCGGATTGAGCGTTACCACGCGCGCGCCAGCCAGCGTCGTGCGGGCCGAAATATCGCGTAGCACCAGACGGTCGTTATCGGCGAGCCAGAGCGGTGTATCAAACACCAGTTCCGCCAGCGTCCCTTCAAGCAGGGAGATTCTGCCGGTGACGTGGCTGGCCGCGTGGTGAATATGCAGCGGTTGCCACTGCATCAGCGGCGCGGCATGCTCCAAAGAGACAATCACGCGGGTAAACGCCTCTGGCGGTGCATCGGACAGCAGCCAGTCGCCGCGGTTAAGCTCTTCTTTTTGTGCATCACCGGCAATATTCAGCGCAATACGTTGCCCCGCCTGCGCGCGATCGGTGGCCTGATTTTGCGCATGCAAGCTACGCACGCGCATCGGTTTGTTGACGCCCGTGAGCCACAGCGTGTCACCAACAGTCACCTCACCGCTAAGCGCCGTCCCGGTCACCACCAGACCCGCGCCTTTGACCGTAAAGGCACGGTCAATCGCCAGGCGAAAGCTGCAATCGCGGGCATGCTCGCGCGACGTTAATTGCTGTAAATGATCGCGCAGTTCTTCGATTCCACGACCTTCACTGGCAGCCGTCACGAACAGAACCGCATCGGCGAATCCATAGTTTTCAAGCGCAGTATGCACCTCAGTACGTACCGCGTTGATGCGATCGTCATCCACGCGATCGGCTTTCGTGAGCGCCACGGTGATCTGCGGGTTGCCCGTCAGTTGCAGAATTTGCAAATGCTCACGCGTTTGCGCCATCACGCCGTCATCACACGCCACCACCAGCAGCGCATGGTCGATCCCGCCGACACCCGCCAGCATGTTGGACAAAAACTTTTCGTGTCCGGGAACATCGATAAATCCCAGAATCCTTCCGTCCGGCTGCGGCCAGTAGGCATAACCGAGATCGATGGTCATGCCGCGCTTTTTTTCTTCCGGCAAACGGTCGGCATTCACGCCGGTAATCGCCTGTAATAACGTTGTTTTTCCGTGGTCAACGTGTCCGGCGGTTGCAATAATCATTTTAGCATCATCTCCATAAACCGGGTCTCGTCCTCAAGGCAGCGCAGATCCAGCCATAAGCGACCATCATAAATTCGCCCAATGATCGGCACGGGCAGCGCACGCCAACGGGCGGCCAGTGCTTCGAGGCGGCTACCGCGCCCGTCATGTGGCGTAAAGGTTAATGCCGCGCTGGGCAGCCTATCAACAGGTAGCGAACCGCTGCCTATCTGCGATAAACAAGGCATAACGTTCAGGGCGAATTCGTCGCCGTAATGATCAGCAAGCCGTGCCTGTAATTGTTGTGCCTGCGCGTGGACAGCCTCCTGCGAGCGGGTGAGCTGGCGTAACGTCGGCAACTTCGCTGCCAGCGCTTCCGGGTGCAGGTAGAGCCGCAGCGTCGCTTCCAGCGCAGCCAGCGTCATTTTATCAGCCCGTAATGCACGTTTCAGCGGATGGCTCTGTAAGCGCGCGATCATCTCTTTTTTACCGACAATAATCCCTGCCTGCGGCCCTCCCAGTAATTTATCGCCAGAGAAGCTCACCAGGCTAACGCCAGCGGCAATCAGCTGTTGCGGCATCGGCTCCTGCGGTAATCCATACTGGCTGAGATCGACCAGCGAGCCGCTGCCGAGATCCGCCACTACCGGAACATCCAGCTCCTTGCCAATAGTGGCCAGCTCTGCCTCATCCACCGACTTCGTAAAGCCTTCGATGCTGTAATTACTGGTATGCACTTTCATCAGCAGACCGGTGTTTTCATTTACCGCCTGACGATAATCTTTCGTGTGGGTCCGGTTGGTGGTACCCACTTCGCGCAGAATACATCCGGCCTGACACATCACGTCCGGAATACGAAATGCGCCGCCAATTTCTACCAGTTCTCCGCGTGAAACGACCACCTCTTTGCCGTTAGCTGTGGCCGCCAGCATCAGCAAAACCGCTGCCGCATTGTTATTGACGATACAGGCGTCTTCCGCCCCCGTCAGACGGCAGAGTAAATCCGCCAGGGCCCGATCCCGATGCCCACGCCCGGCATCATCCAGGCTGTATTCCAGCGTCACCGGCGTGCGCATCGCCTGCACCACCGCCTCGATCGCTTCTTCGGCCTGCGATGCGCGCCCAAGATTGGTATGCAGCACCGTTCCGGTCAGGTTAATCACCGGACGCAGCGCACTTTGCGATTCTCGTTCCAGCCGGGCGCAGGCCTCTTGCGCCCAGTCCTCACACCATGCCGGGAGCGCGTGCGTGTCGCGAATAGCTTCTCTGGCTTCGTCGAGCATGTGACGCAGCAGGTCAACCACCCGGGTATGACCGTGAGACTCACGTAAAGCTGGGAAGGCGCTATCGCGCAATAAACGATCGATCGCAGGAAGCTGGCTGTAGAGTGAACGCATGTCGGTTGTCATGAAAGGGCCTGGCTGTTGGTGGCCCTCTCCACCGTGGAGAGGGATATCGATATAGGAAGGATTGTACCGTGACTTTGCTTAGGCGAGTATAATGTGTATCAAGCCTTTGGCGGTTCCGTACGGGCAAAACTTTCGCGTTGAAAGAGCGTTTCCACCAGTTTGACCAGACGCGGGCGATCAACACACCAGCCGGGCGCAACCCGACGGAAATTGAGATAACCGACGGCACAGGCAATCGCAATGGTTGCCAGGTTAACCGTATCCGTTTTCAGCGTACCCTCCGCCAGATAACCTTCCAGCATATCCAGACTACGGGTAATCTTTTCTCGCTGGCGTAACAGTTCGGTTTCTGACTGCTGTGCGACGGGGCGAGCCTGTTCGCGTACCGAGACTAAACCGGCATCCATAATGCCATCGGCCAGCGCTTCCAACTGGCGTACCTTCAGCGCCGCCAGTGGTTCACGCGGCAGCATCGCTGGCGCAATATCCAGCAGTTCTATGTATTCCGCGATGATCGGAGAGTCAAACCAGTACTCGCCCTCATCGGTAACCAACGCGGGCACTTTTCCTAACGGGTTATAGCGTGCCACGCCGCTATCTGCGTTATAGGGGAGTTCATTCACAAATTCGAAGGTGATACCCTTTTCCAGTAACAGAATAGAAATTTTACGCACAAAAGGGCTGGTATAGCTGCCAATGAGTTTCATGCCGGGTCCTTTTTGCCAACAAAAATATCAGTATGGCTCAGGTCAGTGCAAATGGCAGGTGATGACGGTCTCAATGATCCAAATAAAGGTAATGCATCCAACTGGTCATGCGCAGCAGCACTTTTCGCATCACTGAAACGTGAGCGAAATGGTCGGAATAGACCGCCACCTGGGCATAGATACCGTCCGGCAGCGCATCCACATCGGCATTGGGAGCCAGCTCAATCGTGGCCAGCACGCCATCGGTACCCGGCAGCACCGTTAAGGACTGTAATGCTCCCTGCGCCTGATAAGAACCGCCCGGAACAACCGGCAGAATGCTGGTGAGCTTGCCGGAGAATACCTGGCCTGGCAGCGCGTTGAAGACCACTTCCGCTTCATCACCCGGTTTAAGGCGCAGCAACGAATTCTGGCGGAATTGCGCCACGATTTGCCGTTTTTGTTCCGGAATAAATACCATCACCGGGCGCAGAGGCAGCGCGGCGGCATAGGTCCCGGGCCGGATAAGCACCTGCGTTACATAACCGTTGCTGGGGCACGTACGATAGTCTGCTCAAGATTGTATTTGGCTTCAGCGAGCTGGGCGCGCAGAGACGCAACCTGAGATTGCTCTCCATTGACCATACTGTCTAACTGGCTCTGAATCTGCGTCTGTTCAGCAACGGAGCCTTTGACCAGCGCATCCTGCGCCAGATAGTTTTGCCGGGCGTTGTCGATGTCGCTTTCAGAGAATGGATTAACCTTCGCCTGACTGCCCTTCAAATAGCGTTGATAATCTTTATACAGGCGATCTCGTTCAGCGGAAACGCGGGTGGTGTTGGCTACGGCTTCAGACAGCTGCGCTTTCATATTGTCGATGTTGTGCGTAGCGGTCACCAGGTCGGCCTGCAGCCTGTCGACCCGCGCCTGATAACGAACGGGATCGAGTTTAAATAACACCTCGCCTTTTTTAATCAGCTGATTATTTTTATCTGTCACCTCACTAACAATTCCGGTGACCTGTGGGGTAACAGGAATTGAAATAACCGCCTTTTGCGCCGTAAAGGTATACGGGTGGTTATAGTTCATTAATAAAATGAGTCCCGCCACAATAAACACCCCACCTAATGCGGCGGTAGCAAGCGTCCATTGATTTACCGGAATACGGAATATTTTAAAAATGGCCCAGGCGAATGCCACATAGGTCAGGACAATCAACAAGTCCATGATCAAATCTCCGGAAAGGTGGAGTTATCGTTTTTTTTCTCCCCATCCAGTCTATTTTCCAACTGGGTGATGCGCGCGGCCAGCGCGGCAATTTCAGGGTCAGGTTCCTTCCCGGACGGCGTGATGTGTGACTGCATTCCCCAGCCTCGTTCTGGCTGATAGAGCGTGGCCCAGATCCACAGGAAGGGCCAAATAACATGCAGCGTAAATAAACTCACCCAACCCGCCGTATGGATGGCATCGGCATGGGGATGGTTGCGCTTCTTAGCCATGTTATAGGGAATATCATGGATGGCGATGATTCCGTAAAACAGAACCAGAAAAACGAAGATCAGCACACCTAACGCGAAATAGTTTAGAAACATACCCGCCTCGTATTCACGCTAATCAGAGCTTTCAATTGCAGGCAGCCGAAAGGAGTCATGGCTGGTAATTTGAACATAATTGCAGTTAGTCATTTCCGCCATACCACCAGGGTATAAATTTTCAGGTTGATGGCTTGCGGGGTAGTTGCAAGAAATAGGTTATGAAACAGAATCCGCTCCAGATCACACCAGGAAAAATCCAGACAAATATTTATTGCGAAGTAGATCACAAATACTCAACAAACAGCCAAAGCAAAAACGTGAACAACTTCACACTTAACGCCCATTTTTAGCCAATCTTTGACCTGTGATGTTTTTTTGTACCGATATTTTGTGATGAAAATCACATTAACTAACGCCATACACCCTATATTTACGTGACAAACGTCACATAAAAAGCCGTCGACTGGACAGTTGAACGATTCAGTGCCAGATTTCGCAGTATCTACAGGGTCCGGCTACCTCCTGCCGCTACATTAACAAACCTCGGGCTTTTAGCCTGCGCGACAGCAAACATAAGAAGGGGTGTTTTTATGTCATCCGATATTAAGATCAAAGTGCAAAGCTTTGGTCGATTCCTCAGTAACATGGTGATGCCAAATATCGGCGCGTTTATCGCGTGGGGTATTATCACCGCATTATTCATTCCGACAGGGTGGTTGCCGAACGAAACGCTGGCGAAGCTTGTCGGCCCAATGATCACCTATCTGCTGCCGCTGCTGATCGGTTATACCGGTGGTAAGCTGGTTGGCGGCGAGCGTGGCGGCGTGGTGGGTGCTATCACCACCATGGGCGTTATCGTCGGTGCCGATATGCCAATGTTCCTCGGCGCGATGATCGCAGGTCCGCTGGGCGGCTGGGCTATCAAACATTTCGACAACTGGGTAGACGGTAAGATCAAGTCCGGTTTTGAGATGCTGGTGAATAACTTCTCCGCAGGCATCATCGGGATGATCCTCGCCATTCTGGCATTCCTTGGCATTGGCCCATTGGTTGAAGCACTGTCCAAAATCCTGGCGGCAGGCGTTAACTTCATGGTTGTCCATGACATGCTGCCGCTGGCGTCTATCTTCGTTGAACCGGCGAAAATCCTGTTCCTCAACAACGCCATCAACCACGGTATTTTCTCACCGCTGGGTATTCAGCAGTCCCACGAGATGGGCAAATCCATCTTCTTCCTGATTGAAGCTAACCCGGGTCCGGGTATGGGCGTTCTGCTGGCATACATGTTCTTCGGTCGCGGCAGCGCTAAGCAGTCTGCAGGCGGCGCGGCTATCATCCACTTCCTGGGTGGTATCCACGAAATTTACTTCCCGTACGTGCTGATGAACCCGCGTCTGATCCTGGCCGTTATCCTCGGCGGTATGACTGGCGTATTTACCCTGACTATCCTGAACGGCGGCCTAGTTTCTCCGGCTTCTCCGGGTTCTATCCTGGCCGTACTGGCAATGACGCCGAAGGGTGCTTACTTCGCGAACATCGCTGCTATCTGTGCCGCAATGGCTGTCTCCTTTGTCGTCTCAGCCATTCTGCTGAAAACCAGCAAAGTGAAAGAAGATGATGACATTGATGCCGCTACTCGTCGTATGCACGACATGAAAGCGGAATCCAAAGGTGCATCTCCGCTGGCGGCTGGCGACGTGACTAACGACCTGAGCCATGTGCGTAAAATCATCGTTGCCTGCGATGCGGGTATGGGCTCCAGCGCCATGGGGGCGGGCGTACTGCGCAAGAAAGTGCAGGATGCCGGTCTGTCTCAGATTTCCGTCACCAACAGCGCGATTAACAATCTGCCGCCGGATGTCGATCTGGTCATTACCCACCGTGACCTGACCGAACGTGCGATGCGCCAGGTGCCTCAGGCGCAACACATTTCGCTGACCAACTTCCTCGACAGCGGCCTGTACGCCAGCCTGACCGAACGTCTGGTTGCTGCACAGCGCCACAACGTGAACGAAGAGAAAGTCCGCGATCACCTGAAAGACAGCTTCGAAGAGGGTGATACCCACCTGTTCAAACTGGGTGCGGAGAATATCTTCCTCGGCCGTAAAGCCACTAACAAAGAAGAAGCGATTCGCTTTGCCGGTGAGCAACTGGTGAAAGGCGGCTACGTTGAGCCAGAATACGTCGAGGCGATGCTGGACCGCGAAAAACTGACCCCGACTTACCTCGGTGAGTCCATCGCAGTGCCGCACGGTACGGTTGAAGCCAAAGACCGCGTGCTGAAAACCGGCGTGGTGTTCTGCCAGTACCCAGAAGGCGTGCGCTTCGGTGAAGAAGAAGACGACATTGCCCGCCTGGTCATTGGTATCGCCGCACGTAACAATGAACATATCCAGGTGATCACCAGCCTGACCAACGCTCTGGATGACGAATCCGTAATCGAACGTCTGGCCCATACCACCAGCGTGGATGAAGTTCTGGAACTGCTGGCTGGTAAAAAAGCTTAACCATTAAGTATCTCCAAAATAGTTCGAGCTGCAGAAAGGCGGCAACGCAGCGAATCCCCAGGAGCGTACATAAGTACGTGACTGGGGTGAGCGAGGAGAGCCAACGCATCTGCAGTTCGAAATATGAAGGCGATATCCTCTCCCTTGTGGAGAGGGTTAGGTTGAGGGAAACGCCTCACCCCAGCCCTCTTGGGTAAAAACATTAATGAAGGTTAATACTATGAAAGCATTACATTTTGGCGCAGGTAATATCGGTCGTGGCTTTATCGGCAAACTGCTGGCGGACGCGGGGATACAACTGACGTTCGCGGATGTAAACCAGGTCGTGCTCGATGCCCTGAATGCCCGTCATAGCTATCAGGTTCATGTGGTGGGTGAAAACGAGCAGGTTGATACCGTTTCCGGCGTCAACGCCGTGAGCAGCATCGGCGATGATGTTGTCGATCTGATTGCCCAGGTAGATTTAGTCACTACCGCCGTCGGCCCGGTCGTGCTTGAGCGTATCGCTCCGGCCATCGCCAAAGGGCTGGTTAAACGCAAGGCGCAGGGCATCGCCACTCCGCTGAATATTATCGCCTGTGAAAACATGGTGCGCGGAACCACCCAGTTGAAAGGCCACGTTATGAACGCGCTGGCAGATGAAAACAAATCTTGGGTTGAAGAACATGTTGGCTTCGTCGATTCCGCCGTGGACCGCATTGTTCCCCCTTCGGCTTCTGCGACCAACGATCCGCTGGAAGTCACCGTCGAAACCTTCAGTGAGTGGATTGTCGACAAAACACAGTTCAAAGGCGAACTGCCTAACATCCCGGGAATGGAATTAACTGATAACCTGATGGCATTTGTCGAACGTAAACTCTTCACGCTGAACACCGGGCATGCTATAACCGCGTACCTCGGAAAATTGACCGGTCATCAGACCATCCGTGACGCGATTCTCGACGAGAAAATCCGTGCAGTGGTAAAAGGTGCGATGGAAGAGAGCGGCGCGGTACTGATCAAACGCTATGGCTTTGATGCAGCAAAACATGCGGCATACATTCAGAAAATCCTCGGTCGCTTTGAAAACCCGTATCTGAAAGATGACGTTGAGCGCGTGGGTCGTCAGCCGCTGCGTAAACTGAGCGCGGGCGACCGTCTGATTAAACCGCTGCTGGGCACGCTGGAGTATGGCCTGCCGCACGCGAATCTGGTCACCGGTATTGCTGCAGCGATGCACTATCGCAGTGAAGAAGATCCGCAGGCCCAGGAACTGGCCGCGCTGATTGACGAAAAAGGTCCACAGGCCGCGCTGGCACAGGTTTCCGGTCTGGATGCCAACAGTGATGTGGTGGCGGAGGCGGTTAACGCATATAACGCAACCAAATGATAGAGAATGTGGCGCAGGTCAGCCTGCGCCCAAATGACAGATTGTCAGATATGCAGGCAATAATGGAACAAACGCAGGCCTTTGAAAATCGTGTGCTTGAGCGTCTGAATGCTGGCAAAACCGTACGCAGCTTCCTCATCACCGCCGTAGAACTGCTCACCGAAGCGGTGAATATCCTTGTGCTTCAGGTATTTCGCAAAGACGACTATGCGGTAAAATATGCCGTAGAACCCCTGCTCGACGGCGACGGTCCGCTGGGCGATCTTTCCGTTCGTCTGAAGCTAATTTACGGTCTGGGCGTACTCAGCCGGCCGGAGTATGAAGATGCGGAGCTTCTGATGGCGCTGCGGGAAGAGTTAAACCATGACGGTAATGAATACGCGTTCACCGACGACGAAATTCTTGGCCCGTTTGGCGAACTCCACTGCGTGACGGCACTCCCGCCGCCACCGCAGTTTGATACCTCAGACTCAGGTTTGCACGCAATGCAGATTCAGCGCTACCAGCAGATGGTACGCTCCACGATGGTACTTTCCCTGACCGAGCTGATTTCTAAAATCAGCTTAAAAAAAGCCTTTCAAAAATAAGACCCTGCAGGCTTACTTCTCTTCCTGCTGCGGTCGATACAGCTGCCGATAATACGCCAGACGTTGCAGATACAGCTGCGCATTCTCCTGCGGTATTTCAGTAGGGACAACGTTGCGCGGTGGTGTTTTATTCAGATATTCGCGAAAAGCCTGGCTTGAAGCCATAAAATCGACCGTCTTATCAATAAGGGCCGAAACGTTCTCACCTATTTTCGCCATAATCTTCCCTCCTCCATGTATTAACCGCGCTCAGCCTGCGCGGTTGCTCATTTAAGTTTAGGATCGGTTGGGCGATTATATTGAGGAAAACGTGCTTCACTATGAACCCGTCAATAAAAAGCACCACGGCCGACCTTATCACTTAAAATTCCTTATTAATCAAAATAGTAGTATTTTCATTAGCTGAATAATACTTGCAACATTTGATTATTTATCTTCGATTAGTTGTGAATAATCCCGCTCTGCGCGCATACTATAGGATATTCATCCTATTTTTATCAGAAGCTATCCTATGAAAGAAGTCGAAAAAAACGAAATTAAACGCCTGAGCGATCGTCTGGACGCTATCCGCCACCAGCAGGCAGACCTGTCCCTGGTTGAAGCCGCCGACAAATATGCCGAGCTGGAGCAAGAGAAAGAAACGCTGGAAACCGAGATTGCGCGTCTGCGTGACGTCCACGGCCAGAAGCTGAGCAAAGAAGCGCAAAAGCTGGCGAAACTTCCTTTCCGTCGTGCTATCACCAAAAAAGAACAGGCCGACATGGGCAAGCTGAAGAAGAGCGTGCGCGGCCTGATCGTCGTTCACCCGATGACCGAGCCTGGCCGTGAAATGGGCCTGAAAGAGATGACGGGCTTCGCGAAGAGCGATTTCTGATCTCCCACCGGGCAACATTCGCTTGCCCGGTCCTTCCCTTCCCCTCGCAATTGGCCCTACCAATTTCAGCCAGATCCTACCAGTACCTCACATTTCATTAAAATGTGCGTACAATACCGTTGCCAATAAATAACATTTGATTAACCATCCATTGTCATTACCCCTACACAACAATATTGGCAGGGCCACTTTTACACATAATGTGACCAGGAGATGAGCACAGACTCATTCCATTATGTCGGCGGCCCCCAGGAGACCTGCAATGAATCTCTGGCAACAGAACTACGACCCGGCCGGTAACATCTGGCTTTCCAGTCTGATCGCATCGCTCCCTATCCTGTTCTTTTTCTTCGCCCTGATTAAGCTCAAGCTGAAAGGCTATGTTGCGGCGTCATGGACGGTGGTGATCGCTCTGACGGTCGCCCTGCTGTTTTACAAAATGCCGGTCGATCACGCTCTGGCTTCCGTGGTGTACGGCTTCTTCTATGGTTTGTGGCCAATTGCCTGGATCATTATCGCCGCGGTATTCGTCTATAAAATCTCGGTGAAAACCGGGCAGTTCGACATCATCCGCTCCTCAATACTCTCGATTACCCCGGACCAACGTCTGCAAATGCTGATTGTCGGTTTCTCCTTTGGCGCATTCCTCGAAGGGGCGGCAGGATTTGGCGCTCCGGTAGCGATTACCGCCGCACTGCTGGTTGGTCTGGGCTTTAATCCTCTGTACGCGGCAGGTTTGTGTCTGATCGTAAACACCGCTCCGGTCGCTTTTGGCGCAATGGGCATTCCGATTCTGGTTGCCGGTCAGGTTACCGGGCTGGATAGTTTCGAGATTGGTCAGATGGTGGGCCGTCAGTTACCGTTCCTGACCATTATCGTGTTGTTCTGGATTATGGCGATTATGGATGGCTGGCGCGGCGTAAAAGAGACCTGGCCTGCGGTGATGGTCGCTGGCGGCTCGTTTGCTATCGCGCAGTACCTCAGCTCTAACTTTATCGGGCCGGAACTTCCGGACATTATCTCGTCTCTGGTTTCGCTGGTCTGCCTGACGCTGTTCCTGAAACGCTGGCAGCCGGTACGCATCTTCCGCTTTGGCGATATGGGCGCTTCACAGGTCGATCAGACGCTGGCTCGCACCCACTATACCGCTGGACAGGTGGTCCGCGCCTGGTCTCCGTTCCTGTTCCTGACGGCCACCGTCACGCTGTGGAGCGTACCGCCGTTTAAAGCGCTGTTTGCGCCAGGCGGCGCGATGTACCACTGGGTGGTCAATATTCCGGTTCCGTACCTCGATAAGCTGGTTGCCCGTATGCCGCCGGTCGTACACGAAGCCACAGCCTACGCGGCGGTGTATAAATTTGACTGGTTCTCCGCGACCGGTACCGCAATTTTGTTTGCCGCCCTGCTGTCTATCGTCTGGTTGAAGATGAAGCCGTCCGCAGCGCTGCAGACTTTTGGCAGCACGCTGAAAGATCTGGCATTACCTATTTACTCCATCGGAATGGTGCTGGCATTCGCGTTTATCTCAAACTACTCCGGGCTTTCATCAACCCTGGCGTTGGCCCTGGCACACACCGGCAGCGCGTTTACCTTCTTCTCACCGTTCCTCGGCTGGCTGGGGGTATTTCTGACCGGGTCCGACACCTCATCAAACGCACTGTTTGCCGCCCTGCAGGCTACGGCTGCTCAGCAAATCGGCGTTTCGGATGTGCTGATGGTTGCGGCAAATACCACCGGCGGCGTGACCGGCAAGATGATCTCGCCGCAATCTATCGCTATCGCCTGTGCGGCAGTGGGATTAGTGGGGAAAGAGTCTGACCTGTTCCGCTTTACCGTGAAACACAGCCTGATTTTCACCTGCATGGTGGGTGTGATTACCACGCTGCAGGCCTATGTCTTAACCTGGATGATTCCATGATAGTGATGCCCAGACGCCTGTCAGACGAAGTCGCATCTCGTGTGCGGGCGCTGATTGAAGAACAACAGCTGGAGGCGGGCATGAAGTTGCCCGCTGAGCGCCAACTGGCCGTACAGCTCGGCGTATCGCGTAACTCGCTGCGCGAGGCGTTAGCAAAGCTGGTCAGTGAAGGCGTACTGATTAGCCGTCGTGGCGGCGGGACGTTTATCCGCTGGCAGCATGAGGCCTGGTCTGAACAAAACATCGTTCAGCCGCTGAAAACCCTGCTGGCGGACGATCCTGATTACAGTTTCGATATTCTGGAGGCCCGCCACGCCATCGAAGCCAGTACCGCCTGGCACGCAGCCATGCGGGCCACCGCCGCGGATAAAGAGAAAATCAGGCTCTGTTTCGAGGCCACGCAAAGCGAAGATCCGGATCTCGCCTCGCAGGCTGACGTTCGTTTTCATCTCGCCATTGCGGAAGCCTCGCACAACGTGGTGCTGTTGCAGACCATGCGCGGTTTCTTCGACGTCCTGCAGTCTTCGGTAAAACAGAGCCGCCAACGTATGTACCTGGTACCGCCGGTATTTTCTCAACTGACGGCGCAGCATCAGGCCGTGCTGGACGCCATTGTTGCCGGGGATGCCGACGGGGCGCGTAAGGCCATGATGGCGCACCTCAGTTTTGTCCACACCACAATTAAACGATTTGATGAAGATCAGGCCCGGCAGGCGCGTATTACGCGCCTGCCCGGTGATCCTGGTGAGAATAGCAGGGAGAACAACACATGATTATTTCAGCAGCCAGCGACTATCGCGCCGCAGCCCAGCGCATCCTGCCCCCCTTCTTGTTCCACTATATTGACGGCGGGGCGTATGCCGAGCACACCTTGCGCCGTAACGTGGCAGACCTGTCAGAGGTGGCGCTGCGCCAGCGCGTACTGAAGAATATGTCTGACCTGAGCCTAGAAACCAAGCTGTTCAACGAAACACTCTCCATGCCGGTAGCCCTCGCGCCTGTCGGTTTGTGCGGCATGTACGCACGCCGGGGCGAGGTTCAGGCCGCCGCCGCCGCTGATGCCAAAGGCATTCCGTTTACGCTTTCCACAGTGTCCGTATGTCCGATTGAAGAAGTCGCCCCGACCATCAAGCGTCCGATGTGGTTCCAGCTGTATGTTCTGCGCGATCGCGGTTTTATGCGTAACGCACTGGAGCGCGCCAAAGCGGCGGGTTGCTCCACGCTGGTCTTTACCGTCGATATGCCAACGCCTGGCGCACGCTACCGTGATGCCCATTCCGGTATGAGCGGCCCAAATGCGGCACTGCGGCGCTACTGGCAAGCAGTCACTCATCCACAGTGGGCATGGGACGTTGGTCTGAACGGTCGCCCGCATGATTTAGGCAATATTTCGACTTATCTGGGCAAACCCACCGGCCTTGAAGATTACATCGGCTGGCTGGCGAATAACTTCGATCCGTCGATTTCCTGGAAAGACCTCGAGTGGATCCGTGAATTCTGGGATGGTCCGATGGTGATCAAAGGGATCCTCGACCCTGAAGATGCCCGCGACGCCGTACGCTTTGGCGCGGATGGTATCGTTGTCTCTAACCACGGTGGCCGTCAGTTAGATGGCGTGCTGTCTTCAGCTCGTGCGCTGCCCGCCATTGCCGATGCGGTGAAAGGCGATATCACCATTCTGGCTGATAGCGGGATCCGCAATGGTCTGGACGTTGTACGCATGATAGCGCTGGGCGCGGATAGCGTGCTGCTGGGGCGTGCTTATCTGTACGCGCTGGCGACCCACGGCCAGGCCGGTGTGGCGAATCTGCTGAACCTGATCGAGAAAGAGATGAAGGTGGCGATGACCCTGACCGGTGCGAAGTCGATTAGCGAAATCAGCCGTGATTCGCTGGTACAGGAACTGGGTAAGAGCCTGCCTGCCGCGCTGGCACCTCTGGTCCAGGGTAGCGCAGCGTAACAACATCCCCGTAAACCCCATTTTCTGAATGGTCGGTCTGTTTTCAGCCCGACCATTTTTTATCCAAAAATAACGACTAGTTAACATTTACAACCAATATATTTGACAACTTTTTATCCACCTGCCAAATGTATAGACAAGCTAATACAACAGCATTTTATACATATAACAACCATCATAACGGGCGAGGGTGACATGGCTTATTCCGGAAAAGTGAATATCCAGCAGGCGATAGATGACAGTGCTTTTTCGCGCTTCCACTGGGTCATTATTGTCCTGGGTTTTCTGGTTTTAGCCATTGACGGCTTCGATACGGCGGCGATGGGCTATATTGCCCCCACGCTTTCAGCCGACTGGGGCATCAAGAAACAAGATCTTGGACCGGTGTTAAGCGCCGCGCTATTGGGCCTCTCATTTGGTGCCCTGCTGGCCGGACCGATTTCCGATCGTATGGGTCGTAAGCGCGTCCTGGTCTTTTCCTGTCTGTTCTTTGGCCTCGCCAGTCTGGGAACCGCCTATGCCCAGACGCTGAATATGCTCACGTTTTGGCGCTTTCTCACCGGGCTTGGGCTTGGGCGGCAATGCCCAATGCCATCACCCTAGTGTCAGAATTCGCCCCGAAACGCTGTCGTTCAATGGCGATTAACACCATGTACTGTGGCTTTCCGTTAGGGGCTGCGGGCGGCGGCGTGATCTCCTCCTGGCTGATCCCCAACTACGGCTGGCACAGTGTTCTGCTTGCTGGTGCGATCGCCCCGCTGGTCCTCACCGCACTGTTGGTGCTGTTCCTGCCAGAGTCGGTTAAGTATCTGGTTCACCGCGGTAAAGGGGTTGCACAGATCAAACGCATTGCTCAACGCTTTATGTCGGGAAGTCTGGAACAGGTTACCCAGTTTTATCTGGATGAAGACCGTATCACGGTCAAAAAAAGCAGCGTGGCACAGTTATTTAGTATGCCCTGGCTGCCGGGTACGCTGATGCTCTGGATGACCTACTTTATGGGGCTGGTTATCTATTACGTGCTACTGAGCTGGATGCCAACGCTGATGCTGGGAATGGGCTATCCGCTGGCCGAATCCGCCTGGCTGACATCGCTGTTTACCTTTGGCGGTACGGCGGGGATCCTGCTGGCCGGTTGGTTAATGGACCGCTGGGAAGCCCATAAAGTGGTCTCACTCGGCTTTATTCTGACGATGCTGTTTGCCCTCGCTCTCGGGTTTGAACATAACCACATCATCTTGTTCGGCGCACTGATCTTCCTGATGGGGATTACCATGAACGGCGCGCAGTCCGGGCTGCAGACGCTGGCCGCCACGTTTTATCCAACCCACTGCCGTGCGACGGGCATTGCCTGGATGCAGGGCGTGGGCCGCTTCGGCGGCGTAGCCGGAACGATGATGAGCGCCCAGTTGCTTTCCCTGCAATGGCAGGCAGACAGTATCTTAATGTTCCTCAGCCTTCCGGCCCTGGTCGCTGCTGCCGCGACAATTTACAAGCTGCAACGCTATAAACCGCACGCGCTGACCGTCGCATAGTACCCGCTCTTTCTGCTATTCTGCCCCCCGTTATCAAGGGGGCAGTATGCTTAACATCGTTTTATTCGAACCAGAAATCCCGCCAAATACCGGCAATATTATCCGTCTTTGCGCCAACACCGGCTTTCGTCTGCATATTATAGAGCCAATGGGCTTTACCTGGGACGACAAGCGCCTGCGTCGCGCGGGGCTGGATTACCATGAATTTACCGCCGTGCTGCGCCACCCTGATTACGCCGCCTTCGTCGCCGCAGAACATCCGCAGCGCCTGTTTGCTCTGACCACCAAAGGTACGCCAGCGCATAGCGCGGTATGCTATCAGGACGGGGATTATCTGATGTTTGGTCCGGAAACACGCGGTCTGCCAGCCAGCATCCTTGACGCGTTGCCGGCCGAACAAAAAATTCGTATTCCGATGATGCCAGACAGTCGCAGTATGAACCTGTCAAATGCGGTGTCGGTGGTGGTGTATGAGGCCTGGCGCCAGCTAGGGTATCCGGGCGCGGTACTGCGTAGCTGATGATTGTTGGATGGCGGCTAGCGCCTGATCCGACCTACATTAATTTGATGAAATTCATTTCGAGCGTTATCGGCGCAGACAGATTGAACACGGACTGCGCACAGTCACCGGAGCGTACACGCAATACGTGAGGATGACGAGCACAGCTCAGGTTCAATCTGCCAAGTAAGATAGCTCGAAATCAGATACCATCTCCATACTCAAAAGTATGATGTATCCCGTTGAAATGCTGATCCATATCCATGGACGGCTTATCGCTGTCAGGCTTACCGACAATGCGTGCCGGAACGCCTGCTGCAGTGGTATGCGGGGGTACCGGCTGTAAAACGACGGAACCTGCGCCAATCTTCGCGCCGCGCCCGACTTCAATGTTACCGAGAATTTTTGCTCCCGCGCCAATCATCACGCCTTCACGAATTTTCGGATGGCGGTCACCGCCGGCTTTACCGGTCCCGCCCAGCGTGACGGATTGCAAAATAGAGACGTCGTTTTCAATCACGGCAGTTTCACCGACCACAATACCAGTGGCGTGATCGAGCATAATCCCACGGCCAATTTTTGCCGCCGGGTGAATGTCTACCTGGAAGCTAACGGACACCTGATTTTGCAGGAAGATCGCCAGCGCCTGACGCCCCTGATGCCACAGCCAGTGACCGATACGGTAGGCCTGAAGCGCATGAAAGCCCTTCAGATACAGAAGTGGGGTGGAATATTTATCGACAGCCGGATCACGCGTGCGTACCGCCTGAATATCACAGGCCGCTGAGGCAATCATTTCAGGATCGGCCGCGTAGGCCTCTTCCACGACTTCGCGAATGGCAATGGCGGGCATGATCGGAGAAGCGAGTTTATTCGCCAGCATATAGCTCAGCGCACTGCCGAGGTTTTCATGCTTGAGCAACGTTGCGTGATAAAAACTGGCCAGCATTGGCTCACATTCCGCCAGTGCCCGGGCTTCCGCTTTAATGTTTTTCCAGACGATATCCAGTTCTTCACACGGCATTGCGTACTCCAGAAGGTAGCAAAACGACCGACCCGTTCTTCGCGGGTCGGGTCGTTATATTCAACAGTTCCTTACAGCTAGTGGCGACTCAGCTCGTCCCTGCGTGCACGGCCTAATAACGTCAATGCTGCCTCGCGCGCGTTTTTTCCGCAATACAATACTTGATAAATTTCCTCGGTTATTGGCATCTCAACACCAAAACGGTGCGCCAATTCACGAACTTCTTTCGTATTGCGGTAGCCTTCAACCACCTGACCAATCTTGTCCTGCGCCCCCTGCACGTCCATCCCCTGGCCGAGCATCATGCCAAAACGACGGTTACGCGACTGGTTGTCGGTACAGGTCAGCACCAGATCGCCTAAACCCGCCATCCCCATAAAGGTGGCAGGATCGGCACCCAACGCCGCGCCAAGACGAGACATTTCGGTCAGTCCACGAGTGATCAATGCGGTTCGCGCATTCGCGCCGAAACCGATGCCGTCAGACATACCCGCGCCAATCGCAATGACGTTTTTCACCGCGCCGCCAAGCTGCACGCCAATGAAATCCGGATTGCTGTAAACGCGGAAGCTCTTGCCGCAGTGCAGCAACTGCTGGAGATCGTCAGCAAAGGTGTCGTCCGTCGAGGCCAGAGAAATCGCCGTCGGCATGCCCGCCGCCAGCTCTTTGGCGAACGTCGGACCGGAGATAACCGCCAGTGGAATAGAATTCCCCAGCGCTTCACGCGCGACGTCCTGCAGCAGGCGTCCCGTTTCCGCTTCCAGACCCTTTGTCGCCCAGACCAGACGCGCGTCAGGACGCATCAGCGGTTTGATGTTGCGCAGCACTTCGCCAAAGACGTGGCTAGGCACCACCACCAGAATATTACGACTGGCGGCCAGCGCAGTGGCTAAATCACTTTCCAGGCGCAGCGTTTCGGGAAAAGGCACATCAGGGAGGAACGCGACGTTGCAGCGATCGTGCTCGAGGGTCGCGATATGTTTCGGATCATGGCCCCACAGGACAACCTGATGGCCATTTCTTGCCAGGGTGATGGCAAGAGCGGTGCCGTACGAGCCGGCACCAATCACAGTCATTGAAGCATTACTTTGGTTCATCAGGCATCCTGATGTTCTTCAGTACCTTCGCCAGCCTGCTGCTGTAAATAGTTCATGAACAGCGCATCAAAGTTGACCGGCGCAAGGTTCAGTTGCGGGAATGTACCGCGGGAAACCAGGCTGGTGATGCATTCGCGGGCATACGGGAACAGAATGTTCGGGCAGTATGCACCAAGGCAATGCGCCATCTGAGTCCCTTCAATACCACTGATGGAGAAAATACCGCCCTGCTGAACTTCACACAGGAACGCAGTTTCTTCACCCAGAGAAGCCGTTACGGTGACACGCAGCACTACTTCATACACATCATCTGCCAGTTGGGTAGATGCGGTATCAAGATCCAGTTTAACCTCTGGCTGCCAATCTTTCTGGAAAACATGTGGTGCATTTGGCGCTTCGAAAGACACATCCTTGGTATAAATACGTTGGATCTGGAAAGCCATTTCAGTGTTATTTTGTTCTGACATGTTGAGAAAACCCTTTAGTGTTGTCCTTTAAATACTTCGGTACGCCTTAACGCAGCAGTGGATCCAGTCCACCACGTGCATCCAACGCATACAAGTCGTCACAACCACCAATGTGCTGTGCATCAATAAAAATCTGCGGAACCGTTGTACGGCCACTGCGCTTGATCATCTCTTCACGCTTCACGGCATCGCCGTCAATCGGAAGTTCCTGGAAACTCACACCCTTGCTGTTCAACAGCGCCTTTGCGCGATGGCAAAACGGGCAGGTCGCTTTGGTATAGATCTCAATATTGGCCATGACTTATCTCCAGTGTTCTTTTACCCTGAGGCATGAAAGAAGACGGGTAAATTACTTGCCGCGAACCAGTGGCAGATTCTCGCCACTCCAGCCCGCTACGCCGTCTTTCAGTACAGATACCTGCTCAAAACCGGCTTTAATCAGCGCAGTTGCTGAATCCTGGCACTGCATACCAGAGCCATCAACCACAATAACAGGTTTGTTTTTGTGTTTTTCCAGCTCGCCAAAATTGTTGGCTTTGATTTCGCTCGGCAGCAGGTTAGTGGAGCCCGCGATATGGCCTTTGCGGAAGTCGTCGCGCTGACGTAAATCCACAATCACCGCATCTTCTTTGTTGATAAGACGAGTGGCTTCTCCGCGCGTAATTACCTTCACTTTCGAAGTCAGGCTCTTAAACGTGGTAAATAATACAGCCGCCAGTAACGCAATCCAGGCGATACTCAATACAGGGTGGCGACTAACAAATTGCATAATTTCTTGCATGGGGGGTAACAACTCCCGACTTAGTGATTAAAAAACCAGGAAAGGAGTATACCTGCGCGTTGGCGCAAATACAGCCAGAGCGTGCATTGGATTGCATTTTTGCGGGGCGCTACGGAAAAAAAAACGTAAATCCGCGCCCTCTGCGACACGCTCTGGTCGATTATTTGATCTTCTGGGGCTATTTTATCGATTCAGCTGTAGTAAAATTACGCAATTATTTTTGTCTATTGAGTGTGAGGTTGTCGCAATGTCGGTTTCTAAAAAACCTATGGTACTGGTGATTCTGGATGGCTATGGCTATCGTGAAGACAGCCAGGATAACGCCATCTTTAATGCCAAAACCCCGGTAATGGATGCTCTGTGGGCAAAACGTCCGCATACCCTGATTGATGCCTCTGGCCTGGAAGTCGGCCTGCCCGATCGCCAGATGGGCAACTCCGAAGTGGGTCACGTCAACCTGGGCGCGGGCCGCATCGTGTATCAGGACCTGACCCGTCTGGATGTTGAAATTAAAGAACGGACTTTCTTCGCTAACCCAGTGCTGACCGATGCGGTCGACCAGGCAAAAAATAGCGGCAAAGCGGTTCATATCATGGGCCTGCTCTCTGCTGGCGGCGTTCACAGCCACGAAGATCACATCATGGCGATGGTCGAAATGGCAGCTGAACGCGGTGCTGAGAAAATCTATCTGCACGCTTTCCTTGATGGCCGTGATACCCCGCCGCGCAGCGCTGAACATTCGCTGCAGAAATTCGAAGAGAAATTTGCCGCGCTGGGCAAAGGCCGCGTAGCGTCCATCATCGGTCGTTACTACGCCATGGACCGCGACAACCGTTGGGATCGCGTTGAACAGGCTTATGACCTGATGACGCTGGCAAAAGGCGAGTTCCAGTTCGCTACGGCTGTTGAAGGCCTGCAGGCTGCTTATGCCCGCGACGAAAACGACGAATTCGTGAAAGCGACCGTGATCCGTGCTGAAGGCCAGGCTGAAGCCGCCATGGAAGACGGCGATACGCTGATTTTCATGAACTTCCGTGCTGACCGTGCGCGTGAAATCACCCGTGCGTTTGTTAACGCTGACTTCGACGGCTTCACCCGTAAGAAAGTCGTTAACCTCAACTTTGTGATGCTGACCGAATACGCAGCCGACATCAAAACGGCTGTTGCTTACCCACCAGCGTCTCTGGCCAACACCCTTGGCGAGTGGATGGCGAAGAATGACAAAACGCAGCTGCGTATTTCCGAAACTGAAAAATATGCCCACGTGACCTTCTTCTTTAACGGCGGCGTAGAAGAGCCGTTCAAAGGCGAAGATCGCATCCTGATCAATTCGCCGAAAGTCGCGACCTACGATCTGCAGCCGGAAATGAGCTCTGCTGAGCTGACCGAGAAGCTGGTTGCTGCGATTCAGAGCGGAAAATACGACACCATCATTTGTAACTACCCGAACGGCGACATGGTTGGTCACACCGGGGTGATGGAAGCTGCGGTTAAAGCGGTTGAAGCGCTGGATCACTGCGTTGAGCAGGTGACTAAAGCGGTTGAATCCGTTGGCGGCCAACTGCTGATCACCGCGGACCACGGTAACGCAGAGCAAATGCGCGATCCGTCCACCGGTCAGGCGCATACAGCACACACCAACCTGCCCGTTCCGCTGATTTATGTCGGTGGTAAAAACGTCAAAGCAGTTGAAGGCGGCAAACTTTCTGATATCGCCCCGACGATGCTGACGCTGATGGGTATGGAAATCCCGCAAGAGATGACTGGTAAGCCGCTGTTCATCGTGGAATAATCCCTCCCCATGAGGGGAAAGGCGATTAATACCATCACTTGGGCCGTGAAACTGCGAAAGCTTTCAGTCAGGCCCTTGTTCTACGCCAGCGCGCTTAGCGCTGGCGTATTGCTGTGCGCCTTTCCCGCCCACGCGGACGAGCGCGATCAGCTCAAATCTATTCAGGCTGATATCGCGGCAAAAGAACGCGCGGTACGCCAACAACAACAACAACGCTCCACTCTCCTCGCTCAACTTAAAGCTCAGGAACAGGCCATCGCCGTTGCCGCCAGGCAACTACGCGAAACGCAAAACTCGCTGGCGCAGCTGAATGCGCAAATCACTGAAATGAATGCCGCCCTCGCGAAGCTGGAAAAACAGCGGGCTGCGCAAGAGCGTAGCCTGGCAGCCCAACTTGACGCAGCGTTTCGCCAAGGCGAACACACCGGTATTCAGCTCATTCTGAGCGGGGAAGAGAGCCAGCGCGGGCAACGCCTGCAGGCCTATTTCGGCTATCTGAACCAGGCGCGGCAGGAAACCATCGCGCAGTTGAAACAAACCCGCGAAGAAGTCGACTCGCAAAAAGCCGAGCTGGAAGATAAGCAGAGCGAACAGCAGACGTTGCTGTACGAACAGCGCGCTCAGCAGGCTAAGCTGGAGCAGGCGCGTAATGAACGCAAGAAGACGCTCTCGGGTCTGGAGTCATCGATTCAGCAGGGTCAGCAGCAACTGGGCGAAATGCGCGCCAACGAATCACGCCTGCGCAACAGCATTGCTCGTGCCGAAGCCGCAGCCAAAGCACGTGCGGAACGTGAAGCTCGCGAGGCGCAGGCCGTACGTGACAAACAGAAGGATGCGTCACGGAAAGGCTCAACCTACAAGCCAACCGAAAGCGAAAAATCACTGATGTCCCGTACCGGCGGTTTAGGTTCCCCACGCGGCCAGGCATTCTGGCCCGTTCGTGGCCCAACGCTACATCGTTATGGCGAACAGTTGCAAGGTGAGCTACGTTGGAAGGGGATGGTTATTGGCGCATCCGAAGGCACCGAAGTTAAAGCCATTGCCGATGGTCGCGTCATTCTGGCGGACTGGTTGCAAGGCTACGGTCTGGTGGTCGTCGTTGAGCACGGTAAAGGCGATATGAGCCTTTACGGTTATAACCAGAGCGCGCTGGTCAGCGTCGGTACGCAGGTTCGCGCCGGGCAGCCTATTGCACTTGTGGGTAGCAGCGGCGGACAGGGCAGGCCGGCACTCTATTTCGAAATTCGTCGCCAGGGTCAGGCGGTCAATCCACAGCCGTGGTTGGGAAGATAAGTTTTGCCTCAATTTCGTCGTCTATTATTCTCTCTCGCCAGCGTGCTGGCCTTCGCAACACCTGTTTTTGCTGGCAAACTTGCCATCGTTATTGATGATTTCGGCTATCGTCCACACACCGAAAATCAGGTTCTGGCGATGCCTTCCACCCTCTCCGTTGCCGTTCTGCCTAATGCCCCACACGCGCGTGAAATGGCGATTAAAGCGCATAACAGCGGGCATGAAGTGTTAATCCATCTACCGATGGCGCCGCTGAGCAAACAGCCGTTAGAGAAAGATACTTTGCGCCCGGAAATGAGCAGCGAAGAGATTGAGCGGATTATTCGCGACGCGGTAAGCAAAGTACCGAATGCGGTCGGGCTGAACAACCATATGGGCAGCGCGATGACCTCCAGCCTGTTCGGCATGCAGAAGGTGATGCAGGCGCTGGAACGCTACGATCTCTACTTCCTGGACAGTATGACCATCGGCAACAGTCAGGCAATGCGCGCAGCATCAGGAACCGGCGTGAAGGTTATCAAACGCAAAGTCTTCCTGGATGACACGCAAAACGAAGCCGATATTCGCCGTCAGTTTAATCGGGCCGTTGAGCTTGCGCGCCGCAACGGTTCAGCAATTGCCATTGGGCATCCTCACCCTTCGACGGTTCGCGTCCTGCAGCAGATGCTTTATAACCTGCCTGCGGACATTACGCTGGTTCGCCCAAGCAGCCTGCTCAATGAACCACAGGTAGACACCTCCAGACCAAACCTTACACCGCCGAAGAATGGTAAACCTGATGTGCCACGTAATCCTTTCCGCGGGGTGAGATTATGCAAACCGAAGCAGCCGTTAGAGCCGGTTTACGCCAGCCGCTTCTTCAGCGTGCTCGGTGAAAGCATCACCCAAAGCACGCTGGTGCAGTACATGCGCCTGCAATGGCAGGGCTGGGGGAATACATCCTCACCCAGCGCTATGAACGCTAACGTAAATTAAGCGTTTTACGGGCAATACGAGAGGGCGAGGATGTTTTATCGCGCCATTTCCAGAGACGGAATGACCATAGCAGCGCCTGGTACAAAACTTTGGCGCTGCGTACGTTAGTAATCATGCGCTTATACATACCAGAGACAAAAATCTCTGCAATCATGCGTTGACGAATATGGACATCCGGCTCTTTGCGTACTGCGTGGCAAACGCGTAATGCTTCATAGGTTATTTGCTGATGAAATTCCGGATAAATAGTAATCCGACCCGCATATTCACGATTCAACTTATCCAATAACCGTGTAATTTTAATATAGTGGCGTTGGTAATTGAGATTTTTTAAGCCTTGTCTTTTAAGGCGGCTAACTGATTGATCGTGTAAGAAGTATTTATACAATGATTGCTCGGTATATCGCACACGTTTGGCGTTAAACATAAACTCCGTCGTCCATACAATATCCTGATGATGCAACCCTGGAATAAACGCTATCTTGTTTTTCTCGATAACATCTCTGCGATAAACCCCCATCCAGACCACATGCGTCCAACGGCGTGAAGCCAATGCCATACGTAACCAGTCGGGGCCGGTCAATACACCCGTAGACCGCAGACGGTCCGTCGGTATTGATTGCCAGGTGTCCCCCGTTTCGAAAATGCACCAATCAGAATTGCACTGTGCCAGATCGAGGTCATCCTGAAGCGCCATGGTCATCAGGGTTTCATACATATTGGGATAAACCAGGTCATCGGCATCGACAAATGCAACATAATCCCCTTTGGCCACTGCCAGACCACGATTACGCGCGACAGATGCCCCGGCGTTAGCCTGATGTAACAACCGGACATGGGAATAGTTATCAGCATAATGTCTTGCAATATCAACAGAGTTATCCGTTGAACCGTCATCCACAATAATGATCTCTATCGCAGCCCATGTCTGTGCGATCAAAGATTCCATGCAATCCCGAAAACTATCACCCGCGTTATACAACGGAATAATAACACTCAACATATTTGTGCGGTTTCTCATCAGATAACCCAAGTTTGTCAGTACACTGATGACTTTTACTACAGTTTCATTAAGGAATTATTAAGGTTAGAACGTTTAATTTTCAGAAGCGGCGCAGCGAAAGCAACCAGTATGGGAAAATGCCATGCGGCGCCTGAGTTCAGCGGGCTGTGATAGCTCAGATCGTCTACATATTGAGGGACACAACCTGTATACTATACCCCTGTAAATTAACGCGCGATGTACACTGATATTGAGGAAAGTGATGGCCATCAGTAAGACACATGAAAAAGGTTATACGGTCTATTGTAAAGAGACCAAAACAGACCTTAAGTCACTGATGAATAAGTATATAAACAAAGAAATCAGTGGCAAACCGTTGAGCAGTGGTAACGCCATGCGCAGTGTAGAACTGGTCGAGTACAACTCACAAAAATTTATCATCAAAAACGACCGTGAAGTTGATCCTCGATTTGAGAAAAAAATGCAGAATTTTATCTCCGGCCCCTTTTATTCCAGGCTCATCAAGAAGCTGGACACACTCTCCCCGGAAATGCGCGCCTGTACAGCCGATCTCTACTATGCCGCTGAAAAAGTACGACTTCGTCAGTGTCATGATGTTTATATTATTCATGAATATGTTGAAGGCACTCCTTTAAAAGAAATTAACCATAAGAATGCCGATGAAGTGAAGCAGTGCGTTCTGCGCCTTCACAAAGCCGGGTTGGCATCTAATGATATCCACCCTGGAAATTTCATTCGTACGCCAGGCGGTGAATTAAGAATAATTGACTTATCCTGTAAGGGAAATATGAAGATTTGCCAGGCTAATGATATTTTAGCTTTGCAGCGAAAATATCATATTCACATCAAAGGAAAAGGGTTAATCTATAAGCTCATCTGGCTCAAAGAAGCGATAAGATCTTTATCCAGAAAGCTTCGTGGCAAATAGTATTTATTATTTATACGGCCAGAATAAAGAATCTGGCCATTGGTAGCATTTAATACAAGTCGAGCATTCAATCCCAGCTCAGGATCACTTTCCCTGACTGGCCCGAGCGCATCGCGTCAAAGCCCTGCTGGAATTCATCGATGGAGAATCGATGGGTGATGATCGGCGACAAATCCAGACCAGACTGAATCAATGCGGCCATCTTGTACCAGGTCTCAAACATCTCTCGACCGTAGATACCTTTAATAAACAATCCTTTAAAGATAACTTTAGTCCAGTCGATGGACATGTCTGATGGTGGAATACCCAGCATAGCAATACGGCCACCGTGGTTCATGGTGTCCAGCATGGTGCGAAACGCTGGCGGCGCGCCGGACATCTCCAGACCGACATCAAACCCTTCGGTCATGCCCAGTTCAGCCATCACGTCGGTCAGACTCTCTTTCGACACGTTGACCGCGCGAGTGATGCCCATTTTACGCGCCAGTTCAAGGCGATACTCATTAACATCGGTAATCACCACGTGGCGTGCGCCAACGTGCCTGGCAACCGCTGCCGCCATAATACCAATTGGACCCGCGCCGGAAACCAGCACATCTTCCCCAACCAGATCGAACGACAGCGCCGTATGCACCGCATTACCGAACGGATCGAAGATAGACGCCAGATCGTCAGAGATGTTGTCCGGAATTTTAAACGCGTTAAATGCCGGGATCACCAGGTATTCTGCAAAGCAGCCAGGACGGTTTACGCCAACACCGGTCGTATTGCGGCACAGGTGAGTACGTCCACCGCGGCAGTTACGGCAATGCCCGCAGGTGATATGACCTTCGCCTGAAACGCGATCGCCGATTTTAAAGCCTTTAACTTCCTGGCCGATGCCAACAACTTCGCCGACATATTCATGTCCAACGACCATCGGTACCGGGATGGTTTTTTGCGACCATTCATCCCAGTTATAAATGTGAACGTCAGTCCCGCAGATGGCTGTTTTACGGATTTTAATCAGCAAATCGTTATGGCCGACTTCCGGTTCAGGAACGTCGGTCATCCAAATGCCCTCTTCCGCTTTCAGTTTGGATAACGCTTTCATTTCACATCCTCAGGCAATAACGCCCAGTTGTTTACCAATGCGTGTGAACGCCTCAACAGCACGCGTAATCTGCTCAGGGGTATGCGCCGCAGACATCTGGGTACGAATACGCGCCTGACCTTTTGGAACCACCGGATAGAAGAATCCAGTAACGTAAATCCCCTCTTTTTGCAGCTCGCGAGCGAAATCTTGCGCCACTACCGCATCCCCCAACATGACCGGGATAATTGCGTGATCCGCTCCCGCTAACGTAAAGCCTGCGGCAGACATTTGCTCGCGGAACTGACGTGCGTTCGCCCACAGGCGATCGCGCTGCTCGCTGCCTGCTTCGACCATCTCCAGCACTTTAATGGAGGCAGAAACAATTGCAGGAGCCAATGAGTTGGAGAACAGATATGGACGGGAACGCTGACGCAGCCACTCAACAACCTCTTTGCGCGCTGCGGTATAACCGCCAGATGCGCCGCCGAGCGCTTTACCCAGCGTACCAGTGATGATGTCCACACGCCCCATCACGTCACAGTATTCATGTGAGCCACGACCATTTTCGCCGACAAAGCCGACAGCATGGGAATCATCAACCATGACCAGCGCGTCGTATTTATCCGCCAGGTCACAAACGCCTTTCAGGTTAGCGATCACACCATCCATAGAGAACACGCCATCGGTGGCGATCAGGATATGACGGGCTCCCGCTTCACGCGCTTCTTTCAGGCGCGCTTCCAGCTCTACCATGTCGTTGTTGGCGTAACGGAAACGCTTTGCTTTACACAAGCGAACACCGTCAATGATAGAAGCGTGGTTGAGCGCATCTGAGATAATCGCATCTTCTGCGCCCAGCAGCGTTTCAAACAGGCCGCCGTTGGCGTCAAAGCAGGAAGAGTAAAGGATGGCATCTTCCATACCGAGGAATGCCGCCAGTTTTTGCTCCAGTTGCTTATGGCTGTCCTGGGTACCGCAAATAAAGCGGACCGAAGCCATACCAAATCCGTGAGAATCCATACCTGCTTTTGCAGCTGCAATCAGTTCCGGGTGGTTAGCCAGCCCCAGATAGTTGTTCGCACAAAAGTTAATAACGTGGCTTCCATCGGCCACGGTGATATCCGCCTGCTGGGCAGACGTAATAATGCGCTCTTCTTTAAACAATCCTTCCGCACGTGCGGTTTCGAGATCGTTCGTTAACTGTTTGTAAAAATCCCCACGCATTTCAATTCTCCAGACTGGGCAAATTTCAGCACATATTACCCAAAGCTATACGCTGATACGAGATGACACATCATCACTTCTTCAAAATGAAGCATAAATCACGTATACCCACATGGCTAATCAGTGATGCCGTCGTATGGATTCGTTGGACGCACTGAATCGCAACCAATTGAATTGGCTGGATTTTATAAAAAAACAACAGCAATAGCAGAAGAATGCCTTTGCAGCATTCTATCTGGTTAGGTAACCCTTCAATCTCATTCAAGCCACTACTTTCGAGTGAGAAAAATTCGCAATGCCTGGAGTTTTGCACCTAAAGCGGTTCGCCGATAAACACGGAACAGATCGAACCATTTGCCACGACCAAGGTAATTAAGCATTAATAGATCAGGGCGCTTGTAATAACACATGACAAAAATACCCTGATCATCATCAACAATATTATTTCTGAGAGTCTCTTTTTGACACTCAGTGACTAATGAGTAAAACTCTTTCCATTTCTCTGGTGAACCAACAATAGCGCCGCCGATAATATAAGTATGATTTCCGATCATAAAATCAAAAACCTGTTTTCTGGATGATATAACCAGACCCTTTTTAATCGTGAAGAGATGCATTTTATTACGGTCAAAAGGGAAGTCCCATACTTTTAATCCGCGAGTAACCTGCGGTTTACGGCAATATCCGAAGTCTACCCAGGCAACCATCGGAGTATTAACTAAGCCTGCATTTATGGCCTTCACTACAAAATATGCTTTTAAATTATTGATCAACACATATTCTGGAGACCAGTACTCAGGGTTACCTAGCTGTCGCGTCTCTAATTTACTCTTAAAGGTATCATCCTGCTGGATTTGTCTTATTTTATTATTAATATGCTTAAATTTTTTACCTAAATCTATGGTTATAATTTTTGTGGGCTTACCTTTGCGTATTTCCGCAACTCTGTCCTCAAACTCAGACGAAGTAAAAATAACCATATCATTTTCTAAAGCGGCTAACCGTTTGAAGTAGTCAAAATAGACATCAGAAGATCGGGAAAGTTTTTCACGGAAGCCTTTATTAACAGTCCACTCCTCCCTACCGATATCAAAATATGCTGTCACAATAGTGGTAGACGATTTCATAACCATTTTCAAACCATTAATAAAAAAAATATTATATCACATAGTTTTTGTTTTTGTACATATAATATACATAGATGGATATAAAAAAACTAAGTACATTTAAGATTAATTTAATAGACTTAATAACCATTAAATAAGCATTCTTATACTGGTGTTTATAGGCCTTCTACCGACCCACCATCTTACTTAAGAGGCTGAAGGGATGCCGATGTGATGGTATGATTACAGACATTAGTGTCTGAGATTGTCTCTGACTCCAAAATTCGAAGGTTACATTTATGATCATCGTTACCGGCGGCGCGGGCTTTATCGGCAGCAACATCGTCAAATCATTGAATGATAAAGGCATCACCGACATCCTGGTGGTGGACAACCTGAAAGATGGCACCAAGTTTGTTAACCTGGTGGATCTGAATATTGCTGACTACATGGACAAGGAAGACTTCCTGATCCAGATTATGGCCGGAGAAGATTTCGGCGATATCGAAGCGATTTTCCACGAAGGCGCATGCTCCTCCACTACCGAGTGGGACGGCAAGTATATGATGGACAACAACTATCAATACTCCAAAGAGCTGCTGCACTATTGCCTGGAGCGTGAAATTCCGTTCCTGTATGCGTCCTCTGCCGCCACCTACGGCGGTCGTACTTCTGATTTCATCGAATCCCGTGAATATGAGAAACCGCTGAACGTTTACGGCTACTCAAAATTCCTGTTCGACGAGTACGTTCGTCAGATCCTGCCAGAAGCCAATTCTCAGATTGTTGGCTTCCGCTATTTCAACGTCTACGGACCGCGTGAAGGCCATAAAGGCAGCATGGCAAGCGTCGCTTTCCACCTCAACACCCAGCTCAACAATGGCGAAACACCAAAACTGTTCGAAGGCAGTGAAAACTTCAAGCGTGATTTCGTTTACGTAGGCGATGTGGCTGCGGTGAACCTGTGGTTCCTGGAAAACGGGGTTTCCGGCATCTTTAACCTTGGTACCGGTCGTGCGGAATCTTTCCAGGCCGTTGCCGATGCAACGCTTGCGTACCACCAAAAAGGCAGCATTGAGTACATCCCATTCCCGGAAAAACTGAAAGGTCGCTATCAGGCGTTTACCCAGGCCGATCTGACTAATCTGCGTGCTGCGGGCTATGACAAGCCGTTTAAAACCGTTGCTGAAGGTGTAACGGAATATATGGCCTGGCTGAACCGCGACGCGTAAGTATGAAAATTTTGGTGGTAGGCCCGTCCTGGGTGGGCGACATGATGATGTCGCAAAGTCTCTATCGCACGCTTAAGGCGCGCTATCCCCAGGCGATAATCGACGTGATGGCACCTGCATGGTGCCGTCCGTTATTGTCGCGCATGCCTGAAGTTAACGAAGCTATCGCCATGCCGCTGGGACACGGCGCGCTGGAGATCGGCGAGCGGCGTAAACTCGGTCATAGCCTGCGTGAAAAACGCTATGACCGCGCCTATGTGCTGCCTAACTCGTTTAAATCCGCGCTGGTACCGTTTTTTGCTGGCATTCCCCATCGTACCGGATGGCGTGGTGAAATGCGCTACGGCCTGCTAAACGATGCGCGCGTGCTGGATAAAGATGCCTGGCCGCTGATGGTCGAACGCTATGTAGCCCTGGCCTATGATAAAGGCGTAATGCTGTCAGCTAAAGATTTACCGCAGCCTCTGCTATGGCCGCAGTTGCAGGTAAGCGAAGGTGAAAAGTCCCTGACCTGTCGCCAGTTTTCCCTTTCTGCCGAACGCCCCATCATCGGCTTTTGCCCTGGTGCGGAATTTGGTCCAGCGAAACGCTGGCCACATTACCACTACGCAGACCTGGCGAAGCAACTGATCGATGAAGGCCATCAGATTGTGCTTTTTGGCTCTGCAAAAGACCATGACGCCGGAAATGAGATCCTGGCGACGCTGAGCGTTGATCAGCAGGCCTGGTGCCGTAATCTGGCGGGCGAAACACAGCTGGAGCAGGCCGTCATTCTGCTCGCCACCTGCAAAGCGGTGGTCACCAACGACTCTGGATTAATGCACGTTGCCGCAGCGTTGAATCGACCTCTGGTAGCGTTATATGGCCCCAGCAGCCCGGATTTTACTCCGCCGCTTTCACACAAGGCTCGCGTAATTCGCTTGATTACGGGCTATCACAAAGTACGCAAGGGAGATGCAGCAGAAGGCTATCATCAGAGCCTGATTGACATCACACCCCAGCGCGTGCTGGAAGAACTCAACGACCTGTTGTTACAAGAGGAAGCCTGACGGATGCGGGTACTGATCGTTAAAACATCGTCTATGGGCGATGTACTGCATACGTTACCGGCATTAACCGATGCGCAGCAGGTCATGCCGGATATTCAATTTGATTGGGTAGTGGAAGAAGGCTTCGCGCAGATCCCATCCTGGCATGCAGCCGTTGACCGGGTTATTCCAGTGGCGATCCGCCGCTGGCGTAAAGCCTGGTTTTCAGCGCCGATTAAAGCCGAGCGTAAAGCCTTTCGTGATGCGGTGCGTTTACAGCAGTATGACGCGATAATTGATGCGCAGGGTCTGGTTAAAAGCGCGGCGTTGGTTACGCGTCTGGCACGTGGCATCAAGCATGGTATGGACTGGAGCACGGCGCGCGAACCATTGGCGAGCCTGTTTTATAATCGCAAACATCACATTGCCAAACAGCAGCACGCGGTAGAACGTACGCGTGAATTGTTCGCCAAAAGTCTGGGATATTCCAGGCCCCAGTCGCAGGGTGATTACGCTATCGCTCAGCATTTTCTGAAAGAACGTAATGCTGATGCGGGCCAGTATGCCGTATTTCTGCATGCCACAACGCGTGATGATAAGCACTGGCCAGAAGCCAACTGGCGGGAGCTAATTGGCTTGTTAAATAACGCTGGCATACGTATTAAACTGCCATGGGGTGCTCCTCATGAAGAAGCACGAGCCCGTAGGCTGGCAAATGGTTTTTCTTATGTTGATGTTCTTCCACGGATGACTTTGGGAGAGGTCGCTCGCGTACTGGCGGGGGCAAAATTTGTGGTGTCGGTTGATACAGGCCTGAGTCATTTAACCGCTGCACTGGATCGCCCAAATATTACGTTGTACGGTCCAACGGACCCAGGATTGATTGGTGGGTATGGGAAGAATCAAGTGGTATGTCGCTCAGGAAGTGAAAATCTTTCAGACTTACGTTCTTCGACCGTATTGAAATCAATTAATTGCGATTTTTTAAATAATTGTCTGTAAGTGTCGGAGAAATGATGGCTTTAACAAAGTTTTTTTTAGATGAGAAAAAAAACTGGAAGATAAACTGGAATAGAGGACTTATATTTCTGTTTGTCGCCACCTATTTCTTAGGTGGTATTACGCGTTATAAACATTTGATTGTCATACTGATGACTATCACAACGATTGTTTATTTATGTAAGAATCCTCGACATTATATTCCTATTTTTAAAACATTTGTTTTTGCAAGTATATCATTTCTTGTAATCGCTACCTTCGTCTCTTTAGTGTTCACTCCTGAACTAAAAGCTAGCCTGAAAGAGATAAACAACTCAGTTATTGAAAATGTCTTATTATGCACTATTGCGATCCCTGTATTACTAAGAGAAGAAAGCAAAGAAACCATTTCAAAGTTGATATTCTTCTCGTTCCTTACAGCTCTTAGTTTGCGATGCCTTTCAGAACTTGTCCTTTATTATCAGGACTATCAGCAAGGAATCAGGCCTTTTACTAATTACCAACACCGCGAAATTTCAGATGCAATGGTGTTTTTATTCCCGGTGCTTCTGAATGTATGGCTCATTAAATCAGCGAAATACCGTATATTATTCCTAATGTTAGGGGCGATATACACCTTTTTAATTCTTGGAACATTGTCCCGTGGCGCATGGTTATCTGTATTTATTATTGCTCTTACATGGATAATCATGTACAAACAATGGCGATTGCTTACTGTAGGTATCCTCGTGGCCATTGTTGCTCTGACAGCTATATTTTCATACAAAAATATGTCAGAAAACCTGACCGTTAAATTGCAGCAAACTGACAGTTCATATCGCTATACTAACGGTACGCAAGGGAGTGCGTTTGACCTAATCTTAGAAAATCCAGTTATTGGTTATGGTTTTGGTAATAACGCTTATAAAACTGTATACAACAAGCGTGTTGTTGATTATCCAAACTGGACATTCCGCGAGTCAATTGGACCACACAACCTTATTCTTTTTGTATGGTTTGGTACAGGATTACTTGGACTTGTGGGTTTAATACTGGTGTACACTAGCATTGTGAGAGAATGTGTTACGCATGCATTTAGGGAGAATTACTATTCCCCATACAATGCTTATATAATAATTTTACTTTCATTTTTCGGTTATTTTATTATACGTGGCAACGTTGAGCAGATTGAGTTAGATCTGTTGGGTATTTTTGCAGGTTTTCTGTTAGCGCTGAAGAATAAATAAAATAGTAAAAAAAAGGCTACTTTATGTAGCCTTTTTTTCACTCGAACCAGTTACAAATAACCTCTTCAAACCGTTGTGTAACCGCAGACCAACTATAGTTTCCAAAGACATATTGCTGACCTCGTTGGGCGGTATCCGCTAAACTACTTTCCGCCATTACCCTGGTAATATCCTGAGCAATAGTTTCTGCAGTCATCAGCTCTGTAAGGTGATAGCCTGTAATTTTATCTTTAACAAACTCAACCATGCCGCCTCGAGTACTGACTAATACAGGTCTTCCAGCGCCCATAGCCTCAATAGCCACCATACAAAATGGCTCCTGAAATTGAGAAGGAATCACAACTATATCTGCCAGTGGATAGTAATAGTGCATTTTCTCGGGTGAGATACTACCTAACATAATACAATGTGGTTTGAGGCGCTCAGCTATTTCCCGAACTTCACGCTGATAATCACCTTTATCGTTCTTACTTACTTCCATGTGATCACCAACAACCACAAGCTTCAGATTTTTGTTCTCATGCAGCAACTTTTCAAAAGCCTGCAGAAGTAAGAGAACGCCTTTATCAGGGACTATACGTCCAGCAAAAAATACCACCTTGCTTTCAGGGGGAATATTTAATTTATTTTTTGATATTGATTCATATGACGATTGATAGATATCCAGGTCAATACCATTAGGCACAATAACAATATCAGCTTCAGGAAGATAAGATTGATAATAGTTCTTCAAAAACAAACTTGGTACGATCATCTTAACTTTTTTATCAAGCAACTTAGGTTCAAACGCATTATGCATATGAATCACAACTTTAGCCTGAGGAGCTTGCGAACGAATTTGTCGATATAGCTTCATACTGTTATGGACAACAATCACACTTTGATCGGTTATCTCAAACTTTTCGGCAACTTTCAGTATGCGCTTTGAATAAGGTAACGGATCCAGCCGAGTCCACTTTTGGAAAATACGCTTATATACCGAGCTAAATCCAATACGATGAATACTACATTTTTCGTTTACGTAAGAATAATCAGAATATCCTTCATTCTTTATACAGACAATACGATTAGGGAATTTGGTTCTTTGGGCAACCTGATACATCCAGGTCTCAACTGCTGCGGCACCACGTGGTGGAATAGAATAAATAGGTGTTACAGTAAATATGATTTTATCAATCATAAAGATCACCATTACATTGTTTTATATTTAATTGCTGCGATCAGGCCTGGAATTATTTTATTTTGATAAAGAAGGTGTTTATATTCTTCTCTATATTCGTGCTTTTGTTTTGCAACTTGATAAGGCTGATTCTTCCATGGTGACTTCTCATATACTGTGCGGAAAAATTGTGCTGAGGAATAGTTAGCCCACTCGTGCCATGGTTTTGTTACACCAGTATAATGAATAAATACTGTCTCTTCATTAATCACTGATTTATAGTGATTTTTATTTTTAATCTCAAACTCAGACTTCAATGAGTAAATTGAGTTATATTTCCTCGGTAGTAATACCGCATGATGCAAAAACATGATATTTAAAATATCCTGGTCAGGATATTTTACTCTGGAAACTATACTTTCATCTGACAATAGTTCGAAGAATTTTTTCGTTAAATTAGAGTTAAGCCATTGCTGCAAGTTTATATACATGACACCCGAGTTAAAGTAGTTGCCTTTAAACTCAGGATTATGTAGACGCTCTGCACTTTTATCCTGCATTGAATCAACATCTACTACAACCGCACCATATTCCCCATCAAATTTCAGTGCAGCAAGATCCTCTAAAGAGCCTTTACACGTAATATCAGCATCAAGATATAGCAGTCGTTCTAATCGTTCAGAAAAATAATCAAATGAAAGCAAGCGATAGTATATTGACACTGGCCATATATTTGTTTTAGGTAGTGACACCAGCGGTTCAGAATCAATATGATATAGCTTAATAACTGTTTTATACTGTTCTGCTAGTTGTGTCAAAAGTACAATATATTCTTGATCTAAATAATCCGCAATAATATGAAAAGTAAAATTAATATTACTCTCTTTATTATTTTCAAGGATTGAGGCAATAGAAATTGCCGCACCAGTTTGGTAATTTTTATCGATTCCCCATGAGATATTAAAAGTGTCACGATCATCACATGGTGTAACACGTCTGTCTAACTCAATAATATCTTTGAAGTTAGTTAATCTTTTGAAGTCCAAGTTAATTACCTTTAATTATTTCAGCTATATTTTCCAGCGGCTAAGATATGCATTGTCGTTGATTATTTTAACAATGTACTTAACCAGCAGTTAACCTTTCAACTTGGTCAGATAATAATTAAAGTAGTTACACAGTCCCTGAACGTATAACCCTTGTTTAAATTTATGCTTTGCACAATATCTGAATTGATTGCTATTGGTCGGTTTGAGAAGCGCTACTGAATGCCAGGGCGAGGCCTCTTTCGCAACTAAAAAACTCTTCGATACCGGATAGTTGGACCACTCATGCCAGGGTTTTGTCGGTCCCACATAATGAATGAAGACAGTTTCATGATTCACAGGATTGACTACTTTATCTTTCAGTTCATAATTAATGCTAAAGCGTGTATTGTATTTACCATTGATAAAAGTTACTTTTCCGGCTAACAATACATTAAGGACATCTTGATCAAGATGAGTTATTCTTTCCACCCATTCTGGAACTCGCAACATTTCGATGGCTCGGGAAGAGATATTATTACTGTGCCATGCGTTGATGTTGATAAGTAAGAATCCAGCATTAAAGTATCCGGTGATTAATTCTGGAGTGGCCAGCGTTACAGAACGATTATGCCACCATTCGGAATCTCTTTCCGTTACAACGACAGCGATCTCATCTGCGGAAAACTTATAATCGACCAGTTCTCGTACACTACCCTGGCAAGCAATATCAGCATCCAGGTATAATAATTTATCTATTTTATTATAGAAATAATCTGCAATAACAAAACGGAAGTATGTTGCATAAGTCCAGTTTTTAGTACTAGGTAAGTCTTTTAATTTATTGCAATCAATTAGGTAAACTTTGATACAGGATTGATATTGTTTAGCAAGATCGGCGAATCTGGCTTTATCACTCTCATCGAAATAATCAGTAAATATATGAAATGTGAAATCGATTTTTTTATTCGACAATAATACAGAGGCTATTGATACACCACAGCCAAATAAAAAATTCCTGTCAATACCATAACCGATATTAAAACAGTCTGCAGAAGCATTTTCCCGAAAATCGTACTCAAAAACAGAAAGGATAACTTCTTTATCGCTAAATTGAGACATTTGACTCTTACCAATTTTTGAGAAATAGACCATGTTCTCACATGATGCATTTCAAATAGTTCAGGATAAATTAATCACAGAGATTTACGGATTGTTCTTTCGCGTATTTTATTAGCTTTAACCTGAGCTTCCTTGAACAAATCAGCCTCCTGACTTAGGATGCTTTTCAACGGCAACTCGCAATAGATGCGTAGAAATCTATAAATATCACGCTGGGTTAATCCAATGTTCATGGACGAAAAATAGAGACCGATCAAGTCCTTATCGCGCCAGCGTCGGGGAACAGTCGACCGAATCTGAGCACGGTGCAAATCAATCACTGAAATCTTGAGATCGTCCTCATGCCCTGAAAAAGGCAGATGTAATAAAAAGTGGCAAATATAGCAATCGCGATGATTGATACCACCAGCATGCATCTTACGCACCATGGTGGCAACACGATCAATAATTATACGCTTCACTTTCACATCGGGAGAATTTGTGGCCCAATCAGCACAGTAATCTTCTAAGCTGATAGTTGGTGTGAGATCCTCAGTAATAATAAACGAGGTTTTAGTCAGTGGATTCAACCCTTTCTCACCAAATCCCACGCCTGTCATTGTATCCACACCTAACTGACTCAGGCGATGAATGGCATTCCATTCTCTATCAGCACCTAATACTGGCATGCGTAATGAAAGTAGGTTTTTAACAATCTCTTTCAGAGAAGTGCCTCTGTGCCATTTTAAAAAATAGCTTTTACCCGTTAGTTCAAATCGTAGAGTACGGCGAGTCTCCAGTTCTCTGAATACTTCACCTTGTAAATTTTTAACTTCTTCAAATGCATCTTTCCCGCGCCATAGTGTGGCTAACGGTTCTTTTAATTCAACCATCTAAACCACCCGTAATCATATCCGCAGCTTTCTCCGGTAGGCTGTATAAATCTTGCGTATCCGCATAGTGTCGTGCATTTGCCCTCCATTCCGAACACAATGAAGGCTCTACCAGCGCTTTACGTAAGGCTTCATTCAGCGTTTCTTGCCGGAATGGTTCTGTAATTGCCATACCACAATTAGCATCAACAATATAATGCGCGTAACCGCATACGGCTGTGGTCAACACCGGCAGCCCGGCAGTGATTGCTTCTAGTAAAACAATACCTGCCGCCTCCTGATAAGCTGGATGCATCAATATATCAGCCGCAGCCATTAATTCTGCAACATCATTACGGCCAGAGTAGAAATGGACATTACTGCGTACGCCAAGTTTTTCCGCCAGCGCCTCAAATTTTCTCGGTCTGTCTTGTCCAACAACATACAGTAGCGTATTAGTTCGAAGCGTTTCTGGTAACGAGGCCAATGCACGTATTGAACGATCCACACCTTTACGAGTGAAATCAGAGCCTACCTGCAATAATAGATTTTGTTGCTCTGTTATACCGTTTTTCTGGCGATAAACTTCACGGCTATTCGGAATCTGCTGGCTATACTTCCTGTCCGGATAAATCCCAGGAGGAAGAATATGAAATCGTTGAGCTTCTGTCTGATAGTGTTTCTGAAAATCAGCAATCTGCTTATCAGTTAGCATCAATAGCTGCGTCGGTTTACCCTGCTCAAACGTCGCGCGTTCAAACGCTGCATAGTGCCGATATCGTGAAGTTAACCGATAGAGGAAACCTTTTTCTTGTGCCACTTTCTCGGCATAGCAAACGTCAGCAGCATAGTAGAGATCCAGCCCTGGCATTTTATTAAAACCAACTACCCGATCGACAGGGTGCTGAAGTAAATGTGCCTGGACCCAGGAATAATACTCCGCATTGCGACCATGGTTTGTCTGGGACTTGACCGGTACAAGAACCAATTCAAAAACGTCAGGACACTCACCTTCCCAAGACTGCGTATAGACACGAACATGGTGACCACGTGCCGCTACAGTTTGCGCAATGCGCATAAAATCACGCTGTAACCCACCGAATGGGAAGTATTTATACAAACAGAAAGCAACAATCATACGGGACTCCCCGCTTGTGGCGGCACAAGTCTACCCGGTAATAATTTATCGATAGCAGCAATAACATCGTCAGCGGGAATCACCGAAAGATACATTTCATTGCGATCGCGCTGCTCGCGTGGAGGCATCGGACGATAATCACCAGCCCAAAATTGAATCATCTGCTTTGACCATGGTCGCCAAAAATTATGATCCGTTGCGCCAAACAGGCATATCAATGGTGTATCAACCGCAGCAGCAATGTGTCCCGGAGCAGAGTCCACCCCAATAAACAACTGCGCATGATCGATGACCGCTCCTAGCTCGGGGAAGCTCATCTTTCCCGCCAGAGCAGTAACGGGCTTTTCTTTGCAACCTTGTGCAATTTCATTCACGCAAGCCAGATCGTCTTCGCCTGGGCCTGAGGTCATAACTACCTCCAAACCACGCTGGTGTAAGGCGTCAATTACCTGTGAAAACTTTTCGTTATTCCAGCACTTGAAGCGTTGGCGTGCCGTTGGTTGAATTACAACGTATTCATCACCAACTCCAGCCCGATTTAATTCTGTGCGCATACGTTCCCAGCTATCCGGAGGATAGCTCATTGTTGTATGCGTAACAGTCGATTTAAGTTTCAACGGGGCCAGCACAGACAGATTGCTTTCCACCACATTTTCACCGCTAAGCGGAGCCAGACATGTAAAACTATTTTTCCAAAAAGAAGATTGCCGATGTGCATAATCTTGAGAGATTTTGATTGGCGCGTTCAGTAGCCGCATCAGTATCGCAACCATCCACTGATCGGTAAGGTTTACAACTAAATCATACCCGTTTGCGCGCAACGTTCCGATCAGGTGCAGAAAATTAGTAATTTTATCAGTTACTTTTGTCTTTTTATTTTTAATACCATAAAGGGCATTAATTTCTGGGTTTTCCGACAAAATTGGGATGGTATCCTGATAGAGAAGCACGTCGATTTTCGCATCAGGATAGTTCTGCTTTAGCGTACTAATGACCGGAGTTGTTAACAACATATCTCCGTGAAAACGCATTTTTATGACCAGAATTCTATTAATTGGCTTATCCACAAGCGGCTCTTTTATCGTGAGTGTCCGGTAAAGTTAAGCAGAAAAAAGCACGCTACCGCCCCAGGCTCAACAGCTACCTGATTACTGATATCGCACTGATTTTTTACGCGCTAGTGTATCACTTCTTTCGCCATGTTCCGACTCGAATAATTCTTGCACAGCCAATGATTTTAAAACATATAAATCAATGAATTAAGATGTTCAGACCTTTTGATTTTTAGCCCTCTATCTCGACTAAACCGGAAAATATCAACAGAAAACGTAAAGATGCAAAAGATGCTGGCACCCTGGACTTCCCCCGCGAGGGACGCTATTTAATTTAAAAATGGGAAAAGTATTGGTAAAGCCACAGCTAAATACATAGAATCCCCAGCACATTCATAAGTCAGCTACCATTATGCTCGAATTGCTTTACACCGCCCTTTTCTACCTTATTCAGCCTTTGATCTGGATACGGCTTTGGGTGCGCGGACGTAAGGCTCCGGCCTACCGTAAACGCTGGGGTGAACGCTACGGCTTTTACCGCCGTCCGCTAAAACCAGGCGGTATCATGCTTCATTCGGTTTCCGTAGGCGAAACGCTGGCAGCTATCCCATTAGTCCGCGCTCTGCGACATCGTTACCCCGACTTGCCGATCACGGTTACCACCATGACGCCAACCGGTTCCGAGCGCGTACAATCCGCTTTTGGCCCTGACGTTCAGCATATTTATCTGCCATACGATTTACCGGATGCCCTAAACCGTTTCCTGAATAAAGTTGACCCCAAGCTGGTGTTAATTATGGAAACCGAGCTGTGGCCGAATCTGATCGCGGCACTGCATAAGCGCCATATTCCGCTGGTCATTGCCAATGCACGTCTTTCCGCTCGTTCAGCTGCTGGCTACGCTAAATTAGGTAAATTTGTTGGCAGGCTACTGCGCCGAATTACGTTGATTGCCGCCCAGAACGAAGAAGATGGCGCTCGTTTTATCACGCTTGGTGCCAGAAACAATCAGGTCACCGTTACCGGTAGCCTGAAGTTTGATATTTCCGTCACGCCGCAGCTGGCCGCAAAAGCGATTACATTGCGCCGTCAATGGGCACCTCACCGCCCGGTATGGATTGCAACCAGCACGCACGACGGCGAAGAAAGCATTATCATTGCCGCCCATCAGGCGTTATTAAACCAGTTCCCTAATCTTTTACTGATTCTGGTACCCAGACATCCTGAACGGTTCCCGGATGCCATTAACCTCGTACGCCAGGCTGGGCTAAGCTATACGACACGTTCTTCAGGCGAAGTTCCGTCATCAGGAACCCAGGTCGTAATCGGCGACACCATGGGCGAGTTGATGTTGCTGTACGGCATTGCCGACCTTGCTTTTGTTGGCGGTTCGCTGGTTGAACGCGGTGGACACAACCCACTGGAAGCCGCGGCGCACGCCATTCCGGTACTGATGGGGCCACATACTTTTAATTTTAAAGATATTTGCGCCCGCCTCGAACAGGCAAGCGGATTGATCACCGTCACCGACGCAACTACGCTGGTGAAAGAGGTCTCTTCTTTACTGACCGATGCAGATTATCGTAATTTTTATGGCCGTCACGCAGTTGAAGTTCTGTATCAAAATCAGGGCGCGCTTCAGCGTCTGCTGCAGCTGCTGGAACCTTATCTGCCACCCAAAACGCATTGAGGCAAGTCATGCAAAAACGGGCGATTTATCCAGGAACCTTTGATCCCATTACTAACGGCCACATCGATATCGTGACAAGAGCGACAAGCATGTTCGATCACGTAATCCTGGCAATTGCCGCAAGTCCCAGTAAAAAACCGATGTTTACTCTGGAAGAGCGCGTTGAGCTGGCACAACAGGCAACGGCGCATCTCGGTAATGTGGAGGTTCTGGGATTCAGCGATCTGATGGCAAACTTTGCCCGCGATAATCAGGCTAACATTCTGATCCGTGGCCTGCGTGCGGTAGCCGATTTTGAGTATGAAATGCAGCTGGCCCATATGAACCGTCATCTGATGCCACAACTGGAAAGCGTCTTTCTGATGCCGTCTAAAGAGTGGTCATTTATCTCATCTTCACTGGTGAAAGAAGTTGCCCGCCACCAGGGTGACGTAGCGCACTTTCTGCCGGAAAACGTTCATCAGGCATTATTGAGTAAACTGAAGTAATGCGTCTGGCCGGATGAGGCATTCGCTACGTCCGGCCGATAATGGTGTTATTTCTGACAGCGACGGCAATAAAACGTTGTGCGCTGAGCGTGTTTTGTCGCAATGATTGGCGCGCCGCATACGCGACAGGGTTCACCTTCTCTCCCATAGACCTGCAACTCCTGGGCAAAATAGCCCGGCTTACCGTCACTTTGCAGAAAGTCCTTTAGCGTGGTCCCGCCCTGCTCGATAGAACGCAGCAAAACCGCCTTGATAACGCGCACCAGCAGTTCGCACTCATCCTGCGACAAAGATGACGCCAGACGGTCAGGATGGATACCAGCCGCAAACAGCGACTCGCTGGCATAGATGTTTCCCACCCCCACGACCAGCTTGTTATCCATCAGCCAGGGTTTAATCGCAGTTTTCTTCTTCGCACATTTCTGCTGCAGATAACCAGCATTGAAATCGTCGCTCAGAGGCTCAGGGCCAAGATGGGCGAGGACATTATGCCCATCCAGCTCTTTAGTCCACAGCCAGGCGCCAAAACGACGCGGATCGGTATAGCGCAGGACTTTGCCGTTACTCATCACTAAGTCGACGTGGTCATGTTTTTCTGCCGGAAGCTCTTCAGAAAGGATACGCAAGCTACCCGACATCCCCAGGTGAATGATTACCCAGCCATCTGATAGCTCCAGCAGCAGGTATTTCGCGCGCCGCTGTACGCTCAGGACAGGTTTATCACTCAGACGATAGATTTCCTCTGATACAGGCCAACGCAAACGACCGTTACGCACAGTCGCGTGCATAATCGTTGCCCCCACCAGATGCGGCTCAATACCGCGGCGGCTGGTTTCGACTTCAGGTAATTCAGGCATAGTATCTCCGGCGGTGTATCAGGTCTCATTAATATGGGGACGGCCAGAAAACAAAAAACCCCGCCGAGGCAGGGTTTTTCTTTACATCAAAGCGGAAATTATTTGATTTTCGCTTCTTTGTATAAAACGTGCTGACGAACAACTGGATCGAACTTTTTCAGCTCCAGTTTTTCCGGCTTAGTACGTTTGTTCTTCGTGGTGGTATAGAAGTGACCAGTACCAGCAGAAGAAACCAGCTTGATTTTCTCACGAATACCTTTAGCCATGATTTATTTCCTCTTAGTACTTAGTACTTTTCGCCACGGGCACGCAGTTCAGACAGAACTGTTTCGATGCCTTTCTTATCAATAACACGCATACCTTTAGCAGATACACGCAGGGTGACAAAACGCTTCTCGCTCTCAACCCAAAAACGGTGAGAGTGCAGGTTAGGCAGGAAACGGCGTTTAGTCGCGTTCAGTGCGTGGGAACGGTTGTTACCGGTCACCGGACGCTTGCCAGTAACTTGGCAGACTCGGGACATGTCTATTCTCCAAAAATCAAATTAGCTCGAGCTTCGTATGGGGTATTGGCGCCTCGTCAGGCTTCTCAGCCCGGTTATCGCAGTTCAATACACTAAATCTTTCATCGTTGCCTCGTCATTGGACGCAACAAGAATGATTTTGCGTATTTGCGAACTCTCGATTGCCAGGCCCAAATGCCAAACCCGAGATTCTCAAAGGTGGCGTAGTATACGCTGAGTCAGCGATGTGCTCAAGTCCCGAACAGACAAAGATCCCGATGGATCGCGTAAAGTGCGTTAAATCCAACCGCGTTCCGCAAAAGAAACGTACTCTCCGCGCCCAATGACCAGATGATCAAGCACCCGGATATCCATGAACTGACAGCATTTCACAACACGCTCGGTGATGAGTTTATCTGCCTTGCTCGGCTCTGCACACCCCGAAGGGTGATTATGTGCAAGGATCACCGCAGAAGCATTCATTTTTATCGCTTCGCGGACAATTTCTCGCGGATGCACTTCAACGTGGCTTAGCGTTCCGGAAAAAAGTTTACGGTGTTTAATCACGCGATGTTGAGAATCCATAAAGATCACATAGAAGATCTCGCGTTCCTCTTGCGAAAGCTGGCTTTGCAGAAATTCACGCGCCATTTCCGGGCTAAGTATCGCACGTTCCTCTATCACCTGTACGTTGTAGTAGCGCCTTGCCAGCTCCACTATTCCCTTCAACTGTGCGTACTTCGCGATACCGATGCCCTGAACATAGCTGAAATCCATGTAATCAGCAGACAACAGGCCATACAACGAATCAAAATGCTGAAGCATCTCTTTCGCCAGCGTAAGCACATCTTTACCCAGTATTCCGGTGCGTAGAAAAAGAGCCAGTAGCTCTACGTCGGTCAGCGAACTGGCCCCCTGCGCCAACAGCTTTTCCCGAGGCATTATACGTCCTGTATTTTCCATGCTTTTCCCCTCCTTTCGCCTCCGCATAGTGGCATAACGCCAGCGGCGAATCGACGCTCTGTTTTCACTTCTTCGTAGAGCCTCGCAAACTGGAGCGCGGGCAAAAGCACGACACATTGCGGATTGTGATAAAATATCCGCCTTCTGGTGAAACCCAACAGGAAAGATCATGATGAGCCTGGCCGGTAAAAAAATCGTACTTGCCGTCAGTGGCGGGATTGCTGCGTACAAAACCCCTGAGCTGGTGCGTCGTTTACGGGAACGCGGCGCAGACGTCCGCGTGGCGATGACCGAAGCCGCAAAAGCGTTTATTACTCCTCTGAGCTTACAGGCGGTTTCGGGCTATCCCGTTTCCGACAGCCTGCTTGACCCCGCAGCCGAAGCCGCGATGGGCCACATTGAGCTGGGGAAATGGGCCGATTTGGTTATACTGGCCCCTGCGACGGCAGACCTGATTGCCCGCGTTGCCGCAGGTATGGCCAACGATCTGGTGTCTACGATCTGTCTGGCAACGCCAGCGCCTGTTGCCGTGCTGCCGGCTATGAACCAGCAGATGTACCGCGCTGCCGCAACCCAACACAATCTGGGCATTCTTGCCTCGCGCGGTTTGCTCATTTGGGGCCCTGACAGCGGTAGTCAGGCATGTGGTGATGTCGGTCCTGGACGTATGCTGGATCCGTTAACAATTGTGGATATGGCGGCAGAACATTTTTCACCTGTCAAAGATCTGCAACATCTCAACATCATGATTACAGCAGGCCCGACGCGTGAACCGCTTGATCCCGTGCGTTATATTTCCAACCACAGCTCCGGGAAAATGGGATTTGCTATCGCGGCCGCTGCCGCAAAACGCGGGGCAAACGTCACACTGGTATCAGGTCCGGTTTCGTTACCTACACCGCCTTTTGTCCAGCGCATTGATGTGATGACCGCGCTGGAAATGGAAGCCGCCGTGCAATCTGCGGTGCAACAACAGCATATTTTTATCGGCTGCGCCGCAGTCGCTGATTATCGCGCTGAAACTGTCGCCAGTGAAAAAATCAAAAAACAGGCAACGCAGGGTGATGAATTAACAGTAAAAATGGTCAAAAACCCGGACATCATCGCTGGTGTTGCCGCACTGGATGCTAATCGTCCTTTTGTCGTTGGGTTTGCCGCCGAAACAAATAATGTGGAAGAATATGCCCGGCAAAAACGCATCCGCAAAAACCTTGATGTGATCTGTGCGAACGACGTTTCGCTGTCTACTCAAGGATTTAACAGCGACAGCAACGCATTACACCTTTTTTGGCAGGATGGAGATAAAGTCTTACCGCTTGAGCGCAAAGAACTCCTGGGCCAATTATTACTCGACGAGATCGTGACCCGTTATGATGAAAAAAATCGACGTTAAGATTCTGGACCCGCGCGTAGGGCAACAATTTCCGCTCCCGACGTACGCCACTTCTGGTTCTGCCGGACTTGACCTGCGTGCCTGTCTTGATGACGCCGTAGAACTGGCGCCTGGCGCAACAACGCTGGTGCCAACCGGGTTAGCTATCCACATTGCCGATCCTTCTCTTGCGGCGGTGATGCTCCCGCGCTCCGGGCTGGGCCATAAGCACGGGATCGTACTGGGCAATCTGGTCGGTTTGATTGATTCCGACTACCAGGGCCAGCTGATGGTTTCAATCTGGAACCGTGGTCAGGACAACTTTACTATTGAACCGGGCGAACGTATCGCGCAGATGGTATTTGTACCGGTCGTCCAGGCTGAATTTAATTTGGTGGAAGAGTTTGAAGCCACCGATCGTGGCGAAGGTGGCTTCGGCCATTCCGGGCGCAAGTAACCCGCAGAAAAGTATCTCACAGCGTAATAACGCAATAACACACCGCAAACACCAGTTTGCGGTCGCTGTGTGGATGCCTGCCTGGCAAGAGCTTATTTTCAGGGGTATTTTGTAACATGGTAGAAAAGCAAACTGCGAAAAGGAATCGTCGCGAAGAAATACTTCAGTCTCTGGCACTGATGCTTGAGTCCAGCGATGGTAGCCAACGCATCACGACAGCTAAACTGGCGGCCTCTGTGGGCGTTTCCGAAGCGGCCTTGTATCGCCATTTTCCCAGCAAGACCCGCATGTTCGATAGCCTGATTGAGTTTATCGAAGATAGTCTGATTACCCGTATCAATCTGATTTTGAAAGATGAAAAGGACACTAACGCGCGATTGCGTCTGATCGTACTGCTGATTTTAGGGTTCGGTGAACGTAATCCTGGCCTGACGCGAATTCTGACCGGACACGCGTTGATGTTCGAGCAAGACCGTCTGCAAGGCCGTATTAACCAGCTTTTTGAGCGAATTGAGGCGCAGTTACGCCAGGTTCTGCGAGAAAAAAGAATGCGTGAAGGTGAAGGCTACACCGTGGATGAAACGCTGCTGGCCAGCCAGCTACTGGCTTTCTGCGAAGGTATGCTGTCCCGGTTTGTACGTAGCGAATTTAAATACCGCCCAACGGATGATTTCGACATCCGCTGGCCGTTGGTTGCCGCTCAATTGCAGTAACACCGTTGTTGGATGGCGACCTCGCCTATTTTGCCTACGAACCCTGCGGTGCGTAGGCTGGATAAGCGCAGCGCCATCCGGCAGTTCTTATACGCCGTACGCTTCGCGATACGCCCGTACTGCGGCCAGGTGTTCTGCCATTTCTGGTTTTTCTTCCAGATACGCAATCAGATCTTTCAGGGTAATGATAGAAATCACCTTGCAGCCATAATCGCGTTCCACTTCCTGAATCGCTGAAATCTCGCCGCGACCGCGTTCCTGACGATCGAGAGAAATCAGTACCCCCGCCAGCGTAGCGCCGTTAGCCTGAATAATTTCCATCGACTCACGAATAGCCGTACCTGCAGTGATAACATCATCCACCAGCATTACACGCCCCTCAAGTGCGCTACCTACCAGATTACCGCCTTCACCGTGGGTCTTCGCCTCTTTACGGTTAAAGCAGTACGGCAAATCTTTATCGTGGTGTTCCGCCAGCGCAACAGCCGTGGTGGTCGCAATCGGGATACCTTTGTAGGCCGGACCAAACAGCAAATCGAACTCAATACCGGAATCCATCAGCGCTTCGGCATAAAAACGGCCTAACAGTGCCAGGCAGCGCCCGGTATTAAACAGCCCGGCGTTGAAGAAATAGGGGCTTTTACGCCCGGATTTCAGCGTAAACTCGCCAAACTTTAGTACCTGCTTGCTAAGCGCAAACTCAATAAACTGGCGCTGATACGGTTTCATGGATTCGCTCCTCATCTCACTTTATTACAGACAAAAAAAAGGCGACTCATCAGTCGCCTTTAAAATCAATTTTCTAACGCCGCCTTCTGCGTCGTTACAATGGATTCGATTCCCCCTCGGGCTAACGCCAGTAGGGTGAGAAGTTCTTCATGGCTGAACGGCTCGCCTTCTGCCGTACCCTGCACCTCTATAATGCGTCCGTCTTCAGTCATCACCACGTTCATGTCGGTTTCTGCGGCAGAGTCCTCAACGTATTCGAGGTCACAGAGCGCTTCACCGTTCACAATGCCCACGGAAACCGCGGCGACCATCCCTTTCATCGGGTTAGTTTTCAGTTTACCGCTCGCAACCAGCTTGTTCAGCGCATCAGCCAACGCCACACATGCGCCGGTAATTGATGCAGTGCGCGTACCGCCATCTGCCTGAATAACATCGCAGTCCAGCGTAATAGTGAATTCACCGAGCGTCTTCAGATCAACGGCGGCGCGCAGCGCACGAGCGATCAGACGCTGGATTTCCATGGTACGACCGCCCTGCTTACCTTTCGCCGCTTCACGGGCGTTACGGGTGTGCGTGGCGCGTGGCAGCATGCCATATTCTGCGGTGATCCAGCCCTGGCCCTGACCTTTCAGAAAACGCGGTACGCCTTCATCAATAGAGGCGGTACACAGCACTTTGGTATCACCAAATTCGACCAGCACGGAGCCTTCAGCGTGTTTTGTATAATTACGGGTCAGGGTGACGGGACGCACCTGGTTGGCACTACGACCTGCTGGACGCATGATAAAATCTCCGGCTTGAAACGAATGTGGCTGCGCATTATACGGACTTCCGACTGTTATTCCTATCCTGACAAGACGTGGATGGCTATAATCCTCCCATCTCATCTTTAAAAACAGGAACGTCTATGATCCGCAGCATGACCGCCTACGCCCGGCGTGAAATCAAGGGTGAATGGGGTAGCGCTACCTGGGAAATGCGCTCGGTAAACCAGCGTTATCTGGAAACTTATTTTCGCCTGCCGGAACAGTTCCGTAGTCTTGAACCCGTTGTTCGCGAACGCATACGCACGCGTCTGACGCGCGGTAAAGTCGAGTGTACGCTGCGTTTTGAGCCTGATGCCAGCGCCCAGGGCGAGCTGATTCTAAATGAAAAGCTCGCTAAACAGCTCGTTAGCGCTGCTAACTGGGTCAAAATGCAGAGTGATGAAGGTGAAATTAACCCAGTTGATATCATGCGCTGGCCAGGCGTAATGGCTGCCCAGGAGCAAGATCTGGACGCCATTGCCGCCGAGATCCTCGCCGCGCTTGACGGTACGCTGGATGACTTCATCGTCGCGCGTGAAACCGAAGGTCAGGCGCTGAAAGCGCTGATCGAGCAGCGTCTGGAAGGCGTCAGCACTGAAGTCGCTAAAGTGCGTGCACATATGCCGGAAATTCTGCAATGGCAGCGTGAGCGTCTGGTAGCCAAACTGGAAGACGCCCAGGTGCAACTGGAGAATAACCGCCTTGAGCAAGAACTGGTGCTGATGGCGCAGCGCATAGATGTAGCAGAAGAGTTAGATCGTCTGGAAGCCCACGTCAAAGAAACCTACAACATTCTGAAGAAAAAAGAGGCTGTTGGCCGTCGTCTGGACTTCATGATGCAGGAATTCAACCGTGAGTCGAACACTCTTGCATCCAAGTCTATCAATGCCGAGGTGACTAATTCCGCAATTGAACTGAAGGTATTGATCGAGCAAATGCGCGAGCAGATTCAGAATATCGAGTAATTTTGCGTACCATGCCTATGCTATCGTAACGTACTAGATAGCCTGCTCAATGCAGGCTATCCGTACCGCCAGTAAGTGCTAATTGATATAAAATTGAATACTTATTTATCTGGCATATATTTGTCGTTATAAATACTCTTCAGAATATCAACCCGAACAGCATTACTGCTGTTCATATTCACGACTGTCAGTACTTCATCGGATCCCCTGAGGCGCCAGCATTCTGCCTCAACATCGCATTTTACCTGATGTAGCCCCCTGAAACACCGGACAGTAGCTGTATCTCCAGATAAGAGATAGGCTTGAATATATGTCTAACACTAACGCCAATTTTGAGATGACCGGGATCCTGTTAGGGCAAGAAGTCCGTAAACGTAAAACTCCTCAGGAGAAGATCGCCATTATCCAGCAGACGATGGAGCCGGGTATGAATGTCTCCCATGTCGCCCGCCTGCATGGTATCCAGCCCAGCCTGCTGTTTAAGTGGAAGAAGCAATATCAGGAAGGCAGCCTCACCGCCGTTGCGGCTGGAGAGGAAGTCGTTCCTGCTTCTGAGCTTACTGCTGCTCTGAAGCAGGTCCGGGAGCTTCAGCGCCTTCTGGGCAAGAAGACGATGGAAGTTGAGATCCTGAAAGAAGCCGTGGAGTACGGTCAGTCGCGAAAATGGATAGCGCACGCGCCCTTGTTGCCAAAGGACGGGGAATAGCCATGGTCTGCCGGACCATGGGCGTGTCGCGTGCGCAACTGTCACTGCGGATTAACCGTTCTGCCGACTGGCAGGACAGGCGCTGTAACCGGCGTAATGAAGAAGCAGACGCAGAAATACTGTCGGCTATCCTCAACATTATCAGCGATATGCCGAGTTATGGTTATCGACGCGTGTGGGGCATCCTGCGCAAGCAACGTCGCACAGAGGGACAGCTACCTGTGAATGCCAAACGGCTTTACAGGATAATGCGTGAGCATAACCTGTTGTTGTTGCATCACAAACCAGAGCGACCGAAGCGTGAACATAAGGGCAAGATAGCGGTGGCAGAAAGCGATATGCGCTGGTGTTCAGATGGCTTCGAGTTCGGCTGCGACAACGGCGAAAAACTGCGGGTAACGTTCGCGCTGGACTGCTGCGACCGTGAGGCCATAGACTGGGCAGCAAGCACGGGAGGCTATGACAGTTCGACCGTGCAGGATGTGATGCTGAGGTCGGTGGAAAAGCGCTTCGGCGACAGGTTGCCCGACACAGCGGTGCAGTGGCTGACGGATAACGGTTCAGCGTATACCGCGTATGAAACGCGGAGGTTCGCGAGAGAGCTGAATCTGGAGCCCTGCACAACAGCGGTGAGCAGCCCGCAGAGTAATGGCATGGCCGAACGGTTCGTGAAAACGATGAAAGAAGACTATATCGCGTTCATGCCAAAACCGGATGTGAGAACAGCACTGCGAAACCTTGCAGTAGCGTTCACGCATTACAATGAAAACCACCCGCACAGCGCGCTGGGATATCACTCCCCGAGGGAATACCGGCGGCAGCGGACATCGTTAACTTAAGATACAAAAGCTGTTCGGAGATGGAGGGTCAAGATCA
>NZ_JAOWDG010000061.1:0-18021 GCF_030334745.1 Citrobacter sp. Cb080 | reverse complement strand
TGATCTTGACCCTCCATCTCCGAACAGCTTTTGTATCTTAAGTTAACGATGTCCGCTGCCGCCGGTATTCCCTCGGGGAGTGATATCCCAGCGCGCTGTGCGGGTGGTTTTCATTGTAATGCGTGAACGCTACTGCAAGGTTTCGCAGTGCTGTTCTCACATCCGGTTTTGGCATGAACGCGATATAGTCTTCTTTCATCGTTTTCACGAACCGTTCGGCCATGCCATTACTCTGCGGGCTGCTCACCGCTGTTGTGCAGGGCTCCAGATTCAGCTCTCTCGCGAACCTCCGCGTTTCATACGCGGTATACGCTGAACCGTTATCCGTCAGCCACTGCACCGCTGTGTCGGGCAACCTGTCGCCGAAGCGCTTTTCCACCGACCTCAGCATCACATCCTGCACGGTCGAACTGTCATAGCCTCCCGTGCTTGCTGCCCAGTCTATGGCCTCACGGTCGCAGCAGTCCAGCGCGAACGTTACCCGCAGTTTTTCGCCGTTGTCGCAGCCGAACTCGAAGCCATCTGAACACCAGCGCATATCGCTTTCTGCCACCGCTATCTTGCCCTTATGTTCACGCTTCGGTCGCTCTGGTTTGTGATGCAACAACAACAGGTTATGCTCACGCATTATCCTGTAAAGCCGTTTGGCATTCACAGGTAGCTGTCCCTCTGTGCGACGTTGCTTGCGCAGGATGCCCCACACGCGTCGATAACCATAACTCGGCATATCGCTGATAATGTTGAGGATAGCCGACAGTATTTCTGCGTCTGCTTCTTCATTACGCCGGTTACAGCGCCTGTCCTGCCAGTCGGCAGAACGGTTAATCCGCAGTGACAGTTGCGCACGCGACACGCCCATGGTCCGGCAGACCATGGCTATTCCCCGTCCTTTGGCAACAAGGGCGCGTGCGCTATCCATTTTCGCGACTGACCGTACTCCACGGCTTCTTTCAGGATCTCAACTTCCATCGTCTTCTTGCCCAGAAGGCGCTGAAGCTCCCGGACCTGCTTCAGAGCAGCAGTAAGCTCAGAAGCAGGAACGACTTCCTCTCCAGCCGCAACGGCGGTGAGGCTGCCTTCCTGATATTGCTTCTTCCACTTAAACAGCAGGCTGGGCTGGATACCATGCAGGCGGGCGACATGGGAGACATTCATACCCGGCTCCATCGTCTGCTGGATAATGGCGATCTTCTCCTGAGGAGTTTTACGTTTACGGACTTCTTGCCCTAACAGGATCCCGGTCATCTCAAAATTGGCGTTAGTGTTAGACATATATTCAAGCCTATCTCTTATCTGGAGATACAGCTACTGTCCGGTGTTTCAGGGGGCTACATCATTCAGATTCAAGAAAGAGGACTATCCACTCTATTCAAGATATATTTATTTTAAGATGTTGCCGGAGAGTAAATTAAAAAGGAAGGCAGGCTATGATATTGAAATATTCCATTATAACCAAGAGGATCTTAAAAATAAAATAATCACCTGTGAACATTACATTCCGATAGATGTGTAATGTAAAAAAGCTCCACTTGCGTGGAGCAAAGACCTCGCAGTACACCTAGATTAGGATTGATTATTGGTACTCAGCATTGAAATACAAAACTGAACGTACAATGCCGGGACTGACATTGTTAGCTGTTTGATAATACTGAGCATAAAACGGGATGGAATGATTACCTTTATCTTGAGGCGCTAAATAGACATATGAAGGTGTATTGAATTTAACAGGCTGTTGTTGTTGATCTAACACCTGAATGCCGATGCCAGCAGCGCCTTTGAGGTGGATATTCTTTAGTACACCGATAATACTTTGGTGACCATTCTCTGTGTCGCTCCAGCTTAGAATAACCCGGGAAGGCGTGGTAAAATCACTTTTACAGAGAAGGTCGATAGTAAATGGTTTTCTTCCCGCAGTGCTTCCATAGCCTCTGAATTGCTCAAGTGCTATATCGGGCAGTTTGACGTTGATCGAGCGGTTACCTTTGATTGCGCATGACCGGTTGAGCATCGTGATATATTTTGCCGGCACAATGATATCCACCACGGGCAACGATTGAGCCTCACTTCTGATTTGCAGGTTGATGGAACCCGCAGCGGCTCCTGCCGCAAGCTGATCATCCAGTTTGATCAGCTCAATCTTTATTTTGCTGTTTCTGAATTCATCTGCCGTCGCTCTGAAAGTTGATGGCCACTGGATCGTTTGTCCGGTTGAGGTTTCCAGGGTGACTTTAATGCCAATCCCACTCACATTGCTGCGTATAATACCGGGTTGTTTCATTGCGGACCGATCGCCAATAATCTGTGCGGAAAAAGGGTGGTTGTCAGTACAGCCTGACGCCTGAATATTCTGTCGCGAAAGCGTGCGCGTCTGAATAACTCCCCCTGACTGGATTGATTGCTTATCGTTAACGATTTCCGGCGATAAAATAAACTTTTGTGTGGTCAGGGTACATGCAGCACTTGCTGCCTGATGAATGCCCAAGGCACAGCCCAGAATTAAAGCGGTACGTATTACCGACATGTGGCCTCCTGGTTTTTTAACACGATCGTGCATTTCCCTGTTTCCAGTGAAACGAACACTTCTGGTGAGGTGGTTTCATCAATATAAAGCGCACCGCCTTGTCCGACGTAGCCGACATGATTATTGGCATTGTCGCGGATGATGGCACCGAATGGCATTCTCTGCTGACCCTGCAGGCGGGGATAAATAATGTTCTGTTTTCTGAGCGTCGTTTCAAAGGTGACTGGAATGACATTACCTTCGTAAGGCGCAATCTTGGCCTGGGTTTTAGTAAAGTTCAGACCTTCAGTTGAACCTTTTGGATCGATAGTAACGTCATTCACGCGCCACGGACGAAGCCAGGGCAGAATGGCGTAGCCATTTTTATCGAAGCGGGTTCCAGGTACGCCTTCAAGATGAGCGCCATGCGCATCAGGCGCATAGACCAGCGCGACGGTATCTGAGCGCTCTGGTGAAAAGGTTATTCCCCTCGCGTGCCCAACCAGCATGCCACTCATTCCACCGCTTACCTGGTGCCATGAGTTACTCTGACTCCACGTCCCGTTCAGCGAGGTATAAGGCGTACGCACCATGCCGTTTGCTCCCCATTCCACACTACCGCCGCGGAGATAGCCGGTATTGGCTCCCCAAACGATATTGTTTTCCTCATCAGTCGAGGTCGTGAAGCCGAGGCGTGTATTGCTGGCTTTGCCGTTATTGCTGTAGCTATCAGAGGAGATCTGCGTAAAACCGGCGTTATCCCGGGGCAGGAAATAGCTGAATGAGAGCATGATTTGGTCATCTTTGGTGACCGAACCCTGTTGATCCTCATTCCAGAAACGCTGGGCGGATATACTCCAGGTCAGGTTGCCCCAGGCATTGGTGTATCCCACGGCATACTGGCGATAATTATCCTGCTGATCCCAGAACTTCTTAAGAGAGCCGGATAAATAGAATGAACCCCAGGTATCGGATAACGGCTGATTAATACTGGCGCTAAACGACTGCTTCTCGCGTGACGAGAAATATTGGCTGACGAATGCCTGTGCATCCAGGGCATCCAGGGCATCGCGTTGACCGTAAAAGTGATGTGAACTGTATTTTGCTTCCAGCCAGAGCGCGGTTGCCGACCAGGGTAGGGTGCTATTCCATGTCAGACGATACTGTTGTCCTTGTTGACGATTGTCCTCAAGCTTCAGGCGCGATTGGGTGATATCAAGGGCGAATGCGCCGAGTTGGGTGTTCAGACCGCTACCGATGAGGGCTGACTGATAGCGCTCGAATCCAGAGGCCCCGGTATACAACGTTAAATAGTTGTTCAGGCCATACTGCCAGTAGGCCTGGGCTAAAAACGGATCTTCATCATAATTATCTTCATCGACAGTCCCGAGAGTGATGCCATAGCGCGAAATGCCGGGTTTTAGTAGCTGTGGTACCGAAGAGTATGGAACGGTAAAGCGGCGGATACGCCCGTCTGATTCCTGAATCGTGACCAGCAACTCGCCGCCAGTATTCGCGGGCAACACGGAATCAATCGAGAATGGCCCAGCCGGAACCGAGGACTGATGAATGGTTTGACCATCCTGGGTGATGGTAATACGGGCGTTGGTCTCAGCTACGCCGCGAATAATCGGCGCCCAGTTCAGCGTGCTATCCGGGCGCATTAAATCCTCAGAAGCCAATCCCACTCCGAGAATAGCCATACTGTCGAACATCTGGCTGTCAGTATAGAACTTGCCAGCGCTTAACATGGATTTCCAACGAGTGATGGGCCGTTTTAGCGTCGTGCGATTATTGGCGTAATGGCTACCTATTTTGCTGTCCCAATTTTGGCTACCAAAATGTTCAATTAGCCACCCTCCAGCAGAGCTTCGGATATCCATTCCCACCCAGGCGCTGTCCGTACTTGAACGATCGTTACCACGTTGCTGGGTGCTGTAGTAATCGGCGTTATAGCTGAAATTAATCGCCGGCGCCCCTGGTTGCCAGAGTTCAGGTTGGACATAATTGTTTTCGATATTATCAACATAAGCCTGCGGGATGGTGATGCGCAGCTCAAGCTGGCTGGTGTTGAGTCTCTCCGTTGCTTTCCCGCTGGTGTCCCAATCGGCAATGCTGCCGCAGCGTGAAGGGTGAGCTGCCAGCGTTTGATTCATTTTTTCTGGGTTAATGCCCACGCCTTTGAGAAATGCTTCTGAATAACAGCTAACTAAATCGCCGTGATTATCTTTTTTGAATAAGAGTTCACGACGTCCACGCCAGTTATCATTAATATAAATATCTACGATATATGTCCCAGGCAATAAGCCTGCGGCATTAAAGGACTGCAAATCGTTAAGTGAAGCATTGCCCATTAAGATGGCGTTATCGAACTCGTAGCGAGTGCTGTCTTCTGCGTGAGCTCCAACGGAAAATAATGAACCATGAAAAATAATGAAACAGGGTATGGTGAGGATCCTTTTACATAAACCCATTACTAATTCCTTTTATCCCTTTTTATTAATTAATGGTTGTTTTGTGTTCCACAATTCCGCCGTAATCGCTGATTGCTTGTAAAACAACCGATTCACCCTGGCTGACTTGTTGTTTTGCATTGATAGTCGTTCTGCTTTTCGGGGCGACCATGACCCCTTCGTTTATGAGTCCATGGCCTGATGACGTCACAATATCCGCAACCGTGATGAAGAAGGGGGTGGGGTTTACCAGCGTTATGTCACGTTGGTTAGCAATAATTTTTATCTTATTTTCCGCGTTTTGACGGTCACCTAACCCACTGGGTCGCTAGAAAAACTTAAAGCGTGAGCGAATGGCTAAATTGAGCACAGCTGAATTGTCCGTGACGCTATTCTTATCCACGGAAGGAATATCCAGTATGTTAAGCCACCACATAGACTCACGGTCGGTGGCGACAATATTTTTATCAACTGCTTTTTTTATTCTGAGTGATTGCCCATTGCCTGCGTCAACGCGGGCAATGGGTGGAGAAATAATAAATGGAGTGGAAATTTCTTCCGGTAACTTTTCTGGATTTCCCTCATCCAACCATACCTGGGCCAACGATGGATAGTTTCCCGTATTCGTCATTTGTATCGTGATCTCTGCGGAATCTTCAGAGTAAATAAATCGGGTGCCATTGACAATGATATTATTTGCATGTGCGGTAGAGAGAGCAAATAGAGCTAATAAATAAATGAAAATTTTCATGAAGCCTCTATTAAAATAAATGCTATAGCGCAAGGCAGCTATAGCATTGTGTATTTAGAGATAAGTAATGCTATAGTTTGCCTGAGCGCTTACCGGTCCCGGTTGAACATATGATGAACCACTATTTTCACGTGGTATAATGTAACCCACGCTGAATTTATAAGTTAAAGTCGGGCTATCATTGCCATGTCGGAGATCATCTTTCTCAGGTTCAAATCGGTCATTCTTATTCCTCAGGTTAATATTTTTTTCGCGATTATCCTTAAGGACTAGCGCTACGTTTTGGGCTCCACCCCTTGTCGTGTTTTTGAGATATCCATCGTGAGTTAGAGGGGAATTAACATTCCAGGCTAATTTGGGAACTATTTTTTCATTAATATAGCATCCCTTCACTTTAATACTGAATTGCTGGAGTTGCGTTGCATGTAATTTGCTAACTGATGTATTGAGAACTGGGTTTAATTTTACCTGTTTATCTTTATCACCGGCTTCAATTATGCACGAATTGGAATAGACATGACCGGAAAAATTAACAACGCCTTTTTGATCCCTGTTGGGGCCATGTCCAACATCTGCCATAGCGGAAGGAATTGCGATGGCACAGCTAATTAAACTTATAATGGATAGTTTACTCATAATGCGCTCCTCATTTAGAGATAGATCGTCCCTATTATCAGTAACATTGTCTGGGCTCCTTTTTTCTTGCGCCCTGTAAGGCTGTCGCCCGCTATCAATTATGTTAGATAAATTATTGTTGTACATCGTAGATTGGACGTATTTCACTCATCCTATAATATTAATAATGATCATTAACTATGAGTATTAATGAATTATTATTATCTATAAGCAGATTGTGAGTAAGATAGTCCTTTACTCAAAGGTCAAATAAAAATACTTGGAATACAATATGTTATGTTTGTATTGTGATAATTCTTTAAGTGCTATAAAGAAAAATCGAATCCTGCGCTCGGAAAAAGCGAATGATCGAATTGCACAATTAGCTAAATTCTTATAATTCAATCAGATTATCTTTAATCTTAAGTAGTGACTTGTTATTGGCTTGGCATGCAATAACGATAAGGAATATTGTCAATCATCATTTGAATGAAGGCTACATATGCTTAACATGGACAGTAAGATAATACTCATTAGCAACCAATCAATACAGACGCAACTCTTGCTGGATTATCTCAATAAGCAAAACGATATCTTGGTTGATTTTGTTAACATTAGCAGACCAGACATGTCATTTATCGTTGAGGGAAGTATCATCCTCTATGATATACAGGCATCAAGCCGTAAATTAAAAAATGTCTGGTCAAAATTACTCAATGACAGCGCATATAGTTTGCGCGTTTATATTATTAACTGCCTGCGGTCGCTCCCACTCTATGAGAGCATGCTATGGCCAAATTTTGAGTCGATCGTACCAAATAATTGCTCTACAGAATATTTGTTAGAACTCCTTAAAGAGGGGCTAAAAACCTCCCGTCCACCACGCTCACTGTCACCGCTGCCAGAGTATGTAAACCTCACGCCATCAGATAATAACTACGGCATTTTAACCGAAAGAGAATATGAAATTTTAACTGAGTTGTCGAAAGGTGCGTCTAATGTAGAAATTGCTAACGCATTTTTTATTAGTGAAAATACAGTGAGAACGCATATTTATAATATCTTTAAAAAGATATCTGTGAATAACCGAACTCAGGCAGCCTGCTGGGCCAACTTGCATCTAAGAAGTCTGGCTCTCGATCAACTGCCGCGGAAGGAAATGTAAACCGTACTACTGGCGCAAAGTTTTGAAGCTTACTTTGCGCCAGCATGTCATCGTGTCGTTACTCAGTCTTTTTTCGCAGCGTTTGCAAAGAAGATATCAGACTGAATGTCTTTAGTGCGGATGGTAAAGAGCTGATTAGTCAGATCTTCCGTCAGCTTCTCGGCATCGGCCATGATGCGCAAGTTGAAGTCATTCAGCATCTTATCTGCGGCAGGTTTATCGGTTTTCGCCATCTTCAGATATTTTGCTTCGACCTCTTTTTGCTCCTTCGCCACTTTATCTTCCCATGCTTTGTAGGCTTTTTTGACGATTGGCGCGAGCTTCGGATAATCGGTCATCGTCAGCGTCTGTAACTTACGGTATTTCCAGTAAATGGACTGATCGTCCGCTTTATCGGTACCCATCGTATAGTTTGCAGGATACGCTTTCAGGCCGCTGTAGTACGGAACAAACGCGGTGAGGTCGGCCATACCCAGACCAATGTAGGTCGTTTCACCAATCTCTTTTGGCAACCACGGACGGACCTGCATCACGTGTGCTTCATAGGTGCGGAAGACGCTAACCGGACGCCATGGCTCTTTGCCGTTCAGACCGTTGGTGTACGGGTCATGGCTGGTGCCTTCGTAATGGTTACGCAGCACGGCCTTCACATCGTCCAGCGTCATCTTCTTCTCTGGCGTCATGAACACCGGAAATTCGCGCCCTTTGGCCATATCCTGATTTACGGAAGGATTGAACTCTTTCTGGATGGTCCATACGCGAGGATCGTTATACGTGCGGTCACGCTCATCATCACGGGTATAGGCTTTGGAGAAGTTGAATTTGCCATCTTTTGCCGGTTCGTACAGACCTTTTTCGGTCGCAAATTGAATCAGGTTTTTTGACGCCATCATGTCCGGGTTTTTAGGGTCGTAATCCTGTAAGCGGCCCTGATTACCGGTGGCAAAATACTGGTTATTCGGCAGGCGCTGCGCCATCCACTGGTGACCGCTGCCGGTTTCCAGGTACCAGATTTCGTTATCGTCAACGACGGCCACGCCAAAACCTTCCCCAGCGCCGACGGTCTCAACGATATGACCCAGTAGCGCCACGGCTTCACGCGCGGTTTTGCTCTGGGACAACAGAATATCCGGGATATCATCTTCGGTGATCCCTTTATCTTCAACGTAGGGGTCGGCAGCCAGTGCTTTTGCTGAGGCAAAAATAGATTCTGTACCGCTCACGCCAACGCCCAATTCGTTAAATCCGGTCGCGCCGTGCAGTTGGGTTTTCCAGTTTGGAACGGTGGTATAACGCAGAGAGTTTTTGGGTAGCGGCCAGGTAAAGTCATTTGCGCCATTATGTGCTTTGGTGCTGTATACCCCGGTCTGATTCTGCTTGGCCGGATGAATGACAAAATGCTGCGCTTTCAGGGCATCACTGTCAGCGCTACGGGCTACCAGCATGGAGCCGTCCGCTGATGCTTCATTACCGACCAATAGGGTCGTACAAGCAAAACCTGATGAAACAACGGCCAAATTTATAGAAAGTGCAATCAGGCACTTTTTAAAAGTAAACATTACGTATCCCTCATATGTACGCCAAAAATACACCGGAAACACACCGTTTCCTGAAATGCGATAACGCCTGAACGCTCAGACATTGCTCGCGAGAGAGATAAACGCCCCTGTCCACGTCTTCTCCAAATATCCATCCGTAGGTTGAAGTCTTCTGGGCAAAATAAAACGCCCATTTCGCTTAATTATTGCGCAATGGATATCGTGGTATTCAGGATGTTTCCTGATTCGGGATGAAGAATAGCAATGGGATATGAGTGGATTCAGTGACCCATGTCGCGTAAGTCGATGATGGCAAATATGAATTCTATTGAAGGGGGCGTGCTTTTTGTATCCGGATATGACGTTACCTTTTGCGGCAATACAGCGAGGGGACATTTGAGCTGGCAAAAATCCATGCGCCCTTATACTCCTCCATAACCAGGCTCAGGTTTCGTCCGCTTTGACGGTAAAATCCGGGTAATGTGTTGTTAATATCAGCTTCATCGGCGCTATCAGCGAAGGTTTTGACCACCTGCATTGCCTGTAGCACTCGGGCTTCGTGCTGCCGGGTATAACTGAAATAGATGTTCCTGCTAATGTCTGAGGTATTACGTCCGTACAGTTTTCCGGTAATGGTCGCTAGCCCTGCATCTTTGTACATCCGAAATGAAACCGTACCTGCAAAGCGGTTGCTGCCAATATTCCATTCGACATTTCCAACGCAATTTAGCTGCTTTTCGGCATAGCGTGAATGCCATAGCCATCCGCCTGAGCCGAGCAATGTCGCCACGCCGATTACGATTAAAATAAGGTGGTGTATTTTTTTCATTGCCCGCGCATCCAGTAATAATGGGTAGTACAAAACGCGTACGCATCTACCCGTGCATCTTTATCACAAACAAATGCCACGATCCTCTCCGCTTTACGGTAGCCAGAAAGGAAAACATGCTTGTTGTTTTCACAGAGAGAAGGGTGCAGTTGCATCAGATTGAAATAATTTTCCTGATCGTGATCATTCAGTGAGTAATAAATTTTACAGTTTTGCCGAGATGGGACCTGCATAGAAACAGAAATGAATTTACTAAACGGCATAACAGGACGTGTCTGATACCACACCAGCCAGATAATCAAAGTGGCAATAACGATGCCAGCGCTAAATATAATATTCCACCAGGGGACCCGCGTCGTTTGTTGTGCCGCGGGAGGAATTATCTTTGGGGGCGCGTATTCCTCTATTAGCGGTGACTGGAAAACTTCACTCTGAAGATGCGTTATCGCCTCTACCTGCGTATTTCCATTTAATCTGAGTCCGCGTCGTGAAATAGTTTTCACCGTATCACGTGGCAGACCCACATCCGCCAGCGCGTTACGTAGCGTCAGAATAGCCTGGTAAAATGTGTTGGTTGTGGTCACATTATTTCTCTCACCCCAACCCACTTTTATCAATGTGTTCTGCGAAACAATGTCACTTGCGTGAGTAATTAAATAGAGAAAGCAAAGCGAAGCTGGGAGCTGAAGTTGTATTGCGCGCCCGGTCTGACGATTGACCAGACTTTTGCTGTCAGGATTAAATTCGACCAACTGATTGATAAGGTACAATTGCCCAGCCCTCAGTAACTATAACGTATCACCGCGTGTGCCTACACATACCTTAAATTTTACATCCAAATCGTGAATATGCCTCACTCTTTGTACGTGATCGAAGATAAGAATTTCACTTAAGGATTAAAAATACTTTAAATACAACGTGTTACGTGTGTAAATTCTTAGGTGAGTATTAACTAATGTTAAATAATGAGAATTCATTACAGTTTTATCTGAATTCTCATTATATTTATCAACAGCACTTCAAGGGGGATTGAGTTATCAGGATTGTGTAATTAATAAGAGCCCCTTTCATTGGTTAATTTTTAGCAAATAGTGCTTTTTTAATTTTTATTCTGGGATTTGGATTTATGCATAAAATTCCTAATACCCAGACTGTTATTCTGAGATAAAGCAGAAAAAAGCTTAGCGCAATCGCATTGCTTACAGCCTATTCATAATAGCGTATCAGGAGTTTATTACATTTTTTAAGTGTCACTGTTATTAACTGACAAGGAATGTCATACGTGTCGGATTGACACATTTATTTACCAATGAAATATTTATGGAAAAATAACAGGAGTCATTTTTGATGAAGAGATCACCATCACAGAGTGTTCGTTGCATAAGCTGTGAATTATCCTGTCAATTATTTCCGGATACTGTGGTACGCGCCAACTACTGTCACCGAGCCACTTTTGCGATCTGGCCAGAGGGAAATAGTTTTCTGCAAAAAGGAATTATTGAAAAACTTCTCCTTAATAATCAAAATCATTTGTCGCGTGGGTTTATTTTTGTGGACTTTTCCTTCCCAAACTTGCGCCTGTTCGCCGATCCGCAATGGGTTGACCGGCTGGCCTACAGCGGTATGTATATTGTGTTGATAGCGGACAGGAATCTCGCGCCGTTAGCCAACTACTGGCTGTCGAAAAGCAATAAAATACAAGGGATTATATATTCCGATGATGATGATGAAGTTCAGCATCAGAAAATTCGCCGATTATTTACCGGCCACCTTGCGAACAGTAAACGCGGACGCTCACTCAACTATACAGAAATGATATTACTGAAGCGGTTTGTGTCAGGGAAAAGTATTCAGCAAATTACCAAAATAGATAATATAGATATTAAGAAAATATATGTCTACAAGCTCAGGCTTGAAGATAAATTAGGCCATAGCATTCATCAAATACTGTCGAATATTTTATAACGCATTTTTGATTCTTACTATTTTCACATCTTTGCGATGTGGTGGACGCCCTACGCCCGAAAGCAGGAGGCTATTATGAAAAAACCTAAGCATTACTCACGCATTGCGATAGCGGTATCAACCGCGTTAACGTCAATGGTATTTTCAACCCACGCGGCCTGGATTGATATTGATAGTCTTCCTGCCAGTGGATTGGTGAGCAGTCTTTCGCCGGAGTTGCAGGCTTTATTTCCTGCACAGACGAATGACAGTTTCAAAAAAAACAGCGAAACGCCGAATTATGTTTATCAGTGGAGTGCCGGTACCATTCCCGTTTATGGTCATGGATTAACGCTGAATGGGCCAGGAGGAGAAGCCTTCGACCACACCATTACCGTTATTCAGAACAGCGCGACGGGTAGCCCGGGCGTTATTTTCGGTGACGACCTTACGATTCGCACACAGTCAAAGAATGCCGCTAATAATGGTAAAGATGTTGACGGTATCCGCACGCACGGGGCTAATACGCCGGATAATCCAGTCTTTATTATCACCGGGGATCGCACCAGTATTTATGTGGACGGCCAGGATGGTGATGGTATTAACGCCGGATACAACGCCATCGGTCAGGGTGGGATAGGCTCAGCAAACATCTACGTCGGCGACGATCTGTATATTCAAACCACCGGTAACCAGGGACGTGGCATCACCGCCAACGCGTTTAGAGACGCAACGCTTGCCAAAAATACGATTATTGTCGGCGATCGTGCCCACATTGTGACTACCGGTAACAGCTCAGAGGGAATCCGCTCCGGACAGAGCGGGTCCTCAATCCGCCTTGGCAATGACGCCACCATCGAGACATCGGGCACTTCCTCAATAGGGGTCTACGCCGCCTCATCTTCCAAAACGGAACTGGGCAATAACGCCACTATTTCGGTGAGCGGAGCCAGCGCCCATGCGGTCTATTCCTATAATGCGACGGTGAATCTGGGTGATAATGCGACGATTCGTGTTAACAGCATCGATAAAGTTTACTCATTCAGCAAGGCCCCACGCGGCCTGTATGCGATTTCACGCGGCACGGTAAATCTCGGTGGCGGCGCTACTATTGCTATGGCGGGCAATCACAGCAATGAAAGCTATGCCATCAGTACAGAAACGGGCGGCATCGTCGACGGTTCTGCTGGCGGGCGTTTCCTTATCGACGGCGATCTTCACGCCGCCGGTGCTACTGCCGCAAACAACACCCAGCCGCAGCAAAACAGTACCATCAAACTCAATATGACTGACAACTCGTTGTGGAGTGGGGCGTCATACGTCACCAGCGCCACTGCCGGGACGGGGGTTATCTCGCTGCAAATGAGCGATGCGACCTGGAACATGACCAACAGCTCAACGCTCACTGACCTGACTCTGAACGGCGGGTCAGTGGTGAACTTTGGGCATGCTGACGGCGAACCGTGGCAGACGCTTACTATCAATGAAGATTTTACCGGCAACGGCGGAAAACTCGTTTTCAATACCGTCCTGAATGACGATACCTCCGAAACCGACAAGCTGAAAGTGCTCGGCAACACCGCGGGTAACGCATTTGTGGCAGTGAACAATATTGGCGGAACCGGGGCGCAATCCATTGAAGGTATTGAGATCATCGAAGTGGCCGGTAATTCTGACGGTACTTTTGAGAAAGCGGGCCGTATTGTTGCCGGTGCGTACGACTATAACGTGGTGCAAAAGGGCAGCAACTGGTATCTGACCAGCTTTATTCCTGCTCCGCCGGATCCGGAAGAGCCGGACCCCGTCGATCCGGACCCGGTTGACCCTATTGACCCAGATCCCGTTGACCCGGACCCGGTTGACCCTATTGACCCAGGTCCTGTTGACCCGGACCCGGTCGATCCTGTCGACCCGATTATCCCTGAGCCGGAAGAACCTGTTGAGCCCCCTGTCACTGAGCAGCAGTACCGCCCGGAAGCAGGCAGTTATCTGGCGAACAACTACGCTGCTAACACGCTGTTCATGACCCGACTCCACGATCGTCTGGGGGAAACGCAGTACGTCGATATGCTGACGGGCGAGAAAAAAGTCACCAGTCTGCGGATGCGTAACGTCGGGGCACATACCCGCTTCAAAGACGGTAGCGGGCAGTTGAAAACCCAAAGCAACAGCTATGTCCTGCAGTTAGGCGGTGACCTGGCGCAGTGGAGTAGCGACGGTCTCGACCGCTGGCACCTCGGCGCGATGGCTGGTTATGCCAACAGCCAGAACCGCACGCAGTCCAGTCTGACCGGCTACCATTCACGTGGTCAGGTCACTGGTTACAGCGTGGGACTGTACGGCACCTGGTATGCCAATGACGCTGACAAGACCGGTACTTATGTAGACACCTGGGTGCTGTACAACTGGTTTGATAACAAGGTGATGGGTCAGGAGCAGGCGACGGAGAAATATAAATCCAGCGGGATCACCGCTTCTGTTGAAGCCGGTTACAGCTTCAAACTGGGTGAAAACGAGCGCAACAGCTATTGGCTGCAACCGAAAGCTCAGGTGGTGTGGATGGACGTGCAGGCCGACAGCCACCGCGAAGCGAACGGCACCCGCGTGAAGGACAACACCGATGGCAACCTGATGGCCCGTCTGGGGGTAAAAGCCTTTATCAACGGTCACAACGCCATCGACGACGGTAAATCTCGTGAGTTCCAGCCGTTTGTTGAAGCCAACTGGATCCACAACACGCAGACGACTCGCGTGAAGATGGACGATGTGAGCAACGACATGCGTGGCACCAAGAACATTGGCGAGCTGAAAGTCGGTGTTGAAGGTCAAATCACTCCGCGCCTCAACGTGTGGAGCAACGTGGCCCAACAGGTTGGTGACAAAGGCTACAGCGATACCCGCGGTATGCTGGGCGTGAAATATAACTTCTGACGTAGTTGCAGGTAATGGAAAAGCCGCTGATTAATGGGTCAGCGGCTTTATTTTTTGTGGAAGCGGTAGGTCGGATAAATGGCATCCGTCAATAAGGTTCAGTCATAAAGCCATTTACCCGCTTTTGCAGACTCTGCCAGCATGCGGAGTGTTAATGGCTGTGGCTCATCGTCATCTCTGCTACAGGTAAACATTGCATAAAGTATGAATGTCTCAATAGGCCAATATTTATAGAAATCGAAATTGGCGCAATCAACATTGAAAGTTGCAAAGTAAGTATCCATGATGTCTGCACCCGTTTCACTGGCCCACACATAATCTCCCGTTGAAAGGCTGGTATCGAGAGTGACTGGCCAACGCTTTTTAAAGAATAAGCTGGGTTTATTAAATGTTTCATCGTACCAGGCGATGATATCATCATCACTTACCATAGCTTATCTTTACCTCTGACGTCTTTGAGACAGAGGTAAACAGTAATTGCCATTTTAACAACTCATTTTGTTGAAAAATAATATATGAGGGTTTTTACGATTGGTTTGCAATAGTGAAAACATTAATAATAGAGAAAAATAAATAAATCATTCCACAGTTAAATTTAAAATAGCCATATATAATTAGGATGATTGGTTATGGAAGAGTGATTCATTTTGAAAGTAGGCCGGATAAGCGTTAGCGCCATCCGGCACCTGGTAAACCTATAAGTAACGCTTACAGGTTCAGTTATATGTTACTGAAGAGTCGCCAGCGTGCTCCCAATTCTATTCAGCTTCTGATTTGCCTCTTTCAACTCATCCTGCAACCGTTGCTCCTGCTCACCATAGACCATCAGGACGATGCAGCCATTCATCACTTTTACGGTAATCTGTTGCCCGGTATCAAACCCCGCTTCGCGTAGCCACTCGCCGGAAAGAATAATTTTGGGTGGGGATTTGTCGAAAACATTCGGGCGATATCCCACAATTACCGAACGCTCGGTTCCAGATTGGTCGGTGTCTGGGGTAGAATGCGAATCAGCCATAATCAACTCCTTGATAGTTGGTGAGGTTAGCTCTCGTCGGGTACTGCGAATACCGGGCGAGAGCGTTTATGAGTCAGGTCGTCAGATATAAAGGTACGTACCTGATTGGTGGTATACTGCTCTTGTAGGTACGTACATGTCAACAGCTAAACGCGACCCAAATCAGTCTAAATCCGGAAAAGCACCAACTTTCCAGATTCGTATCACACCCGAGTTAAAGGCGCAGTTCGAGGCTGCGGCAAAGGCAGAGGGGATGAGTTTGGGGAATTGGCTCAAAACCTTGGGGAGAAATGAATTACGTAAATTAGGTATTGAGCCAGAAATGTAGGTTAGTTCTATTAAGAATTTTGAGCGTCAGAGGGTTCGGGAAAAGAAACTACATCCATTTTCAATGCTGTTTAACCAGAGAAAATTGAAGCCATCCCTTTGCGAATTTTTAGATTATCTAAATTTATTTGCCCGTGAGCAACAGCTATATAAATAGTATTCTGCAAATGAACTCGATCAAAATCGTAGCCTATATCTTTAGCCATAACAGAAAGTAAATTCGCAAAAAGTCTATGGCTAGTCTGATCCCATATCGTGTTACCACTCTCACTTTCTGGAAAGTGTGTGCATAAAGGAGTGTTTTTCGATAAGTTTTTGTACTCGGACTGCGAGCAAAGGACTTAAAAGTGTAGCAAAACAGTAGCGGCAGTTAGTGCTAAATTTATTGTCTTTTCCTTAATTCTGAAGGTTATGACAATTGAGACGAAATAAAATCTTTGAGGATGATATGAGCATTTTGGCGGAGATCACAGGAGTTCGTATTGATTCATAAGCTGATGTTTTATATTGTTATTTTTTCTTGATTCTGATGTGATTATACACATTGCTATACACATGTGCTGTGGCACAGTGTATAGCAATGTAACTCCGGCTCAATCCAACTTGGTCACTACTGATGTAGCCCCCTGAAACACCGGACAGTAGCTGTATCTCCAGATAAGAGATAGGCTTGAATATATGTCTAACACTAACGCCAATTTTGAGATGACCGGGATCCTGTTAGGGCAAGAAGTCCGTAAACGTAAAACTCCTCAGGAGAAGATCGCCATTATCCAGCAGACGATGGAGCCGGGTATGAATGTCTCCCATGTCGCCCGCCTGCATGGTATCCAGCCCAGCCTGCTGTTTAAGTGGAAGAAGCAATATCAGGAAGGCAGCCTCACCGCCGTTGCGGCTGGAGAGGAAGTCGTTCCTGCTTCTGAGCTTACTGCTGCTCTGAAGCAGGTCCGGGAGCTTCAGCGCCTTCTGGGCAAGAAGACGATGGAAGTTGAGATCCTGAAAGAAGCCGTGGAGTACGGTCAGTCGCGAAAATGGATAGCGCACGCGCCCTTGTTGCCAAAGGACGGGGAATAGCCATGGTCTGCCGGACCATGGGCGTGTCGCGTGCGCAACTGTCACTGCGGATTAACCGTTCTGCCGACTGGCAGGACAGGCGCTGTAACCGGCGTAATGAAGAAGCAGACGCAGAAATACTGTCGGCTATCCTCAACATTATCAGCGATATGCCGAGTTATGGTTATCGACGCGTGTGGGGCATCCTGCGCAAGCAACGTCGCACAGAGGGACAGCTACCTGTGAATGCCAAACGGCTTTACAGGATAATGCGTGAGCATAACCTGTTGTTGTTGCATCACAAACCAGAGCGACCGAAGCGTGAACATAAGGGCAAGATAGCGGTGGCAGAAAGCGATATGCGCTGGTGTTCAGATGGCTTCGAGTTCGGCTGCGACAACGGCGAAAAACTGCGGGTAACGTTCGCGCTGGACTGCTGCGACCGTGAGGCCATAGACTGGGCAGCAAGCACGGGAGGCTATGACAGTTCGACCGTGCAGGATGTGATGCTGAGGTCGGTGGAAAAGCGCTTCGGCGACAGGTTGCCCGACACAGCGGTGCAGTGGCTGACGGATAACGGTTCAGCGTATACCGCGTATGAAACGCGGAGGTTCGCGAGAGAGCTGAATCTGGAGCCCTGCACAACAGCGGTGAGCAGCCCGCAGAGTAATGGCATGGCCGAACGGTTCGTGAAAACGATGAAAGAAGACTATATCGCGTTCATGCCAAAACCGGATGTGAGAACAGCACTGCGAAACCTTGCAGTAGCGTTCACGCATTACAATGAAAACCACCCGCACAGCGCGCTGGGATATCACTCCCCGAGGGAATACCGGCGGCAGCGGACATCGTTAACTTAAGATACAAAAGCTGTTCGGAGATGGAGGGTCAAGATCA
>NZ_JAOWDG010000060.1:0-24272 GCF_030334745.1 Citrobacter sp. Cb080 | reverse complement strand
CTAAATCACGTCAGCGCTGGCTGTTTTACGCGTATGACAGGATACGGAGGACGGTTGTGGCGCACGTCTTCGGTGAACGCACTCTGGCCACACTGGAGCGTCTTCTGAGCCTGCTGTCGGCCTTTGAGGTCGTGGTATGGATGACGGATGGCTGGCCGCTGTATGAATCCCGCCTGAAGGGAAAGCTGCACGTAATCAGCAAGCGTTACACTCAGCGCATTGAGCGACATAACCTGAATCTGAGACAACATCTGGCAAGGCTGGGACGGAAGTCACTGTCGTTCTCAAAATCGGTGGAGCTGCATGACAAGGTCATCGGGCATTATCTGAACATAAAACACTATCAGTAAGTTGGAGTCATTACCCATGACGATATAAAATTCTTCAAGCTTCACCCATGCAAACGTGACAGCTGATGTCATCAACAATCCCGCCAACGTGCGGGATTTTTTGTATACTGACTGTGCACTTACCTTGAGGAGGGTTTATGTCACAACAGTCGGAGCTTTTTGAACACGACCCGGCCATTCACCAGTTGCTTGACCATATCGACAATATCCCTGTCGGTGAGCTTGAGCACCAATGGCCACAAATGCTGGTTGCACTTGTCGATGTGATGGAGGCAGAATTGAAGCGCCTCGGAATTGCTGAAGACAGCCGCTTGCTGGCGCGTAAACTGGCGCTGGCCATGTCCCACTATATGGGCGGACGTCAGTATTATCTGCCATCCGGGGACAAGCTTGTGACAGCGTTACGGGACGATCTTATCTTCTCCCGTTTCGATGGCCGCAACCTTGAAGACCTGCGCCGCGAGCATCGTTTATCTCAGACGCAGATTTACGATATCATCGCCCGTCAGCGCAAGCTTCATACCCGTCGTCGCCAACCGGATTTATTCCCGCACTAATTATCTGTAACAACCGACTGCGCTCGAGAGTGCGGGTTGTACTCAGATACCGGAATCACCTCTCTAATCAGCTTTTTCTTATCCTCGGATGCAGATCCACTCACCGGATAAGCTGATGCCCCAAATACCCCGTAGTCTGAAAGCGTCATTGCTGGCGATTGCTATTGCCGGTGGCGGTTATCATGAAATGACCCGCGAGACCCTTATCCACGTCGAGGGGATCGAATATACCCCGTACCGCGACATTGCCGGCATCCTGACCGTATGCGTTGGCCATACTGGCGCTGATATCCAGATGCGCACCTACACCTATAAAGAGTGCATGGCCCTGCTGGACAGTGATTTAAAGCCCGTTCGGGCAGCCATTAAACGGCTGGTAAAAGTCCCTTTAACCGATTATCAGCGCACCGCACTTGAGACGTTCATTTTCAATACCGGCACCGGGGCATTTTCCCGTTCGACCCTCCTCAAAAAACTGAATGCCGGTGATTTTGAAGGTGCTCGCGACCAGATGCGTCGCTGGATATTTGCGGCCGGGAAACCGTGGAAAGGACTGATGACGCGCCGTGAAGTTGAGATGGCCATCTGGTCAGTCGGAGGTGTTGATGACCTTCGCTGATCGTCTTATCGCTGCCGGCGCGGTTGCACTCCTGGTCACCGTGGGTGCGGTCTGGGTAAAGGCTGAGAAAACGCACAGCGATAACGTCCAGTTACGCCGGGACTTGCAGACCCAGACGCAAGCCAGAAACACAGCAGAATGGCTGCTACACGGCCAGGAGCAAACCATCCAGATATTCAGTGCCATCCGCGCGGCCAATGCCGCAGCACGGCGCGAAGACGAGAGGCTGCGCGATGAAGCTCAGAACCAGATCACCCTCATCCTTGAAAAAGAAGAATGCGCTAAGCACGATGTGCCTGCTGCTGCTGTTGAGTGGTTGCAGCGGGTCGAGAACCGCGCCCGTTCCGGTGGTGGTGACCCCGCTGCCTATTGATGCAGAACTGCTGGCGGAAACGCCTGTGCCAGTACGCCCCGCGCCGTTTACATACGGTGCATCAGTGGTCTGGAATGCCACGCTATTAACAGCACTTGGCCAGTGCAATCGCGATAAGAACGATGCCCGCCAGCAGGATTTAAAAAGGATTGAAATTTATGGACGCCGACCTGCTTCAGGAGGCTGAAGAGTTTCTGCGGGAACTTTGGCAGCAACAAGGTTGCAGCTGGCCTGGACCACAAATCCAGCGCCCTGAGCCTGACCGTATTTGTGCCTTATGTCGTCGCAGGCTGGGGATTGTTGAGCTGACTGGCTAGTATGAGACGTTGTGTCAGCGTTGTTATTCAGGGAGTTAAACGTGGGCATTTTTGAATATATCGGTCTGTGGCCATATCTGTTACCAGTAGCTTTTGGCGGGATTGTCTGGGCTATGCGCCGCACGTTCGCCAGTACCGAACGGGTAGAAAAGCTGGAAAATCGCCTCACCGAGATGGAAACCAAATACGCCAATATGCCTGGCGTTGAAGATATGCAGGAAATGCGCCTGCGTATGACGGAGATTGCTGGAGATATGAAGGTTATCGGCCAGCGCGTGCAGTCAATGACCCACCAGATTGAATTGTTACTGGAAAATGCGGTGAACCGGAGCAAATGATGATTAACGATATTCTGACTGAAGACCAGAGGCTGGTCATTCTTCGCAGCCTGATGGACTGCAACAACGAAGCGAACGAAAGCATTCTGAATGACTGCCTTGATGCCTACGGCCACAACATTTCACGCGATCTCGTTCGTACTCATATTGACTGGCTGCAGGAGCAAGGGCTGGTTACGGTTGAAAACCTGCGTGGTTTTTATGTCGTCACCATTACTGGCCGGGGGCAGGATGTCGCCGAAGGTCGTTCCCGCGTATCCGGTGTTAAAAAGCCCCGTGCCCGCTGAGGTTAGCTATGGAAACGACAAAACCCACTCGCGGCCGCGCGTCGAAAGTTGATCTGCTGCCTGAAGACGTCAAAAAAACGCTTCATGCCATGCTCAGGGATAAAGCCATTCCACAGGCGCAGATCCTGGAAGAGATTAATGCGCTGATTGATGATGCTGGGCTACCGGAAGACATGCGGCTTTCCCGTTCTGGCCTGAACCGTTATGCCACCAGTGTCGAGCAGGTGGGACAGAACCTGCGTCAGATGCGGGAAATGACACAGGCGCTCACCAGCCAGCTCGGCGATAAGCCGATGGGTGAAACGACCAAGCTCATACTGGAGATGGCCAGAAGTCAGCTCTTTAAAGCATTGATGCGCCAGATTGAAGATCCAGAAGCCGAAGTCGATATCGACATGCTCAAAAATGCCATGCTGGCGGCCCAGCGTCTGGAATCAACAGCCATGTCCAGTCATAAGCGCGAAAAAGAAATTCGCCAGGCCTTTGCAGAAGAAGCGGCTAATGCTGTCAGTGACGAACTGCGCGGTACGGATGGGATGAGCGAAGAGCTTGAGCAGCGTATTCGCAATGTGTTGCTGGGGAAAGCGTGATATGACCGCAACTACAAAACGACTCACCCCACTCAGCGAACCGCGCCAGATTGACCTGAAGGAAGAAGCCAGCAAACTCGGCGTGGATATTGTGACGGATGCCGGCAGTCTGAACCCGGCGAGCGAAGCCGTTTTCCTTCCCTATCAGGCCCGGTGGTTCAGCGATGACAGTCAGATTTGTATCGCTGAAAAATCCCGCCGTACCGGTCTGACCTGGGCAGAGGCTGGCCGTAATGTCATGACGGCCGCAAAGCCACGTAAACGCGGTGGCCGCAATGTCTTTTATGTCGGCTCCCGGCAGGAGATGGCGCTGGAGTACATCGCCGCTTGTGCGCTGTTTGCCCGTGCTTTCAATCAGCTGGCAAAAGCCGACGTCTATGAGCAGACCTTCTGGGACAGCGATAAGAACGAAGAAATTCTGTCGTACATGATTCGCTTTCCGAACAGCAATTTTAAGATCCAGGCGCTGTCCTCGCGGCCGTCCAACCTGCGTGGGTTACAGGGGGACGTCGTTATTGATGAAGCCGGTTTCCATGAGTCGCTTGATGAACTGCTGAAAGCGGCGTTCGCGCTGACTATGTGGGGCGCTCGTGTGCGGATTATCTCCACGCATAACGGCGTTGATAACCTGTTTAACCAGTACATTCAGGACGCGCGAGAGGGGCGAAAAGATTATTCCATTCATCGTATTACCCTGGATGATGCCATCAGTGATGGCCTTTACCGCCGTATCTGCTACGTCACGGGGCAGGACTGGTCCGCCGAAAAAGAGAAAAAATGGCGTGACGACCTTTACCGCAATGCCCCGAACAAAGAGAGCGCCGACGAGGAATATGGCTGCGTACCGAAAAAGTCCGGCGGTGCTTACCTTTCCCGCGTACTGATTGAAGCGGCGATGACGCCGGAGCGTGATATTCCGATCCTGCGTTTTGAGGCTCCTGACGATTTTGAATCCTGGTCGCCAGAACTGCGGGAAGCGGAAGTTTCAGCGTGGTGCGAGAAAGAACTGGCTCCATTGCTGGCTGCGCTCAACATCCAGCATAAACACGCCTTCGGTGAAGACTTTGCCCGTAATGGCGACCTGACCGTTTTTGTCCCGCTGGAAATCACCGCCGACCTGTATAAGCGTGAATGCTTCCGCGTCGAGCTGAAGAACGTCACCTATGACCAGCAGCGTCAGATAATGCTGTTTATCCTGGCGCGTTTACCTCGCTTTATCGGCGCCGCTTTTGATGCCACCGGTAATGGTGGGTATCTGGCTGAAGCTGCGCGTCTGGTGTATGGCCCGGAGATGATTGACAGCGTGCACCTGTCAGCAGCCTGGTATCAGGAATGGATGCCAAAGCTAAAAGGTGAATTTGAAGCGCAGAACCTGGTTATCGCCCGTCACCAGACAACGCTGGATGACCTGCTCAATATCAAGGTCGTTAACGGCGTACCCCAGATTGATAAGGGCAGAACCAAAGACGCCAATGCCAGTGGCACTGGTGGCAAACGTCACGGTGACTTTGCGGTAGCGCTTGCGATGGCGGTACGCGCTTCTTATATGAATGGTTTTGTCATCGACGAAGACAGCGTGCAGGCGTTGCCCGGTAAGCGCCGGGAAGATGCGCACGATGATGAAACCCATGATGACTACCACGAATTTGAAAGAGGATGCTGGTAATGGGCCGTATTCTGGATTTAACGGGCAATCCCTTCGATTTTGATCCTGATTTGCAGACGGCGCAGGAATCACTGGTGATGATGGCAAAGCGTACCCAGGAGCACCCGTCCAGTGGTATCACGCCAAACCGTGCCGCCATTGTCCTGCGTGACGCCGAACGCGGAGACCTGACGGCTCAGGCTGACCTCGCCTTTGATATGGAAGAAAAGGACACGCATCTGTTTTCCGAGCTGTCAAAGCGCCGGCTGGCCATTCAGTCTTTACCCTGGAGCATTCAGCCACCGAAAGACGCCACTCCGCAGGAAAAGAAAGATGCGGCAATGCTCGATGAGATGTTGCAGGACGCTGCCTGGTTTGAGGACGGCATTTTTGATGCCGGCGACGCCATCCTTAAGGGTTACAGCATGCAGGAGATCGAATGGGGCTGGCTGGGTAAGCAGCGCGTACCCGTTGCGCTTCACTGGCGTGATCCTGCGTTGTTCTGTACGCCAGAAAGCAATCTGAATCAGCTCAGGCTGCGCGATGGCAGCGCCGACGGTGTTGAACTTCAGCCGTTTGGCTGGTTCCGCCATCAGGCAAAGTCCCGCTCAGGATATGCCGGCACGCTGGGGCTGGTCCGAACGCTGGTCTGGCCGTTTATCTTCAAAAACTATTCGGTGCGTGATTTTGCTGAGTTTCTGGAGATTTACGGTCTGCCGATGCGCGTGGGCAAGTACCCAACCGGGGCAACCTCCCGAGAGAAATCCACTCTGATGCAGGCGGTCATGGATATCGGGCGTCGTGCTGGCGGTATTATCCCGATGGGTATGGCGCTGGAGTTCCAGAGTGCGGCCGATGGTCAGGCAGACCCGTTCCAGGCGCAAATCGGCTGGGCTGAGCGCTCCATGTCAAAAGCCATTCTGGGGGGAACGTTGACCACGGAAGCCGGTGACAAAGGTGCTCGTTCTCTGGGTGAAGTTCATAACGAAGTCCGTAAAGAGATCCGTAATGCCGACCTGCGGCAACTGCGTCGCTCTGTCAACCGTGACCTGATTTATCCGTTACTGGCAGTCAACAGCCGAACCACCCTCGACCCGTGCCGTTTGCCGGGTATTGTGTTTGATTCCGGGGAATACGAAGACCTCTCTATGTTTGCGGAGGCCATTCCGAAACTGGCGGCAGGTATGCCGGTGCCAGTGTCCTGGATTCAGGAAAAACTGAATATCCCGCAGCCTAACGGTGACGAGCAGGTATTCCGTGCCGCGCCAGTGGCTGAAGGTCTGCCAGCGGTAAACGGTCAGGCCAGTCTGAGTGCGACAGACCTGAAGCAGACTGATGATATTGACGATATGGGCGCGGCGGTGACGCCGGATGCGTTTAAACAGGCCATTGATCCGCTTTTAAAGCCCGTTATTGCCAGCATTATTAAAAACGGCCCTGAATCGGCGATGCAGGATGCGGCGACGCTCTATCCCGAACTGGATGATGCAGCGCTTATCGACCTCCTGACCCGCGCTATCTTTGTCGCTGACCTGTGGGGGCGTATCGATGGCACAAGCAGTTGATTTGGCATACGCCGCCCGGTTACCCCCAAAAGAGGCGGTCTCTTACTTCAGAGCCAAGGGCCATAACGTCACCTGGAACTGGTATGAGCAACTGACGGACGCGCATGCCCGTGCGTTTACCGTCGCTAAAGCGGTGCGGCTTGATGTGCTGAACACCCTTCGTGACGAGGTTGATCGCGCTGTCCACGACGGCATCACACGTCAGGAGTTTACCCGGACGCTGGCACCGCGCCTGCAGAAGCTGGGATGGTGGGGAAAGCAGATTGTTGTCGATACCGAGGGTAATGCTAAGGAAATCGAACTGGGCAGCCCGCGCCGTCTTGCGACCATTTACAACGTCAATATGCGCACGGCTTATAACAGCGGCCGTTATGCGCAGATGATGAATAACGTTGAGGATTACCCGTTCTGGCAGTATGTGGCCGTTATGGACGGGCGAACCCGCCCGGAGCATGCTGCGCTGAATGGGCTGGTTTTTCGCTATGATGACCCGTTCTGGAAGACGCACTACCCGCCGAATGGCTGGAATTGCCGCTGCCGCGTCAGGGCGTTGTCTGCTGAACGTATGAAAGCGCTGGGGCTGAAAGTCAGTTATGGGGCATCTTTCGTGCACACCCATGATGTTGACGCCGGCATTGATGAGACCACGGGTGAAATCTTCAGGACGGAATCCACGACCTTTGATAACGGCCGCGTGAAAATGACGCCCGATGTGGGCTGGTCGTATAACCCAGGTTCGGCGGTGTTCGGCACTGACCAGACGCTTATCCGTAAAGTTATCGAGACCCGCGACCCGCAGCTGCGTGAGCAGGTTATTCAGTCGCTCAACAACAGCCGCGAGCGCCAGCTGGCGTTTTCAGTGTGGGCAAAACGTACCCTCACCAGTGGCCGCGCCGGTGATGCCATTCAGACGCTGGGTTTCATGTCTGAATCCGTTGCCGCCGTGGTCAGAGCGCGAGTCGGTGCTGAACCAGCCCGGTTATTGGCGATCAGCGAAAAAGGTTTGTCTGATGCGGTTTCAGCTGCAGACACAAAGCTCAGTGATGCCGATGTACAACAATTGCCGGCGCTGATGGCTCAGCCTCAGGCGGTGTTGTGGGATAGCGCCAGGAATGTGCTTATGTATGTAACGCCTGCAGATGATGCCGGACAGCAGATAGTTATCCGCACAGAGCCCGCAGTGAAGAACGGTGGAGACCTGCTTGACCAGGTCGTCAGCCTGTCACGGGCAAGCCTGAGCAGCCTGCAATCAGCGGTGAACGCTGGCTCGCTTGAAGTGATTGAGGGCCGTCTGGGGCTGGAGGAGGCACCATGAGTATTGATTTAGCGGTTGTGCTCGATATCAACAGGATCCAGACGGCGTTCATCAGCCTGGGCGCAATGGCCAATGATGGGGCCATTCCTCGTGCCGCTGCTGCTGCACTGCTTTCCTCAACGGAGAACGCCTTTGAACAGCAGGCGGACCCGGTCACCGGTGAGCACTGGGCCAGCTGGAGCGATCCTTATCTTGCGTGGCGTGAGAAACATAATTATGTTCCTGGTACTATCCTGACCCTGAATGGCGATCTGGCCAGGAGCATCACCACGGACTATGGCCCGGACTGGGCGCTGATTGGTTCGCCGATGATTTATGCTGCGATTCACCAGTGGGGCGGAAAGGCGCGATATACTGTCCTGAGAGCTCGTCCATATATGGGGCTTGATAAGGTCGGTCGCAAAGAGATTTACGCTGCTATCGAAAAACGTGCTCAGGCTGCTCTCAGGCCATAGTATGATGTTTGCTATACGTTGACGCTTATAAAATCTTTTAAACGCGTACAGAGAGATTTAAACGTGTTTTAAATGGGGTTGCGTCCGTTCTCCCGCTTCGCTTTCTATCCGGTTCGTTGTTTTCAGTCAGATACCGGAATCACCTGCATTTTCTTCCCCGCGTAAAAATGGCCTGAGTTTCTCAGCAACGAGCAGGCCATGAAAACAAAACCTTCCTCTTTTGGTATCGCCATTCTTGCGGCCACCGTCGGTGATGACGGCTGGTGCCAGTTGCTTCCCGCCGGGCGTTTTCGTGCCCGTGATGGTCGGCCGTTCGATGTTGCTGATGGCTGGTATATGGATGCTGCCATCGCTGCACGTCTGATTGATGGCGTCCGGGCTCTTGGCCAGGACGTGCTGATTGATTACGAGCATAACCAGCTGCGCAAGTCTGAAGGGCTTTCGCCTGATGAACTGAAAGCGGCCGGCTGGTTTAACGCCGATGAAATGCAGTGGCGTGAAGGCCGTGGGCTTTTTGTTAAGCCTCGCTGGACACCTGCGGCGCTGACCTATCTGGCCAACGAAGAATTCGGCTTCCTTTCGGCTGTTTTTCCTTACGACCTTGTTACTGGTGCACCAACCGTGCTGCGCATGGTGGCGCTGACCAATGATCCTGGCGCGACTGGCATGCAAAAGCTAGCGGCGCTTGCTGCTTCCTTTGATGAACTCACTAACCACCCACATGAGGGACGTCCCATGAATGAAAACCTGCGTCAGCTGCTGGCGCGACTCGGTATCACGCTGGCTGAGAATGCTGCCGTGACCGATGAGCAGGCCACAGCCGCACTGTCAGCTTTTGATGCGCTCAAGGGCAAGGCAGATAAGCACGATGAACTGAACACCCGTGTGACTGCACTCAGTGCTGAACTGGTTACGGCAAAAGCCGAATCCGGCACGCCAGACCTCACCAAATGGGTACCGGTGGAAACCTATAACGCCATTCGCCAGGAGCTGGCAGAGGTCACTGGTAAACACTCCACGGTTTCCCTTAGCGCTGTTCTGGATAAGGCGGAAACCGAAGGCCGTATCTTCAAATCCGAGCGGGCTTACTTTGAGCAGGTTGGCGCTCAGGTTGGGGTTGTCGCACTCTCTGCTCAGCTCGATGCCAAGCAGCCTATTGCGGCGCTGACTGCACTACAGACTACGACGACCAGTATCCCTGATACCCGCCGCGAAGGTCTTACGGCGCTGTCTGCCGATGAAAAATCAGCAGCAAAAGCACTCGGCATGTCTGAAGCCGAATACCAGAAACTCAAAGAGGAAGGCGATAAATGATCGTTACCCCGAGCTCCATTAAGGCCCTGATGACCTCATTCCGTAAGGATTTTCAGGGTGGTCTGGATGGTGCGCCATCCCAGTACCAGAAAATTGCCATGACGGTACCGTCATCGTCCAAATCCAATACCTATGGCTGGCTGGGTAACGCGCCGCAGCTGCGTGAGTGGGTCGGTGCGCGAGTTGTGAATCAGATGGCGGCCAGCGCTTACACCGTGGCCAACAGAACCTATGAAGGCACCGTCGGCATCAGTCGTGATGATTTCGAAGATGACAACCTTGGCGTTTACAGCCCGATGTTCTCTGAGCTGGGCCGTTCTGCGGCTGTACAGCCTGACGAGCTGGTGTTTGGCCTACTGAAAGATGGCTTTAACCAGGCATGTTATGACGGTCAGAACTTCTTCGATACCGACCATCCGGTCTATTCGAAAGTGGATGGCACCGGGACGGCGACGTCTGTTGCGAACGTCTTCCAACAGGCCGCTGACTGGACGGGTGATAGCTGGTATCTGCTGGACTGCTCCCGTGCTATCAAGCCGCTGATCTTCCAGGACCGCCGCAAGGCTGAACTGGTTGCAAAAACAGCCATCACTGACGAACACGTCTTTACCGACAACGAATTCCTGTTTGGTGTCAGCTGTCGTCGTGCGGTGGGCTTTGGTTTCTGGCAGATGGCGATGGCCATGAACGCCGATCTGACGCTCGACAACCTCTGGACCGGCTGGACCACCATGCGCAAATTCCACGCCGATGGTGGCCGTCCACTGGGGCTGCGTCCTACTCACCTGGTGGTTACTCCGGGCAATGAGAAAGCGGCCATCCAGTTGCTGGAGCGTGAACTGATTGCCGGCACCAACGGCGTCGTCAGTAACGAAATGAAAGGCAAGCTGGAACTGGTGGTCGCTGACTACCTGTAAGTTACCTGCAGTCTTAAACCGATGTTAAAGGCGGTTAATCCGCCTTTAACCTGCCGTTTAACGTGGATTCAAAGGGAGAACCCATGTCATGTCAGAAGAACTTAAGCAAGGCATTGATGGCAATTCACCGGCTCGCGAAACAGCTGGCAATCAGCTTTTCGACCTGGTTGTCAAATGTTACCGGGACGTATACCGCCGCGCCGGCATCCCGTTCACCCGTGGCGAGAATCGCGTGGTGGGCGTCACTGAAGCGCAAGTGCGTATTCTCGAAGGCGACAGCGTCCTCAAAATCGTATCTGGCTCGCCAGCACCGGACGCGGAAGAGCCAGGGACCGTGGACAACGTGGGCCTGGGCAGTGAGCTGAAAACTGAAGAACTGAATGAGCCACCGTTGAACGAGCGCATCATTCTGGCCGTCGCGGGTCTGGACAAGTCTAACGCTGAGCATTTCACCTCTGCGGGAAAACCGCGCGTGGCTGCTGTGTCTACCGCTCTGGGGGAAATCATCTCCAGTGAGCAGCTCAATGCGGCGCTGGCCTCACAGGGTGAGGACGCGTAATGACTTATGCCACTGTCGCGGAAATGGCGTCCCGGTATCAGCGCCGCAATCTGGATCTACTGACCAAAACACGGACGGATAATAACCAGCCGGATGACGTCATCATTGATGCAGCGCTGGCTGACGCGACTGCGATGATGGATAGCTACATTGTCGCCCGCTACACATTACCGCTGACGGTGGCTCCGGCGACCTTGCCGCAGGTCTGCTGCGTCATTGCCTGGTACTTCCTGCAGGACACGCGAGCGACTGAACAATCAACACAGCGCTATAAGGACGCCATCCGCTGGCTGGAAGGCGTCCGGGACGGAAAGATTCCGCTTGGCACCGACACTGCCGGCAGTGCCCCAGATGGTGAGAATCTTGCTCAGGTGGTTTCTGATGCGCCTGTTTTCTCGCGTAAACAGCAGGGTTTTATCTGATGATTGGCGATACCGAAACCGCGCTGCTTGAGGCTGTTAAAGGACTTTTCGGCAACACCTTGCGCGATGTCGATACGCATCCGGGCACCTGGGATGATGTGGCTATCAAGCGCATGCTGCTCAGTGAGCCAGCGGTCTATATCGCCTGGCTGGGCTGTGGTCCCGGACGAACCTCTCGTGAGGTTGAAAGCCATTGGGTCCTCTACGTATGCGCCAGCATGCTCAACGGTCGTGAAGGTGACCGGCTGGGTATCTACCAGATTGTTGAGCGCCTGGTGGCGGGGATTAACTGGAAGACATTCGGCTCCACCACCGGCATGAAGCTGACCAAAGGACAAAACCTCTACACCGATGCGCAAGGGGGCGCAGGTTGTGCGCTTTACGGCCTTTATTTCAGCGGGACCACGCCCATCGATACCAGCATTGATCTCAGCTCTCTGGATGACTACGAACGCCACTGGCAGACGTGGAAACAACCAGACGGCACACCGCCTTTTGAGGCGCATATCAACGTAAACGAGAAACAACCATGACTGATGTGCTGAAGATTAAGCCGGCTCCCGGCCGCACAGTTCGCGACCCGCAGACCATGAAACTGCTGGCCGCAGACGGTGAGACCAAGCCGCAAACCAGTTTCTGGCTGCGCCGCCTCAAAGATGGCGACGTGCTCCCGGTAGAAGCCACTAAGAAAGGTGCGAAATGAGCGATATCTCTTTTGATTCGATTCCAGCAGGCGGCGCGATTCGCGTTCCTCTGGCGTATATCGAGTTCAACAACAGCAACGCCGTTTCCGGCACGCCTGCACCTCGTCAGCGTGTTCTGATGTTCGGCCAGCGAGCTTCTGACGTTAATCAGAAGCCGGTGGGGTCAGTGCCGGCGAATACGTTGACACGTATTTACTCCCCGTCTCAGGCGTCTGCAGCGTTTGGTCAGGGGTCGATGATCCACCTGATGGCAACCGAGTTCCTGAAGCTCAACCGCGTTGCTGAACTGTACTGCATCGCCCAGGGCGATGGCACGGGTGTTGCTGATGCCGCCACTATTAAGCTGAGCGGTACAGCAACGGAGAACGGCACGCTGGTGACTTATATTGCTGGTGTTCGCATTCCTGCCACCGTTAAGACCGGCGATAAAGGCGCGGATATCGCGCAGAGTCTGGCTGACCTGATTAATGCAAAATACGATCTGCCGGTGACAGCGACCGTTGTACCTGATAGCGGCGGCGCGAACGCCGACCCGACCCATGCCGATGTGAAGTTATCGGCTAAGTTTCTCGGCCGCTCCTGCCCGACGGATACGCGCTTCAACTATTACGATCAGGAAATGACACCTGGTGGCATTGTGGCCACGGTGACCTATCCAGCTGATACCAACAGCAACCCGGACCTGTCGGCCTCTATCGCCGCGATGGGCGATTTACAGTTTAAATACCTGGTCATGCCGTATACCGACCCGGCCAACCTGAACCTGCTGCGTACCGAACTGGTGGAGCGCTGGGGGCCAATCAACCAGGCTGACGGTATTGCATTTACCAGCTATCACGGCCCTATGGGGAGCCTGACCACGTTCGGCCAGTCCCGCAACGATCACCTGCTGTGCTGTCTGGGTGCGCCGGCGACACCACAGCCTCAGTATGTATGGTGCACCAGTATTGCGGCCGTTGCGGCGGCGTCACTGAGCATCGACCCGGCCCGACCGTTGCAGACGCTGGTCGTCAGTAACCTGATGCCGCCGGTACAGACAGACCTCTTCACCTGGCCTGAGCGCAACGGGTTGTTATTCGATGGCATCAGTACCTTCACCGTGAACGATGGCGGCCAGGTGCAGATTGAGCGGTTGATCACGACGTATCGAACCAACAGCTACGGCGACCCGGACCCGTCATATCTGAACGTTGAGACCATCGCGACACTGAGCTATCTGCGTTATTCGACCCGCGTGCGTATTACGCAGAAATTCCCGCGTCATAAGCTCGCTGACGACGGTACGAACTTCGCGCCGGGTCAACCGGTTGTAACCCCATCGATTATCAAAACGGAGCTGCTGGCGCTGTTTACCGAGTGGGAGGAAGCCGGTCTGGTGGAAGACTTCACCACCTTTAAAGACGAGCTTTATGTGGTGCGCAACAAAAGTGATCGTGACCGTGTTGATGTGCTGGCCGGGCCGAACCTCATTAACCAGTTCCGCATCTTCGCGGAACAGATCCGCTTCATCCTCTAAGGGGGGAACATGGCAGGAAATCAACGTCAGGGCGTCGCCTTTATCCGCGTCAACGGCCTTGAGCTTGAAACGCTGGCGGGCTGTACCTTCACCCCTGCGGGTGACACTCGGGAAACCGTTAAAGGCAGTCGTGTCTATGGCTATAAATCGACGCCGCGTGAAGCCACACTGGAATGCAAAATCCCTGGTGGCAGCGGTATTGGTCTGGATGAAGTCATCAACTGGACGGATGTGACCGCCGAGTTTAAAGCCGATACCGGGGAAACCTGGATGATGCCAAATGCCTGGCAGACCGACGAACCACAAAACAGCGACGGTGAAATCACCATCAAACTCGCCGCTAAAACCAGCAAACGTATCGCGTAAGGAGTCACCATGTCCATGACCGAGATTAAAGACCCTGAGCTGGAAGCTTTTGAGTTCCAGCAGGAAATCCTTGATGCCCTGAAAAATGGAACTTTCCGTCTGCTCGATGGCATCCCCTATGGCGTGGGTGAAGAGGTGGAAATGCAATATGACATCACCTTCCGCGAGCTGATGGCCGGCGACATTATTGATGCACAGATGGCCTCTGAGCGAGTTGTGGAGACCAAAGCGGGTCCACAACTGGTGAGTTCACCTTCTCAGATGGGGCTGGAAATGCTGCGCCGGCAGATTGCAACTGTCGGCGCTATTAAGGGGCCATTGTCTCTGATTCTGCTTAAAAAAATGTCCCAGCGTGATTTCCATCGAGTCTCACTGGCGACCGATTTACGTGATGTTGCTCAGGCCGCGGCGATGACCCCTGACCGGGGGCGAGTGGCTGCAGTGTCGGAATGAGATTGAACAGGCGGCTATAGCGGTCGGCGTCATGCTTAAAGGGGGCCCGGAATGGGCCCTTTCTCTTCCGCTATCCCGCCTTTTCCGGCACTGCAAGCAGGCTGAAACCCTCTTTAAAAGGTAATTATCATGGCTGGGCAATTTCGCGCCTCAATCATTATTGATTTAATGGGCAATATTGCCCAGCGTTCCCGCCAGTTCTCCGGGAACATCTCCTCAATGGCTCGCAGCAGCCAGACGGCGATGAACGGTCTGCGCAATTCCGTCGCCAGTGTTTCAAACTCCATTGACCGCCTCGGTTCCTCGGCAACCCGCACGTTCGGCATGCTTACTGCTGGCGGTGCGACGATAGCCGGCCTCGGTTACACAGCCAATAAGCTATTCATCAGCATCGCGTCCACGCGAGAAAACCAACGTATCGCGCTCAACTCTCTCTACAAAGGCAACCAGCAGCATGCGTCAGAAATGATGCAATGGGCCATTCAGAACGCCAAAGACTCCACGTGGGGTCTGACTGGTGTTATGCAGGAACTGGTCAGCAGTAAATCGTTCGGTATGTCGGATAAAGAGACCACTAACTTTATCACCATGCTGCAAGACCAAGGGGCACTCAAGGGCTGGGATTTAAATGCAGCGCAAGGGGCATCTCTCCAGCTCAAACAGATGTTTTCTCGCCAGCAGATTACGGCAGCTGATGCCAACTTGCTAACAGGCTACGGTATCAACGTTTATCAGATTCTTGCAGATAAATGGAATAAAGATGTCAAGGAAGTCCGCAAGGCTGGTGAAAAAGGCAATCTAGGTCTGAAGTCTATTATTCAACTGTTTCAGGCTTTAAGTGAGGAATCGAAAGGGGCCCAGAAAACAGCGATGAACAGCTGGACGGGGCTGACCGCGCAGATGGGCGATGTGTGGGAAGACTTCGCCGATAAACTGATGAATAAAGGGCCTTTCGACATACTTAAAGGCCGTGTTAAAGGTGTGCTCGACTGGTATGGCCAACTGAGTAAACCTGGAGCAAACGGTGTAAGTGGTGTTGACCAGCTAACCGATGAGTTAGCCGCTAATTTCCAGACGGCTTTTGATACGATCAGCAGCGCCGCTCAGGAGACCTGGCGTTACCTGAAAATGGGTAAAGATGCCCTCAGTTGGGTGGATGACAATATTGTCAGCCTGAAAACGATGGCCAAGGTTATTGGTGGTATCTGGCTGGCGAACAAGGCGCTACGGATGGGCGGCGCTATCGTTCGTCCAACCTGGCAGGTTGCTACCTCACCATACCGTGCCTATCGGTGGATGCGCGGCCGAAACCAGCCAGGTGCGGGCGGGCCGGGTATGCCACCTATCATGAGCAATCCGCAGCTCATCCAGCAGGTCTTTGTCACCAACTGGCCAGCGTCGTTCGGCGGTGGTGGCGACGTCTATGCGGGTAATGGTAAACGCAAGCGTGGGCCGGGACGTGGTCGTGGCACCAGTGTCCCGGTTGTTCCATCACCTGCAGCAGCTCCTGCCGCAAAAGCGGGGCTGTTTTCCCGCATCTTCAGCGGCGCTGGCTCGATGCTTGCCGGCGCAGGCTCAGCCATCAAAGGTGCTGGTAGCTGGGTGGCCAACAGTGCCATTGGTCGTGTGGCTGCAAAAGGTGCCAGTGCGCTGGGCTGGCTTGGGCGCGGCGCAGGCCGTATGTTCTCCCGCTTTGGTGGGCCGTTGATGGCTGGCGCAATGATGGTGCCAACGTTGATGGATGAAAACGCGACGGCTGAAGATAAAGGCTCTGCTATGGGCAGCACAGCCGGCGCATGGGGTGGCGGCGCACTGGGCTCGTTGCTCGGCCCGGCGGGTACTGTTGTCGGTGCCACTCTCGGTGGTGTTCTTGGGGATTATCTGGGCGGATGGCTGGGGAATGTTTACGAGAAATTTGCCGGGAACGACAGCAGCGGCCAGCAGCAGACCCCGCCACCAGAACAGAAAGTCAGTGCTCAGGCACAGCTGAAAATCCAGCTGGCTGACGGCCTGCAGATCACCAGCACCAATATTCAGGAAGACGGCATGGGCATGAACGTCTGGACTGGTCAGAACCTTTACCCTTATTAACGGGATAAACCATGTTTGAAAGCACTGTAGCCAGCATTAACAGCGCCCGTGATTCGATGGGGCTTAAAAACAAAAGCGCAGACGGTGCGGGTTCGTTCCGTAACGTGCCATTCCTGATTTATCGTGAGCAACGCCAGACAGGTGGACGTCGAATCGTGAAACGTGAGTACCCGCTGCGTGATAAGGGTGGCGCGATTGATCTTGGGCGAAAACTGCATGAGTTCTCTTTCACTGCCTGCTTGCTGGGGAAAGACGTTGAAAACCAGAAAGACAACCTGATTGAGGCGCTCGATGCCGCTGGCGCAGGTGAACTCAGTCATCCTGAGTTTGGCACGTTGCAGGTTCTGGTCGAAACATGGGAGTGCAGGCATTCTGCCGATGACCTGAATTATTACGAATTTACGATCACCGTCTATCCGGCAGCCGAGGACAATGCGCCTGAGCCGTCTGCAGATACGGCAGCAGCTGTCAGCGCGAAAAAAGACAGTCTGTTTGGCTCTCTAGGCGATACGATGAGTGAGGCGTGGCAAACCGTTCAGGAAGCAACTGATGGCGCAGCTGCTGTGGCCGATGCTATTAGCGGTGTGTTTGAAGATATCTCCGGTGTGATTGAAAACGCTGGCGTGATGGGTAGCGTTAATGGTCTGCTTTCGGCGATCACGAAGGTAAAAGGCTCGGCGACAGCGATGGTCAATGCGCCAGCACTACTGGCCGCGAACCTTCTGGGGGCATTCTCCGGGCTGTCTGATGTGACCGATTCCGGTTCAGCATTCCAGGCGTGGGAGCGTCTGGGGGTGAATCTGAAGCGCCGGCAGTCCGGCACGACTACCGCCCATCTTGATCAGGCCGCTGCGTCCAACATTAATACACTGTATTATGTTGCGACCGTCGCCACACAGACCAGCCAGGCTGAAGCGGCATCTGCCGTTCTGACTGATGCACTGGCCACTGATGATGGACTCTCCCGCACTCCAGAACTGACGACCACGACGCCAGTCAGCTCTGTCTCCACACCTTCAGCAACTCAGCAGGACTCAGCCGCCGGAATCACCCGGAGCGATTCAACTTCTGTAGCCTCAGAGAACAGTCCGGCATCGTTTCCACTCTTTGAAAGCCAGGCTGATATCGAACGGGTTACCAGTGAACTGGGCCAGATGCTGGATGACAGCACCATTGCTGCTTCTGATGCCGGATTTACGGCCAGCAGCCTTGAACTGGCCACGTTTCGTCTTGTGGTGATTAACGATTTGCGTACTCGCGGTATTCATCTGGCGAATGTACGCAACGTCACCCTAAATCAGACGGAGCCGGCACTGGTTGCCCTGTATCGCGAAACTGGTGACAGCCTTTACTGGCAGCGTTTTGGTCGCCGAAACAGTGTACCCAATCCGCTCCTGATGCCAGGGGGCGTTTCTCTGGAGATCCTTGATGGCTGACGTCGAATTACGCACCGCAGGAAAGATTTTCGCCGGGTGGACGACCATCAATATTAACCGCTCCATCGAATCACTCTCCGGCTATTTCGAACTCGGTGTCAACGTTCAGCCAGAAACCGATTTATCATCACTTTCTCCGGGTCAGCCTTTTACCCTCACCATTAATGGCCAGACGGTCATTACCGGTTATCTCGATGGCCGTCGTCGCAACATGACGGCCGACTCTATGTCCATCACCATCTCCGGCCGGGATAAAACTGCTGACCTGATTGACTGCGCGGCTATCTATCAGGGCCGCCAGTGGAAGGGGCGCACGCTTGAGCAGATTGCGCGTGACCTGTGCGGCCCGTATAAGGTGACCGTCCGCTGGGAACTGACCGACAGTGAATCCTCAGCGCCGTTCCCGTCCTTCACACTCGATTATTCAGAAACCGTCTATGAGGCGCTGGGGCGTGCCAGCCGCGCCCGTGGTGTGCTGATGACCAGCAATGCCGCTGGTGAGCTGGTTTTCACCCGCGCGGATGAAACCCAGACCGATAAGCTGATCCTCGGTGAGAACCTGATTGAGATGGAGTTTGAAGAAGACGATCGTGACCGCTTCAGTGATTACATTGTCGCTGGCCACGGCCGCGCCAGCGGTAAAGTCGGTGACGACCAGAGCGCAAAAAACATCGCCAGTCAGAAAGCTGAGGTGAAAGACTCCGATATCACGCGCTACCGCCCGACGATCATCCTTGCTGACAGCAAAACGGATTCCAAAGGTGCCAGCGGCCGCGCGACACGTGAAATGCGTCGTCGCCTGGCTAAATCACGCACCTTCGAGGCGAAAGTAGACGGCTGGCTGCGCCGCGATGGTTCGCTGTGGATGCCTAACCTGCTGGTCGATATCGATGCATCCCGCTTCAGTATCACTACGGGACCGCTTCTGGTCAGCAAAGTCGTACTGGCGCTGGATGATCGCACCGGCATCATGACCACGCTGACGCTTACCCCGCGCGATGGCTGGCTGGTACCAATTGAGCCGGACAGTAAAACGAAAAAATCCCGTAAAAGCGAAGATAAGAGCGGCGTGGATGCGCTGGCTGAAGAGTATTACCGCAAGCACCCGGAGAAGCGCCCATGAGTGAACAGGCATTTCAGCGTCTGATTGCTCCCGTCATGCGCCGGCTGCGGCTGATGATTGGCCGCGCCGTGGTAACGCTGGTCAATGACAGCCTGAAGATGCAGAACCTGCAGGTGACGAGCCTTGATGATGGTCCACTGGATGACGTCGAGCGCCCTCTGCAGTACGGTCAGATTAGCGTCCCGCTGGCTGGCTCTGAAGCCATTATGGTGAGTCTTGGCGGCGATACTGATTCCGCCGTAGCTCTGGTGGTTGATGACCGTCGTTATCGTCCTGTCGGTCTGGTCGCGGGCGATAGCGGTCTTTATCACTACGAGGGGCACCGCATCCGCTTAACCAAAGACGGCCGGGCCATTGTGACCTGCAAAACGGTTGAGGTGTACGCTGATGAACGTGGGTTGTTCGACATGCCAAAAGCCCGGTTTACCGGTGACCTTGAGGTAGATAAAAATCTTCAGGTTAAAGGTAAAACGGAGCTTCAGGGTGAAGCCACTGCGCCAGATATCATCGTTGATGGTAAGTCCACCAAAGACCACGTACATGAAGAACATGACGGCCCATTAACTAAGGAGATGCAATGACTGACCTGGCATTCGTCTGGATTAATGGCCGGGGTGATATTGCGCAGAACGGCGAGGACATGCTGACCGACGACAGTCTGACTAATGACGTCATCATTTCTCTGCATACGGATCGTCGTGCGCTGGATTCAGATGATATTCCCGGCGATAACACTGACCGTCGTGGGTGGTGGGCAGATACCTTCCGTGACCGTCCTATTGGCTCAAGACTGTGGCTGCTTTCCCGTGAAAAGACACTCAATTCAGTGCTCACCCGCGCTGCTGAATATGCGCTTGAGGCGCTGGTATGGCTTAAAGAAGCCGGCCGCGTGAAAAAGATAGCCGTTTACGCCAGCCAGCCGGAAAGCGGCTGGTTGCAGCTGGATATTGAATTCACGCTGCCGGATGGCTCTGTCAGTCCTTATTCCTTTAAATCGCAATATAACGGAATTTAACATGCCTTATAAATCGCCTACGTTGCCTGAATTAATCGCGCGTGCTGAAGGTAATATTCAGCAGCGTTTAAAAGGTTCCGCGACAGGAAATAAGGAAAAAGTCCTGGGCGTGCTGGCGCGTGCGCAGGCTGGTCTCGATGCAGGTCTGCATGAGCATATTTCCTGGGCATATCGCCAGATTATCCCCGGTGATGCGGATGAAGCTGAATTGCTCAAACATTGCCAGTTCTGGGGTATTCGCCGCAAGCAGCCGACGCCGGCAAGCGACCCGATTACGGTCACGGCCAGCGCTGCCGGCACTATTCCAAAAAATACCCGCTGGCAGCGTGCCGGCAACATCCTTTATGCGCTTGAAGCTGATTTTGATGTCGCAGCGGCCGGGACCGTCAATGTCCCTGTGACGGCGGTAGTGTCAGGGACTGCCGGCAATGCTCCTGCGGGTACTGCATTGACGCTGGTCACGCCTGTCGCGGGGATTTCTTCAGATGCCGTGGCCACGAACGGGCTGACTGGCGGTAGTGATATTGAGCCGGTCTCTGAACTACTGGCGCGGCTTGAGTTTCGCGCTCAGCATCCGCCATGCGGCGGTAATAAATACGACTATGAGCGCTGGGCGCGGGAATGTGCTGGTGTAACTCGTGCATGGTGTCTGCCGACCTGGCAGGGGCCGGGAACGGTCGGAGTCGCGTTTGTGATGGATGGTAACAGCAGCATTATTCCGGGTGATTCAGATATTGCCAGGGTGACGGATTATATTGCAGGGCATCCGAATCCGATTACCGGCGTTATTGAGGGACAACCAGAAGGGCCGGAGGTGGCAGTATTTGCACCGAAATTAAAGCCGCTGGATATGACTATTAAAATATCACCTAAAACGGATGTTCTGAAGGGTGAAATAACGGATGGGCTGGTGTCGCTGTTTTATAACAAATGCGATCCCGGAAGTACGCTGACAACATCCAGTATCGTTCGTGTGATAGCTGCCAGTCAGAGCCTGACTGACTTTGAGCTAATTTCACCCACGTCACCAACTTACTCGGCTGCAGATGAACTACTGGTGCCAGGAACGATCACATGGTCATGACCCGATTTCAGCGAATCTTCCTGCAACTACTTCCTACAGGGCTGGCCTGGAATAAAGAGCCCGGTTCGGAGCTAAGCATGCTTGCTGGTGCGCTGGCTGATGGCCCGGAGCAGGACGATGAGTCGATTGAGCGTTTGCTGCCTGAACGTTTCCCCGACCAGTCGACAGTACTGCTGGATGACTGGGAGAAGTGGCTGGGATTGCCGGACTGTACCAGCGCTGGGCAGACATTTGATGAACGCAGAACGGCGGCTGCAGAGAAGTACAGGATGGTTGGTAGTCTCAACCGTCAGTTTTATATCGAACTGGCTGCCAAATATGGATTCGATATTGATATTGAATCTTTTAGTGATGGTGCTTATGCCACCTGCATGGATAACTGCCTCACTCGATTACGGAAAAATTACGGCCGTTATACGTCCCATATTATTGTGAAGAACAGCATAGAACGCCGTAATGCAACGGTACTCGATAATTGCCTGACGCCGCTTGTCGTTTACTCCGGTGGCGTTCTTGAGTGCCTTCTTGAGAAATATAAACCTGCTCACCAGGTCTTTATTTATATCTACCAATAAAGGAATACCAACATGTTCCATTTAGACAATAACAGTGGCGTTTCTGCCATGCCTCCAGTCGGTGCTGTGCAGAGTTCTGCACCCCGCTGGTATACGGAGGGTGGCGGCGGTACTCCTGCCAGTTATCCGGGGGCTGACTGGTACAACATTATCCAGGCGGAGCTTTTAAATTTGCTCAGTGCCTACGGTATTAACCCGAATAAATCTGATTTTAATCAGCTTCAACACGCTATTGAAGAAGCTATCAGCCAGAATGCCACTGCGAACAGTGCGCTGCTCACTGCGATAGCAGCTCTTGTCACATCGGCCAACAAAATGCCGTACTTCACCGGCAAAGATAAAGTAGCCATGACAGACCTGACAGCTTTCGCCAGAACGCTGCTTGGCCGTAGTGATGCTGCTGGCGTTCTCTCAGACCTTGGTCTAAAAACAGCGGCGCAAAGAAATGTAGGCGCTGGAGATATTGCAAATATTCCAGACATGTCATTTTTCAGAGCGTCTATGCTCGCAAATGGATACGTGTATCTACCCGTTATCGGTGCCGGAGGTGGTGCTCAGACTTTTATGATTCAATGGGGTCAAACATCAACACCGCCAAATAGTGTGGCGGCATATAATCTTAATGTCGCATTCCCCAACAGTATATTGTTTGCAGTTGGCAACCGATGGGCGGACGGTTCTAACGCATCAATGAACGTTAAACCACTTGGTACACAGCAGATACGGATTCAAAACTGGGCACCGAGTGGGTCTGCTGAAATATGCTCATGGCTGGCCATTGGTTACTAAGGATTAAAAATGAAAACAATAACTCATAAATTCGTGAACGGATTGTTTTATCCATCCGGTGTTGATTATCTGTCAATTCCCGATGGTGCAATTGATGTATCTGAAGATGCGTTTACTAAAGCAATGAATCGCCAGCCTGGGGAGTCATTCACTGTAGATAGTGATGTAGCCCCCTGAAACACCGGACAGTAGCTGTATCTCCAGATAAGAGATAGGCTTGAATATATGTCTAACACTAACGCCAATTTTGAGATGACCGGGATCCTGTTAGGGCAAGAAGTCCGTAAACGTAAAACTCCTCAGGAGAAGATCGCCATTATCCAGCAGACGATGGAGCCGGGTATGAATGTCTCCCATGTCGCCCGCCTGCATGGTATCCAGCCCAGCCTGCTGTTTAAGTGGAAGAAGCAATATCAGGAAGGCAGCCTCACCGCCGTTGCGGCTGGAGAGGAAGTCGTTCCTGCTTCTGAGCTTACTGCTGCTCTGAAGCAGGTCCGGGAGCTTCAGCGCCTTCTGGGCAAGAAGACGATGGAAGTTGAGATCCTGAAAGAAGCCGTGGAGTACGGTCAGTCGCGAAAATGGATAGCGCACGCGCCCTTGTTGCCAAAGGACGGGGAATAGCCATGGTCTGCCGGACCATGGGCGTGTCGCGTGCGCAACTGTCACTGCGGATTAACCGTTCTGCCGACTGGCAGGACAGGCGCTGTAACCGGCGTAATGAAGAAGCAGACGCAGAAATACTGTCGGCTATCCTCAACATTATCAGCGATATGCCGAGTTATGGTTATCGACGCGTGTGGGGCATCCTGCGCAAGCAACGTCGCACAGAGGGACAGCTACCTGTGAATGCCAAACGGCTTTACAGGATAATGCGTGAGCATAACCTGTTGTTGTTGCATCACAAACCAGAGCGACCGAAGCGTGAACATAAGGGCAAGATAGCGGTGGCAGAAAGCGATATGCGCTGGTGTTCAGATGGCTTCGAGTTCGGCTGCGACAACGGCGAAAAACTGCGGGTAACGTTCGCGCTGGACTGCTGCGACCGTGAGGCCATAGACTGGGCAGCAAGCACGGGAGGCTATGACAGTTCGACCGTGCAGGATGTGATGCTGAGGTCGGTGGAAAAGCGCTTCGGCGACAGGTTGCCCGACACAGCGGTGCAGTGGCTGACGGATAACGGTTCAGCGTATACCGCGTATGAAACGCGGAGGTTCGCGAGAGAGCTGAATCTGGAGCCCTGCACAACAGCGGTGAGCAGCCCGCAGAGTAATGGCATGGCCGAACGGTTCGTGAAAACGATGAAAGAAGACTATATCGCGTTCATGCCAAAACCGGATGTGAGAACAGCACTGCGAAACCTTGCAGTAGCGTTCACGCATTACAATGAAAACCACCCGCACAGCGCGCTGGGATATCACTCCCCGAGGGAATACCGGCGGCAGCGGACATCGTTAACTTAAGATACAAAAGCTGTTCGGAGATGGAGGGTCAAGATCA
>NZ_JAOWDG010000059.1:0-7215 GCF_030334745.1 Citrobacter sp. Cb080 | reverse complement strand
TGACCTGCTCCCCGTTGATTAGTACACCCCGATGTTAGTAATGTCTTCATAAGCCACATGAGGACATCCCCATGAAGAAGCGTTTTTCCGACGAACAGATCATCAGTATTCTCCGCGAAGCCGAAGCTGGGGTACCCGCCCGTGAACTCTGCCGCAAGCATGCCATTTCCGATGCCACGTTTTACATCTGGCGTAAGAAGTATGGCGGTATGGAGGTGCCTGAAGTTAAGCGCCTGAAGTCGCTTGAGGAAGAGAACGCCAGACTCAAGAAGCTGCTTGCCGAAGCCATGCTGGATAAAGAGGCGCTTCAGGTGGCTCTTGGGCGAAAGTACTGACGACAGACCAGAAGCGGGAAGCCGTGATGTTGATGTGTGATGCGACCGGTCTGTCGCAACGTCGTGCCTGCAGGCTTACAGGTTTATCCCTGTCGACCTGCCGCTATGAGGCTCACCGTCCGGCTGCTGATGCGCATTTATCAGGGCGCATCACTGAGCTGGCACTGGAGCGCAGGCGTTTTGGCTACCGTCGTATTTGGCAGTTGCTGCGCCGTGAAGGGCTTCATGTTAATCATAAGCGCGTGTACCGGCTTTATCACCTCAGTGGCCTGGGCGTAAAACGCAGAAGACGTCGTAAAGGGCTGGCAACAGAACGTCTGCCGCTGCTCCGTCCGGCGGCGCCCAATCTGACCTGGTCGATGGATTTCGTCATGGACGCACTTTCCACCGGTCGCAGGATCAAGTGTCTTACCTGCGTCGATGATTTCACAAAGGAATGCCTGACGGTCACTGTTGCCTTTGGGATTTCAGGCGTTCAGGTCACGCGTATTCTGGACAGCATTGCACTGTTTCGAGGCTATCCGGCGACGATAAGAACTGACCAGGGGCCGGAGTTCACTTGCCGTGCACTGGATCAATGGGCCTTTGAGCATGGTGTTGAGTTGCGCTTAATCCAGCCGGGCAAGCCAACGCAGAACGGATTTATTGAGAGCTTTAACGGACGATTTCGCGATGAATGTTTGAATGAGCACTGGTTCAGCGATATCGTTCATGCCAGGAAAATTATTAATGACTGGCGGCAGGATTATAACGAATGCCGCCCGCACTCCACGCTGAATTATCAGACACCGTCTGAATTTGCAGCGGGCTGGAGAAAGGGTCATTCTGAGAATGAAGATTCCGACGTTACTAACTGAGTGTTGTATCTAATCGTGGGGGCAGGTCAAGTTTTTTTATTTATAATTTGCATATTAGATAAAAAGAAAGGTTCGATTATGAATGTTTATTGCATTCCAGTTGAGATTGTATACACAGGTGGACGGTTAGCATTTGGTACTTTTTTAGCTGATTGTGTTAAAAACAATTTCATAGGTATGGATTATTCTAACAGCGACATAGATGTTAAATTCAGGTTTTTTGAAGATAGCGATTGCTTCTCAATATTAGTCCTTAACGAGAAGGTCGCAAGATCTCATATTCAATTAAAGCATAATAACAATAATTTCACTATTTCCGTGAACAGCAATACTAACGCTGATTTTATCGGTGAAATCAATATGCTCATTATTAAGAAAAAAAATCTTAAAGGAGTTTACCTTCATAATGAAGGTTCAATGATGCTCAGTTCGTTTGATTCTAAGTTAAGACAAGGCTATTTTGACGCAATAAGAGTGTTGTATAAATCGAAGAAAAAAGATGAAAAAATTCAAATAAATAGACTTGTTGATAACTCCTCAGTAGTCGATAAATTAAAGAAATATAATTTTATTGATGAAATAAACGTTACTTTTACTTCTTTAAGTGCAAGTAAACGGTTCATTAGTGGCGCATATCAGAATAACTTAAAAAGCGTACAGATCAAAATGAATACCAGTGGGATGAACATAGGGAAAAAAGCCAGTAGAGATAATTTGATAGGTTATATCAATGACTTAGTCAAAGAAAAAGCAAAATCTGTAAGTGTAAAAGGGCGTGATAATGTTGCATCCTCTGGTGAACTTATTGGGCTTATCGATAAATCCAACAGTGTAGGGCTATTTGACTTTGAGCATTTTTCAAGCAATATCAATGGAATGACAGTTAGCTCTTTTTTATCCAACACTGTATACTTAGAAAGCAAAGACATTGTCGTCAACCACAAGCTATTGAAATAAGTTGGAGGCCGGAATGTTTGGAAGAAATCTTGTAATTGGTTGTATTATTGGTTTCATTGCATATGGTGTTTTTGTGTGTGCTGGTATTAAGATAAGTGGTTGTTTGGATATGCTTATTGGCAATTACAAAACATATATGAGAGGTTATGTCTTTTCATCATTCCTCGGAATATCTTCTTTCCTATTGTCTCTATTAACATTTGTGGTAATTAATCTTAAAGAGAAAATGTTTGATTCCGAAGATTATTTAACTATCTACAGAAAAGGCGAAAATTTAAGTTATGATGCTGATGTGAAAAAATCAGACCTTTACAAACCTCTTCTCAATATCACGTATTTGCTCGTTCTCTCTATTGCATTCTGCTTGTTAACATGCCTATCGCAGTTTTCATTAGGTTTTTCTGATTCAAAAAAATGGTTGATAATTCCAACGATAATGCCATTTTTAGCACTTTCGTTTATGTCGTTGTCCTTAACAGCAATGACGCAGTTAGTATGTCAGTGGCTCAAGTCAGAAGAATTTATCAAAGCTAAAAAGCCTTAATAGTTCGATTAAATTTCATTAAGGTTAATTAGCTTTAATAGAAAAGATAGTGTTTCCATTACTTTATCATTCCCTTAAACATTAAAATTAAACCAACGCTCTAACAATCCTGATTTATTCAAAGGAACTGAGTGATTATTTAGTTTTTTACCTTCCAGCGTGCTTTTAGCGAAATATGTACAATCAGCTTTGAAATGTACTGTAAGAGAATCAGGGTTGATAGCCATCAAACCAGCGTCAAAAAGACGATGCAGACAAGCAAGCATCAATATACCGTTAGATGTGTTGTTATTTCCCGATCCTACTGGCTCAATGTGGGCAGCCTCGAGAGCTTCTCCGCTATCCGTAATAGCGCAACGATAGCAGAAATTAGCAGCTATACGCTCTTTAAAATCATTCTGATTGGTGCGGGTACGAACAATGCGATCAGCAAATAAAGCCTGCTCAATAGAATCAGAAACTGTAGCCGCGTATAAGGTATCATTAGCAACAAGGGCTACAGGTGCTTCTACAAGCGTTTCTACGATATCTGCAGGGGAGCTGCATTGCTCGGGGGCAATTGTCGATTCTAAAGCATATATAGGTGTTTTTACAGGGTGTTTAGACGGCTTACATACAAGAAGAAACTCATGAATCTGTTTAGGTTTCATTTTCTGTTTTATTGCATCGCGTTTGAACGCTTCTACCATTGGATAATTATAACCCTTCTCAGAGAAGAGCCTGATCCACTTGTCACTAAATGATTCAGTTGCTTTAGGTTCAGCAAGAGCATCAATAGGCGCTGATTTAGTAGATGTATTTATGTTGAGATGTTTACTTGTAATGTGAAAAAATAGGCTGTCAGATGGCATAGCACCTTTACAGATAATACAACATACATTGATTGCAGGTGCTTTAACCTCCTTCATCAGTATTAGTTTAGGAGTGCTCACACTTGCATGATGCACATCCCTCATATGATCTGCAAAACCGCCAAAAGATTTAAAATCAATTTTGCATTCAATGCATGAAATAGGGTGTCTTAAAAGGATTGTTTCATTCTCTCTCTGTTCTTTTTTAACTTGGTTAATAGCATTTTGCTTAATTTTTGCTTCATGCCAGGGATCATAAGTAGTGGGCTCTGTTTTTGGTTCAGGTTTGAATAAAACACGATTTTTCGGTTTGACTGGTGTTTTGCCAACAGGGATTATGAGTTTTGCATTATCATGTTGATGAACCTTCTTTGCTACTTGATCAACATTGATGTTATACCATCGACGCAGGTAAGAAGATTCTAGGCGGTTAGATATAGTTCTACAGATCTCGCTTTTGGCAATACGTGTTGCTTCCTCGTAAGATTTGCCCTCAGATTTTAATAATTGCATACGTCGGAATATTCGAATACCATATTCCATCTTACTAACACCACTGTAAGAGTTCATTACTTTTATTTTCTTTTTGGCTTTCTTACCCATCATCAATACCAAGTGATTAACAAAGAAGTAAATGTATAGGAGATTCTACCTCTATAATGATAAGCTAGCAACTACATTGCTTGAAAATTGAAAGAGGTATTAATGCATATGGTTCATAAATTTGTCAGTGGTTGGAATCAATATTTGGCATTCGATACTATATTTAGTAAATATATATAAGACATATAGACAATGTGACCTGCTCCTACTTTATTAATAAACGACTAAGTTAGTGATACATATATCTGACTGTAAAATAATGTGAACTTTAGCTCCTCGCTCATAGCTGCCTATCACTTAGCTTTATATATCTTCAAAATTTATCGGATATGTTGTGGTAGCTACCAGCATTCAGTGGCGCGGATAGAGACGGTGTTAAGTCCGGTATTTGGTGTTCCTCGCTTCGTGTTGGCAATAATTCTCAAATATCTGTGGAACTGATCAGGATGTCTTCAATCGATAGAATGTGGCTTTGCTGATTGCCAATTTTTCTTGAACTGCTGCTGGCGGTAGGCCTTGCTCTAGCAACACCTTTACCTGTTCTGCGGTCGCCTTGATTGGTCTGCCGCAATGCTTACCTTCAGACTGAGCACGTTTGATTCCTGCTGTTCTGCGTTCTGCTATCAGGTCTTTCTCAAGGCTGGCGAGTCCTGCCATCATGGTAAGCATGGCTTTGCCAACGGGCGTTGACAGGTCGAACCCTTCACGCAAGCTGACAACTTTTACGCCTTTCGTCTGCAACATTTCCACGGTGGAAAGAACATCAATCGTGTTACGCCCCAGGCGATCTATAGCAATCACGATCAGCGTATCGCCATCTCGCACATAACTGAGTAGTTCACCAAACCCTGGACGTTCCCCTGCCTTGACTGCACCACTCACCGCCTCATCGCTGAACCAGCGAGTAACGCTATAACCAGCATCGGCTATTTGCTGCTTCTGATTTTCAACGTTCTGGTCGCTGGTGGAAACTCGCACATATCCGATCACAGTAGTCATGATGTTCTCTAAGTCTCAAAAGTTTGTATCAAAATAATAACTGTCTCAAAATAAAAGATCAACCTTTTGAGATAAGGCGAAACCGCATTCTGTGGTTGCGTTGATGTGGTCTTATAAGGAGATGGTTTTGAGACTTGAAACGAGGAGTTGAATTCGTTTTGACGAGCGAAGATGAAAATGGCGTGATCACACACGCCAGTCGTTGCATGAGATGATTATTCTTTGAAGAACTGTGTGGCTGACCATCCACCATGACCACCTGGGGTAATGAAGAAAACAAACCCCTTATCGTCTACGTTCTGAATCTCAACTGTCATCGATTCTTTTAGGAGACGGCATTTACCGGAAGTGATGAGGCCCATCATACCCTGTTGGTCTTTGTCCTGGATGTAACTGATCATCTCGTAAAAGTCGGTCAGCTTCTTACAGTTAAATGTTCCTTCTTTTAGGGTGGCGGTATCTCCATGACTCAATGCATAAGCGTTCGGTATCACTGACAAAAATATGGCGGCTGCGAATAGTTTTTTCATTACCGCCCCTTATAGCTCAGAGCATTCGCTGAGGTTGTAAGTGCCTTTTCTACCGTCATCATTAACCAGATGCAGAACAAAAATGAGCGGGTTGCCGTCAATGAAAGACACGGCGACACTGCCGTTGTCGGTGCTATAGAGCTTGGCAATTTGCTTCTCCCCGATGTACGAGAGATCCCAGCTTGCGTTATTTAAACTGAAGTTGATGTAGCCCCCTGAAACACCGGACAGTAGCTGTATCTCCAGATAAGAGATAGGCTTGAATATATGTCTAACACTAACGCCAATTTTGAGATGACCGGGATCCTGTTAGGGCAAGAAGTCCGTAAACGTAAAACTCCTCAGGAGAAGATCGCCATTATCCAGCAGACGATGGAGCCGGGTATGAATGTCTCCCATGTCGCCCGCCTGCATGGTATCCAGCCCAGCCTGCTGTTTAAGTGGAAGAAGCAATATCAGGAAGGCAGCCTCACCGCCGTTGCGGCTGGAGAGGAAGTCGTTCCTGCTTCTGAGCTTACTGCTGCTCTGAAGCAGGTCCGGGAGCTTCAGCGCCTTCTGGGCAAGAAGACGATGGAAGTTGAGATCCTGAAAGAAGCCGTGGAGTACGGTCAGTCGCGAAAATGGATAGCGCACGCGCCCTTGTTGCCAAAGGACGGGGAATAGCCATGGTCTGCCGGACCATGGGCGTGTCGCGTGCGCAACTGTCACTGCGGATTAACCGTTCTGCCGACTGGCAGGACAGGCGCTGTAACCGGCGTAATGAAGAAGCAGACGCAGAAATACTGTCGGCTATCCTCAACATTATCAGCGATATGCCGAGTTATGGTTATCGACGCGTGTGGGGCATCCTGCGCAAGCAACGTCGCACAGAGGGACAGCTACCTGTGAATGCCAAACGGCTTTACAGGATAATGCGTGAGCATAACCTGTTGTTGTTGCATCACAAACCAGAGCGACCGAAGCGTGAACATAAGGGCAAGATAGCGGTGGCAGAAAGCGATATGCGCTGGTGTTCAGATGGCTTCGAGTTCGGCTGCGACAACGGCGAAAAACTGCGGGTAACGTTCGCGCTGGACTGCTGCGACCGTGAGGCCATAGACTGGGCAGCAAGCACGGGAGGCTATGACAGTTCGACCGTGCAGGATGTGATGCTGAGGTCGGTGGAAAAGCGCTTCGGCGACAGGTTGCCCGACACAGCGGTGCAGTGGCTGACGGATAACGGTTCAGCGTATACCGCGTATGAAACGCGGAGGTTCGCGAGAGAGCTGAATCTGGAGCCCTGCACAACAGCGGTGAGCAGCCCGCAGAGTAATGGCATGGCCGAACGGTTCGTGAAAACGATGAAAGAAGACTATATCGCGTTCATGCCAAAACCGGATGTGAGAACAGCACTGCGAAACCTTGCAGTAGCGTTCACGCATTACAATGAAAACCACCCGCACAGCGCGCTGGGATATCACTCCCCGAGGGAATACCGGCGGCAGCGGACATCGTTAACTTAAGATACAAAAGCTGTTCGGAGATGGAGGGTCAAGATCA